>JAOUKH010000155.1 GCA_029882685.1 Cyclobacteriaceae bacterium
AATTTCTGAACCATACCCCTCACCAACTATTTTGTATTCCTTTGAATTTATGAAATGATTAAAATAAATGCCCTGAAACCCTATATACTCTTTGTAATTAAATTCATTAGGGTTTTTAGGTTTTTCGATTTCATTTGGATTACCTATCACCAATAGCTTTTGTCCATATTCGATAGATGAGCCAATAGAGTCACGTTTAACATATAGAAATAACTTTCCTATTCCTTTCTGCCATCCTTCATCTGTTTTTATTTCTTCAATATCTACAAGTATTCTTTCACTTTTGGTCTTCAATACTGGCTGCTGCTTAACAACAGCACTATAAGCTTGTATCTCCTGCTTATGAAGAAAATGTTGCTCACTGTTGGACGGTGTATTGAACCAAGTTATAGAATAACCTATTACGAAAATCAACCAAAACAGAGCAGAAGAAACAATCAGATTGAGAGATATAAAAAGATTTTTTTTAACTAGAAAAATCAAAGTTATGTAAACGATAAAGGAGCTTATCGCTGTGATTATTAATATTTCTTTTGTTATAGATATATTGAGATATACACAACATATTATCCCTAAAATATAGAAAAAGGTGATTCTAAGAAATGGGAAAGGAATCCAGTTATGCATACAAAAATGATGATAATGGAAATTTAAAAGGTGAATAATGAAAAGTCATTATTAATACAACATGGTTTGATGAACAATGTCGCATTCTAAAAATTGATCACCCTGTGGTTTAAACCCAAATTTTGCATACAATGGCATTGCTTCAAGTTGTGCATGTAAGTAACATTTTCCTTTAGGGTTATCAATAGTCTTAGAAATATCATCCATAACAGCAGCAACCAAAGCCGACCCTACCCCAAGACCTCTAAATTCTTTTAATACAGCAAACCGTTCTAATTTAACTCCTTTCTCCGTTTCCCTCCATCGAGCAGCACCAGCCGATTCACCATCAATTGTAGCTAAAAAATGTTTGCACACGGATTCAAATTCATCAAATTCTTCTTCTCTACTTACTTTTTGTTCTTCTACAAAAACTACTTCTCTAATTTTATAGGTTCTTTGTAACTCCTCATTATCTTCAACCAATTTTACTACAGCACTTTTACTTATCATCATTATTATCGTGCTTTTTATAGGCTGCTATTATTCCCTTTACTAATCGATGTCTCACAACATCTTTATCAGTTAAATGTATAAATTTTATTCCTGATACTTCTTTCAATATACTGGTGGCTTCTAGAAGACCAGAATATTGTTTTTTAGGCAAATCCACCTGCGTCAAATCACCATTTACAATTACTTTAGAATTTGGCCCCATACGAGTCAAAAACATTTTCATTTGCATAGGGGTTGTATTTTGTGCTTCGTCTAACAAAACGAATGCATTATTCAAAGTACGACCACGCATATAGGCCAGTGGTGCTATTTCTATGATTCTATTATCTTGATAATATTTCAGTTTTTCAGAAGGGATCATGTCTCCCAGAGCATCAAAAATTGGTCTTAAATAAGGATCTAGTTTTTCCTGTAAGTCTCCAGGTAAAAACCCTAACGCTTCTCCAGCTTCTACAGCAGGACGTGTAATTACTATTCTTTTTACTTCCTTATTTTTTAATGCTCTTACTGCCAATGCTACAGCAATATAAGTTTTTCCTGTACCTGCCGGGCCAATAGCAAACACCAAATCATTTTTGTTTGCCGCCTTGACCAATTTCTGTTGATTAGCAGTTTTGGGCTTTATACCAACTCCACGAGTACCGTATACCAATACCTCTTCTTTATCTAAGCTTTCCTGACTACTATCCTTAGCTAAATACGACTGCACATCTTCCTCATTTACATTTCCATATTTATTATAATGCATCAGTAGTGAATTGATAATATCATTAATCTTAATGATTTCAGTTGTATTACCTTGAATACGAATTTCGTTTCCTCGAGATACAATTTTGCTCTTTGGAAATGCTGAAGCTACTTCTTTAATGTTTTTGTTTTCCACCCCTAAAAAATCGATAAGGGATATGTTATCGAGTGTAATAATCTTTTCTACCAAATGTTGAGATATTTATATTTTCGGATTAAAAAATATTTATTTTTGTTTCATAAAAATACAGAATAACCTATCTCATGTCAAATATCTTATGGGTTCTGTGTATTTTATTCAAAATCGGAATGTTTCTATGGCTATAATTACCTTACTCACAGACTTTGGAACTACCGACTATTATGTTGCTTCATTAAAAGCAAACATCTTAAGCATTAATTCAGCTCTTACTATTGTGGATATTAGCCACAATATTGCTCAAAGTGATATTTCTCATGCTTCATACGTACTAAAACATTGTTACCGTGATTTTCCAGAAGGCACTACCCATATGGTGTCAGTAGGAACTACTGGTCATCCTGAAGAAAAAATGATAGCCATAAAACTTAACGGGCATTATTTTGTGGGAACTGACAACGGATTATTTGGTCTGATAAGTGATAATGAAGCACAACTAACTGCAGAAATTCCATCTACAAATACCCCTTCAACTTTTATAGCAAAACAGTTACTCAGTACTACTGCAGCGAAACTTGCTAATGGTACTTCATTAAAGGATATCGGAAAACCAATTCCTGCATACAAAAAAATGCTAAGCAGACATTTACGTGCTACAAAAAAACAAATTGTAGGTAATGTTATTCGGATCGATCATTATGGAAATCTTATCACCAACATAGAGCATAAAGCTTTTGAAAAACTTCATCAAAATAGGCAGTTCAGTATTAGTTTTGGACGATATCAATCCAGAAGCATTCATAAATATTATGGACAGGTAGAGCCAGGTGATTATTTTGTTTTATTCAACGATTCAGGACTACTTGAAATAGGGATTTATTTGGGAAATGCCTCAGAATTATTAGGACTAGAGTTTGATAGTACCATAATGATTAATTTTGAAGACTAGACATTGAGTATGTTTCATTAAAAAGTTTAGTATGTTAATACGATTTGTGAGAATGACTTTTAAAGAAAATGAAGTGGGGAGTTTCATTTCTATTTTTGAATCAAGTAAACATAAAATTAGAGGTTTTCCGGGATGTAATCACCTTGAATTACATCAGGATTATCACAACCCAAACGTATTTAGCACTTATAGTTATTGGGATGATGATATAGCTTTGAACAACTATCGCAATTCTAAATTATTTAAAGAAGTATGGGCGAAAACCAAAATTTTATTCGCTGATAAACCCATAGCTTTTTCACAAAAAAAACATACTACAGTAGAATGAAAATTTCTCAAACAAGTATATTGTTTATTAATAAATCTTTAGACATCTTTGCATCCCAATTCAGTAATACTGATATTTCCAGATGGCGGAATTGGTAGACCTGCCTGTCGGCAGACAGGCGCGTTGAAACCAACGCGAATGAGGAACAGGTTTATCAGTTGAGTCATTTTGGATTTTAAGTATCTGCCCAGATGGCGGAATTGGTAGACGCGTTGGTCTCAAACACCAATGTCTTCGGACGTGCCGGTTCGACCCCGGCTCTGGGTACTTAACCTGAATGCTAATAGCATTCAGGTTTTTTTATTCCTAATCAATATTAACAAACATAATCTACAGTCAGTTATTAGAAAGATATGAAGCTAATGCAGCAATATTCTTTTTACTATTTCCTACGAAAATCTGATCATTAACAATAAATACTGGACGTTTTAAAAAAGTGTATTCCTCCAAAATATAGTTACGATAATCTTCTTCTTGTAAATCCATGTTCTTTAAACCCATAGATTTGTATTTCATAGCTGTTCTACTAAATAATGATTCGTATGATCCCGACATGCGTTTCATTTCATCGAGTTGCTCTGTTGTGATTTTTTCATTTTTTATATCCTGCTGCTCAAATTCTTCACCAATATTTAGCTCCTTCATTATTCGGCTACAGGTACTACAAGAGGATAGATAATATACTTTTTTCATTTGGGTATTAAATTACTACTGATTGATATTTACAATGTCAAAGAAAAGAAAAATGCCGTCTCGAAAAAAAATCGATACGGCATATAAATATGTTCTATGCTCTTACTTATTGATACTGTATGTAAGTACGGGTCTTTTAGTATGATTCACCACATCTTCAGCTATACTACCTGCTATTAAATGAGCAAATCCTGTCCTTCCGTGTGTAATCATGGCTATCATATCAGCATTTCTCTCTTCGCTAAACGAAATAATACCATCTTCTTCACTGATATCATTATATATATTTACCGTAAAATTGGTGATTCCATGCTTTTCAATAAACTGTCGCATTCTAATTTTGGTGAGCTTATCCCTCTCAAAATTATTTGGTGTATTTACCCAAACCATATGAAAAGTAGAGTCGTATTTTTTTTGAAAATCTTTTAGAAGATCTATCAAACCAGCTTCATCATCATCAAAAGATGTAGCATAAACGATATCTTTATAGCTCGAAGAAGGCATGTCATGTACCGACAATACTGGGCATTTAGTATGCCTCACTACTTTCTCTGTATTCGATCCAATAACCAATTCTTCTAAACCCGAAGCACCACGAGTACCCATCACAACAAGGTTAACGTCTTGTTCACTTACAATATCCGAAATACTATGAAAAGGGTTTCCCATTCTAATCTCAGGATATATCGTTACATCATTATGTTCACTTATAGCCTTGGCTATACGTTCTTTAGTCTTTTCTACTAATTTTATAAAGTAAATGTTTTCCTGAACATCCTTCTTCATCAGCTCTCCAGTAATTTTAATCGATCCTGTAGAACCTTCTTCAACCACACTTAATAACACTATTTCAGCATTTGACTTTTTTGCAATATGTACTGCTTCATTTAAAGCATTATTGGCAATATCAGAGAAATCGGTTGGAACTAGTATCTTTTTCATAATTCTGGCTTTATGTTTTTAAGAATCTAGTTTAAGTTAGGAATAAAGTATCAATAAATATCTAAAATACTTAACTATTTGACACTTACACACTCGGTAATATTGGAAGGGCTTTCTCCTTTTTCTTCAAACTTTGGGCTGAGATATGGTATTCCCAACCCTAGTCCCCTTACTATAAATAAAATAGCTATTACTATTGGTACAATTTTAAGTAAAACTATATTACTTTTTTTAGCTAACATCCCTCCTGAAAATGCTACAAACAACATCATTGGCCAAGTACCCAAACCGAAGACTATCATGTATAATATGGCCTCAAAGATACTGTCCATAGTTACTGCACCAATTATGGCCATATACACTAAGCCGCAAGGTAAAAATCCATTAAGCAGCCCAATTATAAATCCTTTTATTTTTGATTGAGATTGCTGTACTACAGAAAATCTAGTTCTTATGAAAAGTATAAATTTCTGTAAAGGTTTATAGGAAGGATTATAGATTATAGAACTATCAAAAAGTATTACCACAATAATAATTAACACCCCAAAACCGATAGAAAACCACTGTTGCAATCCAGTAAGACTAAGTATTTTACCAAAAATTCCAGCAATAGCTCCTAGTAATGCATAACCAACTACCCTGCCAGTGTTGTAATTTATTCTTTGCAACACAAATTGAGATGTTTTATTAGCATTGCCCAACATGAGGGTAATAGGGCTGCACATGGCAACACAATGCATACTTCCCAAAAAACCAATAAGTAACGCTGAAATAAACATTATAAATTTAATACTGACTCAGTATAATATTCCATATTATTCTTCCCTACCCATGAAAGTCTAACTTTCCATACACCTTTTTGGAATTTTTCTAAACTTATTCTCTGTGTTCCATTATTGTCTAAATCAAGTTTAAACTTTTCGTCAAGTTTAGATGATGAAGGACGAAAAAACAAGAAATCTCCACTTACTAAGTTAGTAGATAATTTAAGGGGAAACTCAATTAGCAACACATTAGATGATTCTTTTTTTACCACTGGTTTTTCTTCCAAAGCATTGAAATTTTCCTGTCGGTGAATCTGATCCTGATATGCTATTTCTTGTTTGTAATAGTCAGGTGACACAAGGTTTACGTCCTGTTTCATAGAAATTACTACCATAGTAGATATTACTATTGCAAACCCAATAAATGCTAAAACAATTCCTCTACCCCAATTCATTTTTATTCAATTTTATACTTGCTATTCATACATTATTTTAAAGCAACAGGTCCTAAAAATTTTGTATCTATCCTATCAATTATTTTACCTTCACTGTACACTACAACAGTCAATACGTTTTTAGAATTTTTAATTTCGTGCTTTGGAATTTTGATAAAAAACACTCCTTTATAAAGTTCTGATGCTGGCACAAATATTTCTGAAACACCTACTTGAGTAAGTTCAGCATGGAACTTTTCTGACTCAATTTCTAGGATGATATTCTTGTCTTCAAAAGTTTTATTAACAAATTCTATATTATACAAATTACTAATTCTATTATCGTCAGTTGTTTGATATAGCTGCCCTGGTACTTTTAGTATTGTTACTTGTACATCGGAGCGAGTACCAACAAAAAAAGATAATAATGTTACTAAAGCAATTAGAACAATAGAGTACCCAATAACTCTTGCATTAAATATTTTTGTTATTCCTTCCTTTATCGCATTGAAAGACGAAAATCTAATAAGTCCTTTTGGTCTTCCTATTTTTTCCATTACATCATCACAAACATCGATACAAGCGGTACAATTCACACATTCCAACTGCGTGCCATTTCTAATATCAATTCCTGTAGGACAAACATGTATACATAATTTACAGTCTATACAATCACCCTTGTCTTCCTCCGTTTTATTTTTTTTATTTATTTTTCCTCTTGGTTCCCCCCTCAGCCAATCATACGCAACTACTATGGAATTCTTTATTAAAAGTACACCTTGCAACCTTCCATACGGACATACCACTACACAAGCTTGTTCCCTAAAAAAAGCAAACACCCAATAAAATATACCTGTGAAAAACATGATTCCAAGAAATCCTGAAAAATTATCACTTGGAGGTTCTGATATTATGTTTATAGTTTGTTCTACTCCAATAATATAAGTCATCACAGTATGTGAAATCAGAATAGATATAACAAAGTATATCAGATGCTTCACTCCTTTTTTTAAAACCTTACTCGTGTTCCATGGGGATTTATTCAGTTTTATCTGCTGCTTAGCATCTCCTTCTATCCAATACTCAATTTTTCGAAATACCATTTCCATAAATAATGTTTGCGGACAAGCCCACCCACACCAAATACGGCCAAAAACGATTGTAAAAAGAATTATGAATACAAATAAAACAACAAGCGTAAGGGCGAATAAAAAAAAATCTTGAGGCCAAAATGCTTGTCCGAAAATCACAAATTTTCGTTCAAGAATATTTAGCAACAGAAATGGATGACCACCAATTTTTATAAATGGCCCTGAAAAAAAAATAGTTAATAATATTATTGTAACTACTATTCTTTTATTATGAAATTTACCTTTTGGTTTTTTAGGATAAACCCAAATGCGTTTTCCTTGTTCATCAACTGTAGCAAGAGTATCTCTATACTCCTCATCGTATTCGTAAAAATCTTTCACATTACTATTTTAGACCAACTAATATTTTACGAAAAGTTAATAGGTTACAATTCTAACTTTATCATGATAATAATTCTTCCTTTTCAAATTAACAAATAACAAATAGGATTCCTCAAGATATCAAAAAACATTCTATGAGCCATTTGTTTTTCAGGAATTATAAAATTAACGTTGAAAAACCTCCTATCGATTACTGTGTTACACTCAACGTTTTTATTAAATTTTCTATCTCTATTTTAAATAAGCCCAGCGTCCTTTTTCCTTTGTTCAAATCCTCTAAAATAGTAGCTTTAGTAGATTCAAATTTATCCTTCAATTCACCAAAGGTTTCATTATAATAGTTGACCCCATCTCCTAAATTATTTACGAAAGTCAATAAATATTTTGTATTCTTTTTAGTTACAGATGCTCTAGCACTTTCAATTTTATTTTTCAGAAAATCGAGATAAAGATTAAACTCTTTAATAAACATATTCGGTCGATCATTCCTTGAAATAACATTTTCTCTTCCATAAATATGACCTGTAATTTCATTTAAACTCATTTTTTTTGAAAAATAAGCCATATTTGGTCCTGGACAAACTAACACCCCTTCACCTTCTTTCTTGTGTTCTACATTATTAGCTATTAATGCGGAGGTACCTAACCCCACACAAAGGCATGAACTTTCAACAACCTTATCAAACTTCGCTTGATACTCATCATCTGGTAAGGTGTCTTTTTCTAGAGCTTCTAACTTTAAGTGTTGGTATTGACGAGAAGCTGTACAGATTGGTTTTTCTGTAAACTCCTTATTCAAAGCAAGGTATTTTTTAGGGCAAGAACTTCCAGGTCTTCCTTTTGCGATAAAGGATAATTTTTCCAAATCTTTTGTGTTTCCTTTCAAATTATTGAAAGGCACTCCCAAAGGAGAAATATTACTTAAATACAAATCCTCTTCTTTTGCTTCCATTAATTTATCCATTGTGGAGTCATCAACGGATGTAGCCTCTGGAACTAATAAGAAAGGCGTTCCCCACCCTACTGAATCTACTTGATAATGATCGAGTAAAAATTGATGTTCTTCAGAAGTGCCTACACCTCCTTGAGCAGTAATTCTTATTGGTAACTCATTATCAGGAATTGTTTTATTTTTTTCTTTTAACGTTTGTACTAATAATTCATAAACAGACTGAATTAATTCTTTTTTTCTATCCCTAAATTCTGCTAAAATG
>JAOUKH010000156.1 GCA_029882685.1 Cyclobacteriaceae bacterium
TCCAAAATTGCTAATTCTTCTTTATTTAATGGTGCTCCCAAATCACCTTCAACACAACATGCCCCTTTGCATTTTTCCAGATCACATACAAACATCTTCTCTCTGAGATCATCACTAAGTATTGTTTTTCCAAGTTCAATCATATTTTAATTTTTAGTATTACAAAATTAGCATTTGCTTCACAAATGTTCATATGATCATTTTTTCTTTTCCATTATCAAAAAATAAAGTTGAAAAACTATTAAGTATGATCTGAAAAATTATGATTTTGTGAATTATATTGTTAAAACAGTACAAAAATTCTAATTTTAACTTTAGGTATACTAACAGAATTCAATAACTATGGCAAATATCGATTATCTTAAAGATCTTAAGGTATTAGTGGTAGAGGATGACAAAGACACTCAATTTGTAGACAAAGGCATGCTAGCAAGTATTGGAGTAACTCCAAAGTTTGCCAATAATGGGCTTGAAGCTATAGAAGAGGTTCAAAAGCAAAAATATGATCTAGTATTAATGGATGTTAATATGCCTGTTCAGGATGGACTGGATGCTACACGTTGGATCCGAGATATGGAAGGTGATTACTTCAAGAATGTTCCAATTTTTGCTTTAACAAGTTTTCCCACTAGAGAGCATACCGAAGAAATTATTGAATCTGGAATGAATGAACACCTTGTGAAGCCTCTTGATATTGATGAATTTTGTATGAAAATGATAAAATATAAGTTCAGGGCTAAAAGCTAATTCATTTTTATAATTTTTTTGGAGGAAAAGCCTAGGGTGAGTATTTAGAATAAAACTAATGCTTTGAAAAAATATTTTCTATCGCATAATTCGGGTAAATACGAATATAAAAGTACTTTAAAGAAGTAGAATATTATATTCCCTATATACAATAAAATACAAAGTCATGAAAAAAATAATTGTATTGCTCATCTGTACATTCTTGTCATTTGGAATAAAAGCACAAAATTTTATTGGAGCTTGGGAAGGATATCACACTTCTGAAAGCGGAGAGAGTCTTAAAAGTGTTGTTGTTTTTTCTGATCGATATCAAGTGATAACTACCTATAATTCAAAAACTGGTGAATTTATTAGTACTAATGGTGGGACTTGGAAATTAATAGGCGATACTATGACAGAAATAATAGAATTTGATACAAATAATTCAGAGCGTGTTGGTACAGAAGTAAGTTTTAAAGTGTTTATAAATGACTCTATTATGGGGATAGTTGGTGATGAAATGAAATTTAAAAAAATAGACAATGGTACACCTGGGAAATTACAAGGCGCATGGTTAATGTCTGGTAGAATAAAAGATGGTGAAACACAGTTAAGAGATACAAGTAGACCTAGGAAAACTATGAAGATTTTATCTGGAACTCGTTTTCAATGGATAGCTTATAATACGGAGACAAAACAATTCATGGGGACAGGAGGTGGAACTTATACAACCACAAATGGGGAATATACCGAAAATATAGAATTTTTTTCAAGGGATAATACCAGAGTAGGTGCTAGTTTAAAATTTAATTTTAGCTTAATTGAAGGTAAATGGCATCACTCAGGTTTGTCTAGTAAAGGTGATCCAATCCATGAAATATGGAGTGTAAGGGAATAATTTTGTTGTAATAAATCGTTTCACCACATCTTACCAATCGAGCTATTTTTATATTTGGCTTTTGAAGATATGAATTTCACTCTTAGTTATATAGAATATATACGACTAAATCAATAAAATTGTAATGAATAATATTGCAGAATATTTAGGAGTATATTTTGAAAAAAATAGATAAAATTTAAATTGTATAATTTACCAGTTTTATGTATAGTTGCTTTCATTAAAAAATGAGAGCTTTCTAGTTCCAAATGTTAACACTTAAACAAATTTGATTATGAATATTAAATCAATAATACTAATAGCCTTTATAGCTGGATTAACTTCTTTTACCGAAAAAGACACAATAAAATACGATGGCAGTTCTTTTGAAGTAAGTGAGAGAACCTTGCTTGATTATGGGGTAACCAAGGTCGGTGGGAAAGAGTTTCGTATGTATGAATTTGTATTTACTGATGGTAATCTAAAATGGGATGATGAAGTCTTTGAAAAATGTACATACGCAATTTTTTTAGGGTTTCGTTCTCCTTCTGGAAAAATATTAAAAAAAGGCACCTATAAGTTTAAGCATACTGGTGGTGGAGAAATAATGCTTATGGATGAGGTGTATATGGCGTTTGATAAAAATAATAATGGCAATGTTTGGGATGGAAGCGATAATCTTACCTCAAACATAAAAGAAAGCAAAGAAGGACAAATGACTGTTTCAGGTGAATCCCCTAATTATATTATTGAATTTGAATTCATGATGAATGATGGAAAAAAGGCTAATGGTATTATTAATGGTCCATTTAAATTTATTGAGGATATTTAATACAATGAAGTGACATTATAATTTAATTATAATGTCACTTTATGGCATTACACAGATCAGATTATAATTTTCTGTCACATATATTTTTTGTTATCGATCAAATGCTATGTTATCCGTAGGAGACTAAGTACTACTTACTTACTGAGAACTCGCTTGCCGAAAAAATCACCAACTGACCTACATCACTTTTTAGAACTTCACTTGATATTTTGCTTACAAGCCGAACCCTTTTTGAGTAAGTGTTTCTTTGTGATCCCGGCAAGAATCGAACTTGCATCTAAAGTTTAGGAAACTTCTATTCTATCCATTGAACTACGGGACCTATAACCATTTATTATACTTGATCTATTACAGATTGCAAATGTATAAAAAAATGAGATTTGCTCTGGTATTTCTCTAAAACTAAAATTTTTGCTCAAAGAACCATATTTAAATAAAATTCTCCATCAGAAAATAAGTAGGCTCTTAAACTATTGCATAGATTTGCTACATGAATTATCTATCGGCAGAAAGCCTTACTAAAAGCTATGGTGATCGTACTTTATTTGATAAAATATCCTTTGGTGTTGATCAGGGACAAAAAGTAGCATTAGTAGGCATTAATGGTTCTGGAAAATCCACCCTATTAAAAATCATTATGGGTCAAGAAACGCCCGATTCTGGAAAAGTTTCTTTTCGAAACGATATTAAAATTTCGTTTTTGTCACAAAATCCTGAATTCAAAATTGAAGATAGCATACTAGATGCTGTTTTTGATAGTGATGATGAAAAACTCAGCGTTATTAAAGCCTATGAACATCAATTAGCACTAATTGAAATCAACCCTGATGCGCATGAAAAACTAACTGAGCTAATTGAAAAAATGGATAATCTCAATGCTTGGGATTATGAAAGTGAAATCAAGCAAATATTAGGTAAACTTGGTATTCACGATCTTGAAAAAAAAGTGAGTGAACTTTCGGGTGGACAAAAAAAACGAGTGGCTATGGCAAAAGCACTTGTAGAGCATCCTGATTTCTTGATTATGGATGAACCTACCAACCACCTCGATTTAGAGATAATAGAGTGGCTGGAGGAATATTTATCGAAATCGAATTTAAGTCTGCTACTAGTTACCCACGACAGGTATTTTCTTGAAAGTGTTACTAGCCATATTCTGGAAATAGATAGAGAAAAAATATTTAAATACGTGGGAAGTTATAGCGACTATTTAGAGAAAAAAGCAGAGCGAGAAGAGCAAGAGCGTACTGAAGTTTCTAAGGCTCGGAACTTGATGAAAAAAGAGCTAGACTGGATAAGGCGTCAACCAAAAGCTAGAGGCACAAAAGCAAAATATAGAATTGATGCTTTTGAAAAAACTAAAGAAAAAGCCAGTCAGAATCTCACAAAAACAGAACTTGAACTTGATCTAAATTCGAAGCGACAAGGAAAGAAAATAATTGAGCTTGATAAAGCATCTAAGAGTTTTGATGATACCACTATTATTCATCCTTTCTCACATGTATTTAAAAGGGGAGATCGTATTGGAATTGTTGGCAAAAACGGAGTTGGTAAATCCACTTTCCTTAACTTATTAACTGGGAAATTAACTCCTGACTCAGGTGAAATTGAAATTGGAAAAAATACTGAGTTTGGCTACTACACGCAGCAAGAATTGCAGTTTAAGGCAGGTCAAAAAGTAATTGATATCGTAAAGGAGATTGCCGAAGTAATTACCATGAGTGATGGAAGTACTATTTCTGCTTCTCAATTTTTGCAGCACTTTCAGTTTGCTCCTAAAGTGCAACACGACTTTGTTGAAAAACTAAGTGGTGGCGAAAAAAGAAGATTACAACTGTTAAGAGTACTTATCAAAAATCCCAATTTTCTTATTCTTGATGAGCCTACCAACGACCTTGATTTAATTACGTTAGGGATATTGGAAGATTTTCTATCTAACTTCCCTGGATGCTTACTTATTGTTTCACACGATAGGTATTTTATGGATAGACTTGTGGATCATGTTTTTGTTTTTGAAAAGAACAAACCTATAAAAGAATACCCATACAATTATTCTCAATATCGTTCATTTGCTAATGAGCAAGTAAAGGCATTAACAACCAAAAGTAGTGTTAAATCTAAAAACGAAAAGAATAAGCATGAACAGAAAACAAAGCTAAGTTATAATGAGAAGAAAGAATTTGAAGGACTCGAAAGTGAAATAGAACAATTAGAATCTACTAAAGAAAGTTTGTTTGAAAAATTGAACTCAGGAAATGGTAGCCTTGATGAGTTACAGCAGTGGGGAAAAGAAATTGAAGAAATAATTGCTGAAATCGAGGCAAAAGAAATGCGATGGCTAGAGCTATCTGAAATTATAGAAGCATAACATTTTAGTAATAGCCATATTTATATTATCAAAGTTCGAAATAAGGCTTCTGTAATACTTCCAAAGTGTTATATTCAAGTCAATTAAATAAAAAAATTATAGTATGAGATTTTCGCTTCCAGACAAAAGTTTATACCAAAACAACAGAACCAACTTTATCAAACTATTAAAACCAAACAGCATAGCGGTTTTTCATTCGAATGACATTATGCCTACCAATGCCGATGGAACTATGGTGTTTCGGCAAAATAATGACTTATTATATTTAACAGGCATTGATCAGGAAGAAACTATTCTGATTGTTTATCCTGATTTTCATGATCAAAAATTCAAAGAAATTCTCTTTATCAGAGAAACCAATGAGGAAATAGCCATTTGGGAAGGTCATAAATACACTAAAAAAGAAGCTCAAGAAATATCTGGAATCGAAACAGTGTTATGGTCATCTGATTTTAACCGAATTTTCAACATCCTTATGGCTGAAGCCGAAAATGTGTACCTAAATACCAATGAACACATTCGAGCAGAAGTAGTCGTGGAAACTCGCAATGCTCGTTTCATAAAATCTTGTAAGGAACAATATCCGCTTCATACATATCATCGTTCAGCGCCTATAATGCACCAACTTAGGGCAATTAAAAGTAAGGAGGAAATAAATCTTTTACAGAAAGCATGCGACATTACTGAAAAAGGTTTTCGAAGAATACTCAGCTTTATAAAGCCAGGGGTAATGGAATATGAAATTGAAGCAGAGTATATTCATGAGTTCATACGAAATAAATCAAAAGGTTTTGCCTACACTCCTATCATTGCATCAGGATTTAATGCATGTGTTTTACACTATATTGAAAATAGCCAACAATGTAATAATGGTGATATAATACTTATGGATGTTGCTGCTGAATATGCCAATTACAATGCTGATATGACTAGAAGTATACCAGTAAATGGTAAATTTACTAATCGTCAAAAAGATGTTTACAATGCTGTTTTAAGAGTAAAACGTGAAGCAATGAAAATGCTTACACCTGGAAATACAATCTCTGAATACCATAAAGAAGTTGGTAAAATTATGGAAAGTGAACTACTAGGCCTTAAGCTTATAGATAAAACTGATGTTAACAATCAATCTGCAGAAGCACCCGCTTATAAAAAATATTTTATGCATGGCACTTCACACCATTTAGGTCTTGATGTTCATGATGTGGGGAATGTATATCAAAAAATGAAACCAGGCATGGTGTTTACTGTAGAACCTGGGATTTATATACGTGAAGAAAACTTGGGGATTCGACTTGAAAATAACGTTGTAATTACAGATGGAGGCGTACTTGACTTAATGAAAAATATCCCTATTGAAGCTGATGAAATTGAAACATTAATGAATTCCTAATAATGAATAACAACGTGAAAGCCACCTAATAATAAGCACATATTCTTGTAAAAGATATCAAAAACGAATTATTAAAGGTAATCATAGAAGTATAAATTGTGAAAACAAATAACTAGATTTTCATAATACCTAGAATTATTATTATATTATAGTTTAATGGAGCTATTTTTACTCTATAGTATTAAATGAGTCAATAAAAATGGTATACAAACTACTATTTATTTTTTGTTGCTGCCTATGGATTAATACGTCTAGCCTTTCTCAATCCAAACAAAACAATGTTGAGAAACTAAAAGAAGGTTATTATTTAGTTGTTGGAGCATATGCGAAAAATAAAAAGCAATTGGCGGAAAATTATGCTCAACAAATCAAGAAAAAAGGACATGAGGCATCTGTAGATTTTTTTCCAAAAAAGAACTACTACTTTGTTTACTTAAAGTATTATGAAGATTTTAATGTTTCCATAAGAGGTTTATACCAGTATCGTAAAATAGATGATTTTCCTGACTGCTGGGTTTATGTAATGCATCAATCAGAAGTAATAGACAAGGCAAGAGACAAACAAATTTCTAGTCTTAATGACATGTTTGCCTCTCGTTTTAACACTTCAGGTGAAGAAACAAATGATTCTATATCCGTGAAGAATATTGAAGAAGGCAGTTTGAATAATAAGGAAGTTGAGCAAGAAAAAATTGTATTGGAATCGAATATAGCCCTAAGCGAAACACAAAATGAAGATAATAAAACTTCTACTGAAGTTGATAAAGACGAAGATGAAAAGAAAATTGTTCCTCTATACATAAGCTTGTTCGATGCACGTACGCACATTGATATAAATGGAGAAATTGATATTATTGATGGTGTTAACCTTTCTAAATTGGGTTCAGTAAATAGCAATGAATTACTAAAAATTGAAGACCCTGGAAATGGTACTGGAAATTTAATTTTTATTTCTAATGTATTTGGGTTTAAACGAAAACAACTCGAATTCAACTATTATGAACCACTTGATAATGAAGAAATGGACTATGTGACCAATATTGGTGACACCATTATCATCAATTTTGAATTACAACAATATTCCAAAGGAGAATTTATGGTAATGCACAATGTGTATTTTTTTAAAGATGCAGTTATTATGAAGTCCGTTTCGAAATATGAGTTAAACCAGCTATTGAGTATGATGAAAGAAAATGAAAAAATGAAAATAAGAATTCATGGGCATACCAATGGCAATGCTCCAGGGGTAATCAAGTTGTTTGATACCGAATCAAAAAATTATTTTAATTTGAATAGCGTATCAAAAGAAACAACAGGCAGTGCCAAAAAACTTTCTGGATTAAGGGCTGAAATCATTCAACAATATTTAATTGACAACGGCATTGAAAGTACTCGTATGGAAACCAAAGCTTGGGGAGGTAAATCAATGATTTACGATAAACACGACAAGCAAGCCAAACAAAATGTACGTGTAGAAATTGAAATTCTATCCAAATAATGATAATTGTTGCTTTTACATACGTATTTATATAAAGTCTACTCTGACTGTTTAACTCAATAAGATAGGGACTATATCTAGAAAAAAAGCTTCATTGTTAAACCTATTTGTCCTTTTAAAGACAAACGTAACTTCTCATTACTCTATATTTGCATAATGAATCGACTTAAATCTATTTTTATTGGTGCATATATCACTTGTACTTCCGTACTTTCTGTTTTAAGCCTTTTGTACTTCTACAATTCAGTAGATTTTGCTTGGCTAGTATCAGCCATTATTCATGCGCTACCTGTTGGGTTTATTGTCAAATTATACATTGTAAACACCCCACGTACTACCAAACGATTGAATTCTATCACTATAGCAATAATGGCACTTACTATTATGTCTACACTTGTCATGCAACACACTCCCTCTTATTACAACAACTTCTTTTTATTTATTCTCATTACATTTTTTGGATGGCTGATGTACATTAATTGGTATTCAATATTAGAGATAAATAAAAACCAACTATTAGAAGTAGGGGTGACTTTTCCAGACTTAACTTTTGAAGAATCCAAAACATCCACTATCTCTACTTCAAAATTTTTGGGTAAAAAAACCATATACCTTTTTTATAGAGGTAACTGGTGTCCGTTGTGCATGGCACAAATAAAAGAGTTATCAAAAGACTACCAACTACTGGAAGAAAAAGGAGTACAAATAGTGTTAATAAGTCCACAACCACATGGACATACAAAAAGACTTGCTAAGAAACATAAAGTTCCCTTTATTTTTCTAACAGACCCTAAGGGTGCTTCTGCCAAAAAATTACAGATTTATCATAAAAATGGAGTGCCTTTAGGCTTGGAAGTATTAGGCTATGCTTCAAGTACAGTACTACCTACTGTAATGGTTACTGATGAAAAAGGAATCATTCTATATGCTCA
>JAOUKH010000157.1 GCA_029882685.1 Cyclobacteriaceae bacterium
CCAGTAACTCAAAAAAGTGTGTCGAGTGCTAATAGCTCAACTACTGCTGGTGTGGAAATAGAAATGGGGTCTTCTAGTGACGCATTAGATAGTGAATATGAAAAATTTTAACATTTCACTAAAATTGATTTTTAAATTAAGTGTATTGAGGCAAGTATACTTACATATAATTATTCAAAAATATCTTCCTTTTAAAGGAAGATATTTTTTGAAATTGTATCCTTCATAAGGATAAAGAGAGTGTTGGGTATTTATATATTTTTCCCATTGTGGAAGAGCTTTATAAGCCGATCTTTCATAATAAGAATTGCATTTTATGATATGAAAACAAATAGTACAGCAAAAGGGTTTGAGGGGAGCAAAAAAATGAGCCTAAAAGAGTTTGGGACTCTAAGCGAATATATCTACAATAATTTTGGAATAAGACTACCTCCCGTAAAAAAAGTAATGTTGGAAGGACGTCTTCAAAAGAGGCTTAAAGCAAATAATTTTCAAACTTTTAAAGACTATATAGAGTTTTTATTTGGTAAGGATGGTAAGTCAGAAATTATATACATGATCGATGCGGTTTCTACTAATAAAACTGATTTTTTTAGGGAATCAATGCATTTTGATTACTTAATGGAAGTAGTTCTTCCTAAACATATTGAAGATAATCGTTATGGTAATTTAAAAATATGGAGTTCTGCAGCTTCAAGTGGTGAAGAACCATATACTATTGCTATGTGTATGGAAGAGTTTAATAAAGCACATAACGCAAAAGTAGGGTATTCGATACTGGGAACAGACATTTCTGTAAGTATATTAAAAAAAGCTGTAGAAGCAATATATACCATTGATAGAATAGTGAACATTCCTTTAAATTTAAAAAGAGAATATTTTTTAAAAAGTAAAAACAAAGCTAATAACACAGTTAGAATAGTTCCAAAACTGAGAAGTAATGTAGTGTATAAGAGGTTAAACCTTATGGACACATCATATAATGAAATAGACAATGATTATGATATAATTTTTTGCAGAAACGTGTTGATCTATTTTGATGCTCAAACACAAGAAAAGGTGGTAAATAAGTTATGTGAAAAATTAAAAAAAGGAGGTTACTTTTTTTTAGGACATTCAGAGTCACTTATTGGTAAAAACGTCCCCCTTACACAAGTAAAGCCAACAATTTTTATAAAGCAGTAATCAATTTCAATTATGGAAAAGCTCACCGATGAAGAGTTGTTAAAAGAACTAAAAAAGCGGTTCGAAATGAATAAACGTATGGTGTATATTCATAAGGAACTGATGAATGATTTGCGAAAAGCAAATGACAAATTGTTAGCATCAGAAAAAGTTCAGACTCAATTTCTTTCCAATATCAGAAATGAAATCAATAATCCGTTGACATCAATAATGGGGTTGTCACAAGAGTTGGCATCAGAAAAATCAATTTCTAAGCAATGTTCTAGGAAAATTGATCTTATTTTTTCTGAAGCTTCCAAACTTGAATTTCAAATGCAAAATATTATTGTAGCAGCTGAATTGGAAGCTGGAGAATCACCATTATATGTTGTAAAAGTGGATGTGGATTCCCTTATAAAAAGTGTTATACAATCGTTCGAATACCTGTCTACTAAGAAAAATATAAAAGTTATTTATAAATCAGAATTTCCAAAATCTGAAAAAACATTTAATACTGATTCAGATAAATTAAAAATTATATTATCTAATCTGGTAATGAATGCCTTGGAATTCAGTGATGAGAAAAGTGAAATCTTCATTAATGCCAAAACGGTTGATGCCAATACGTTAATAATATCAGTAGTAGATACTGGAGAGGGAATAGATAAAGATAATTTTGATAAAATATTTGGAAGGTTTATACAGTTGGATTCTGGATCAACAAAAAAACATTTAGGTCATGGAATAGGTCTTTCGGTTGTGAAATCTTTAATAGATTCACTTGAGGCAGAGATTAATGTGAAAAGTAAAATTAATAAAGGCAGCACATTTACAATCACTATTCCTCAGGGATATATTAAAGATCAAATGAATTCTTTTTCTAATGATGGTGATGATTTTTTATTTTTTGACGATAGCGATGTAGAAGTTATATGATCAAAATCGATAAAAATATTTCAACACATTTTTTATATCCATCAAATTTATTTGCTGCGAAAGAGAGACATATGGTTACCACAATATTGGGCTCTTGTGTTGCTATATGTTTATATAATGCAAAATTAAAGTATGGGGGAATCAATCATTATATGTTACCTTTATGGAACAATAATGGTTTGGCGACACCAAGATTTGGGAATATAGCCAATCAAAAACTGTTGGAAAAAATGCTACAATTGGGTAGTCATAAAAATCATTTAGCAGCCAAAGTTTTTGGAGGAGCAAATCAACTGAATAGTTCAATCAATATAGGTGGACGAAATATAGATATTGCGCTATCTTTTTTGGAAGAAAATAAAATAAAACTAATAGGCAAAAGTGTTGGAGGAGAAGTAGGAAGGAAAATACTATTTGACACTAACACAGGTAGTGTGTTAATGAAATATGTACAAAAATCTATCCCTCAAATAAAATGACATTGAAGAAAATCAAAGTACTTATTGTTGATGATTCTGCTTCGGTAAGAATGGCATTGACAGATGTATATAACTCAGACCCTGAAATAGAGGTAGTAGGTACTGCTTCTGATCCTTACTTTGCTGTTCAGAAAATTAAAGAGGTGGTTCCTGATGTTATTTCTTTGGATATTGAAATGCCAAGAATGGATGGTATAACATTTTTGCAAAAAATAATGTCTCAACACCCAATTCCTGTTGTTGTACTATCTACACTTACTGAAAAAGGTGGTGAACTAGCGATAAGAGCGTTGGAATATGGTGCTGTAGAAGTAATTACTAAGCCTACAGTAAATACGCAAAATTTACTAAGAGAAGCCCAGGTAAAACTCTGTGATGTAATCAAGGCTGCATCTAAAGCAAAATTATCCAGGAAAGTTTTTAGGGATAGTGGAACTTCTAAAAAGCATTCTGCAGAAGTAGTAATAAAGAAGCATGTTGGAAAAACTTTTTTTAGAACTACTGACAAGGTTATTGCTGTTGGTGCATCTACTGGAGGCACAGAAGCATTGAGGGTTTTTCTTGAATCATTACCTGTAGATATTCCAGGAATTGTAATTGTGCAGCACATGCCAGAAATGTTTACTAAGCAATTTGCAGAAAGATTAAATAGTCTGTGTGCAATAACAGTAAAAGAAGCTAAAGATGGTGATAGTGTATTAAGGGGTCATGCGCTTATTGCTCCAGGAAATTATCATATGATGCTTAAAAGAAGTGGGGCTAAATACTATGTAAGTGTTAAAGATGGGCCTTTAGTGAATAGGCATAAACCATCAGTAGACGTTCTTTTTAGATCAACAGCCCGATATGCAGGTAAAAACGCCATTGGAGTTATTATGACAGGCATGGGAGATGATGGAGCTGTAGGAATGAAAGAAATGAAAGAAAGTGGTGCATATACAATAGCACAGGATGAAAAATCATGTGTTGTATTTGGAATGCCAAGAGAAGCAATTAAATTAGGAGGTGTAGATGATATTCTACCTCTGAATAAAATCAGTAAAAATTTATTAAATAATGTGTAATCTAAAAAACTAACAAAAATGTCTAAAAAAGTATTAATTGCAGATGACTCATTGTATATGAGAACAATGATTAGAAATACATTGGAAGCCAATGGTTACACAGTAGTGGGGGAAGCTGTAAATGGAGATGAAACCATAGAGATGGCACTAGATTTAGAGCCAGATATCATTACCTTAGATAATATTTTTCCTGGGATGATGGGGATTGAAGTTGCGAAAATACTAAAAGAGGAAGAATTGGATATAAAAATAATTATGATCAGTGCAGTAGGTCAAGAAGATATGATAAACAAGGGAAAGGAATTAGGAGTAGTAGATTATATCGTAAAACCATTTTCCGATGATGTTTTACTTGCATCTCTTAAAAAATGCTAATTCTTTTCATAAAGTACAAATACATCTATTATTATGAGTTACAAGTTGTTTTATCTAACAAAGGTTAATTTCTCCGAAGCTTGCCTCGGAATTACTGTTTTTAGACTCAATGTCTAAAAACAGTAAAGAAATACATAAGAGTCAGAATGTAACGGTATTGCTCAGGACAAACGCATTTAACCTTTAAGTTGATTTTGAAAGACTGATTCCGTTTTTATCGGGTCTGGAGAAATATTCACGACCAATAAAAACTACGCAATGAGCTCAAAAATATAATCCTTATGCAAGAATCTGGAGAACTAGCAAAAGATGTCGTTAAAACTATAAATGAGGAAAGTAAAGCTATATCAAGTATACGTGTTTCTTCGGATAAGTTAGATGAGTTAATGAATCAGGTAAGCGAGTTAGTTACCACACAAGCTGGTTTATCTTTATATTCACAGAATAATCATAACCCTACACTTGAGGTTATTACAGAAAATATCGAGAAACTTTCTAGGCAACTTCGAGATATAACTTTTGGCATGACCTTGATACAGATTAACAATCTGTTTGGGAGGTTTCAGCGAGTTGTTCGTGATTTATCTAGTCAGTTGGACAAGCCAGTATCATTTATTACAGAAGGAGGAGAAACAGAGCTTGATAAAACAATTATAGAAAGCTTGACTGATCCATTAATGCACCTAATTAGAAATAGTCTTGATCATGGAATAGAATCAAAATCTGAGAGAGTAAAAAGAGGAAAACCTGAAGAGGGTACAATAAAACTGAAATCGTACTATTCTGGAGCAAAGGTGTATATCCAAATCGAAGATGATGGACAAGGTCTGGATATAGAAAAAATAAAACAGAAAGCCATTGACAAAAATATTATATCTATTGATGAAGTATTATCTGAAAAAGAGGTAATGGAGCTCATTTTTGCTCCAGGTTTTTCCACTTCCAAAAATGTAACGGAATTATCAGGTAGAGGAGTAGGCATGGATGTAGTAAGGAGAAACATCCTTGATATCAGAGGTGATATATCTATTGATTCTACCAGAGGTGCAGGCACAAAAATTACGTTAGGTCTTCCTCTTACACTTTCTATTATTGATGGATTGTTGGTAAAAGTGCAAGAAACATTTTTTGTAATTCCTCTTTCGGTAGTGGATAAATGTCATGAAGTAAAAAGAAAGGAATTGGATAATGAGTTCAACCAATTAATAGTTTTGGACGATGTGCAAATCCCATTTTTAGATTTAAGAAGTGAATTTACAATGATAGACGAAACTCTACCTACACTTGCCAGCATAATTTTGATAAAGAATGAAGATAAAAAAGTTGGGATATGTGTTGATTCAATAGTTGGGGAGTATCAGGCAGTATTAAAGCCTGTTGGTAAATATTATCGCAATCAGGAATTTATATCTGGAGCTACCATACTTGGTGATGGTACGATTGCTCTAGTATTAGACACCTATAAAATTATTGAGCAAAAATCAAATGTTAAAATTCTAGAACAATGAGTACGGAATCTATTATAAATGAAAATGCAGTTCAATCTTACCTTTCCTTTAGGTTAGAGGATGAATTGTTCGCCTTGGGAGTAAATAGAGTAATAGAAATACTCGAAGTTCCTAAGATTACAAAAATACCCAGAGCTCCTAATTACATGACTGGAGTCATTAATTTAAGAGGTAGTGTTTTACCATTGGTAGACACAAGAATTAAGTTTGGCATGTCACCATTAGAGTTTACAGTCAATACCTGTATTGTGGTGATGGAAATTGATATAGAAGGAGAATCAATTCAGTTGGGAGCATTAGTAGATGCAGTATTGGAAGTACTAGAAGTTGATGAATCAACCGTCCAAACTTCCCCAAGTATTGACGCTAAATATAGGCTAGAGTTTATAAAGGGTATGGTACATATTCAGGATAAATTCATCATGCTACTAAATATAGATGAAGTATTCTCTCTTGAAAATATAGAACAACTGAAAGTATCCAAAGAAATGGGTGCTAAAGAAGAAAATAAAAACAAAAAGAAGAAAGCTAAAGACGAAACTAAAGCTAAACCAGAGTCTTCATCTTCTAAAAGTTAATCAACACAAATAACAAAAACAGCAAAAAAGAAGTAAAGTAATTACATTAAAAATAAGACTATGAAATGGACAATAAAAAATCGTATGATAGCTGGTTTCTCATTTGTAGCGCTGGTACTTTTTATATATGTAACTATAAATTATAGAGGGCTTCAAGATAATGATGAACTCATAACTCGTGTTACTGAGTTGAGAAACCCTACAGCCAATTCAAGTGCTAAAATGTTAAACGGTATTAATCAATCTTTAGCAGGACTAAGGGGCTGGATGTTATTGGGTAACGAAAATTTCAAAACTGTTAGGGCTAGAGCTTGGTCTGATTATATTGATAAAGGATATGCTGACATGGAAGTATTATCTAAAAGTTGGACAAATCCAGAAAACGTTGCTAAACTAAAAGAAGTAAAGACAATTTTGGATGAATTTAAATTGGCACAAGAAGAAATAGAAAATATGGCCAATTCTGAAGATAATATACCTTCATATAAAATGCTTCTCGATCAGGCTGCTCCTCAGGCTGCAATAATGTCGGCTAAAATCACTGAAATTATTGATATAGAGCTTACCAGAGAAGCTACAACGGAACGAAAAGCAGTATTGGGAATGATGGCGGATGTAAGAGGTACTTTAGGACTTGGGCTTGCTAATATTAGAGCTTATCTACTTACTGGTGACACTAAATTTAGTGATGGGTTTAATACTTTATGGGAGAAAAACGATAGAAGATTCAGTGACTTATCCGGAAAGTTTAATAGCCTTAATTCTTCACAGCAAAATGCATTCAACGATTTTAGGACGGCACGTAATAAATTCACAGCATTTCCAGAAAAAATGTTTGAACTTCGAGGAGCAGAAGAATGGAATTTGGCTAACTATTGGCTTAAAACTAAAGCAGCACCTAGAGCAGCAAGACTCACTTTGCTTTTGGAGGGAATGGCAGCCAACCAACAAACTTTATTGGCTAATGATATTACTGCACTAAAAGACTTGAGTTCCTCAATGAAAAGTATCACAATTATTTCTACAGTTATAGGTATACTCTTAATTATTGTCACGATTATATACATAGTAAATAGCATTACAGGGCCTATAAATAGATTAAATAAAAACATAAGTGATGTTGCTAGTGGGAATTTAACTACTAATGTAGTGGTTACTGGAGATGATGAGATATCTGTGGCAACTAGAAACATTAAAAAGATGGTGACCAACCTGAAAGAAGTAATTGTATCAATTAATACTGCAGCAGAAAATATAACCATTGCTGGATCGGAAATGAATGATTCATCTCAACAAATGTCCGATGGAGCATCACAACAGGCAAGTTCTGCCGAGGAAGTTTCTTCTTCAGTGGAAGAAATGGCTGCTAATATTCAGCAGAATACTGACAATGCCAAAGAGACCGAAAAAATAGCAATCTCTGCTTCGGACAGTATTAATGAAAGTAGTGTTTCTGTGAATAGAACAGTGGATTCGATGAAAACCATTACAAGTAAAATTTCGATTATTGGAGAAATAGCTCGACAAACTAATTTATTGGCATTGAATGCAGCTGTGGAAGCAGCTAGGGCAGGAGAACATGGAAAAGGGTTTGCGGTAGTTGCGGCAGAGATTAGACGTTTGGCAGAAAGAAGTCAGACAGCAGCATCTGAAATTGATGAGGTATCATCGGTAAGTGTTGATATTGCTGAAGGCTCAGGGAAATTACTTCAGGAAATTGTTCCAGAAATACAAAAAACGGCTGATTTGGTGAGAGAAATCACCTCTGCAAGTATAGAGCAGAACAATGGCGCTGACCAGATTAATAGTGCTATTCAACTGCTAAATCAAGTAGCGCAACAAAACGCAGCAGGAGCTGAGGAAATGGCTGCAAGTTCTGAGGAGTTAAGTGCTCAGGCACATGTATTGAAAGATACGATATCATTTTTTGATATAGGAAAAACTAAAGATGTATCTTTTAAAGCTCACAAAAATAAAGAACCAAAGAAAAAAGTAGCCGCCAAAGATAAAGATGGTAGTATAGTTAATATTGATTTAAAGTCGGGTAATGATGCGCTAGATAGTGAATATGAAAAATTTTAAAACTTTATGGTTCTATCATGAATTTAGTGGGTTAATAATTAGAGTAATATTAAACACCCCTTAAATTAGACCGTTTGTTAGATACAAACAAGCCATAGTTATTCAGGAACATTTTCTACAGGTTTTCCTTCTATTATTCAGTAGAAGTATATAAATTCTTTTGAAGTGAACTCTACTAAATTCATAGTAGAGTTCACTTAATATTATAACCCTACTTCACCCAGGTTATGCGATAGAATTCATAATGAAGTCGTAAAGCACAGTGGTTATGCAAAGAAGCATAGCACCGCTATGGTGATGCGCATAATCAAAATGAAGTGTCTATTTCACAGTGCTTTATGGATGTAATACCTGCCTGGCCGGCAAGGCAGGGATTCTCTATTGCATAA
>JAOUKH010000158.1 GCA_029882685.1 Cyclobacteriaceae bacterium
ATAGGTAATGAAGAAGGCCCTGTGATGTCTATCTATTTTTTGGAACTGTACTAAAAAAAAATAATTTTATTGGAACCGATGCATGGTTCTTTTTATTTGTTAAGATTTATCTAAAAGTTAGGTGTATCTATTTCCCTGTAACTACAATTGCTCTTACAATTTATTGTTAAATCATTTACAACATAATTGCTATGTTATGTTTCCATTTTATAGTCAATATTGTACATATAATTATTATAAATATTAATATATGTTTAACTATAAATTTTAATGTCATGAAAAATTTAAAAAATGTTACCCTAACATCAGTAATAATGGTGTTATGCCTAATGATCACTTCATGTGAGGATCCTTTTAACTCTAATATTTCTGGTTCTAATACTTTACCAAGAAATAACAGTACAAATTTCACTGTTTCACTGTCAGCACGTCAAACCAATTCCTTCCCCATAAATTATGATCCGTTAACAATACAGGTAGAAATAAAGGGGGAAAGTATTCATAATACCAGTCCAGGAGTAGTATTAAACGCTTCTCATCTATTTTATCCTGAAGAAAATAATGTTGAAGAAGATGATCACAAACAATTTGCAGGACAGTTTTTCTTTTTATTTAATAGTGGGTCAACTCTTTATGGTACATATACAGGAGAGGCATTTCCTTCATCATCAGTTGTGAAACAATTTTATTTTATTGAAGGAGGAACAGGAAAATACGAAAACGTCAGTGGTTCATTAACTGTAGAGATTATGAATTATAATTCTTCTAATCCTTTCACTATGATCATATCAGGGTATATTGACACTGGTGTACCCGAAATTAATTAATTATAATATGTGAACTACTAAGTGAGTCTATCTTGCAATTATTACAGAGATAGTCTCACTTAGTTTAATTCTTTCTAATATGACTTTAATAATACAACCAAAATAATATCTAATATTTCTTTTTTATACCAAGTTAATTTAATATATTTATATATATTCTAAATAAGTGGCTATATAGTTTTGTTATATTAACTTAACCAATATCTAGTAATGGATTTTAAGGAATCCATGGATCATCAACTCCTTAAAAAGCTTGAGGATATTGTAGAGAATAACTTCAGTAATGAAAATTTTGGGGTAGAGGAACTTGTACGAGAAGTAGGTATGAGTCGATCACAAATGCACCGCAAATTACGTACACTTACGAATAAGTCTATCAGTCAGTACATCAGGGAAATTAGATTGGAAAAAGCTCAAAAAATGTTACAACAAAAGGTTGGGACATCTGCGGAAATTTCCTTTCTCGTAGGTTTTAATAGCCCTACCTACTTTAACAAATGCTTTCATGATTATTATGGTTATCCTCCTGGTAAAGCATGTAATATTACACCCACCAATAGTTCATTAAAACACTCAAACTTACTGAAATATATTTTATTTTCTTTTGCTCTATTGGCTGTGGTAGTACTATCGTCAATTATAGCGTTAAAAAGGAACACTGAAACCAATATCATCGAAAAATCTATTGCTGTGCT
Source organism: Cyclobacteriaceae bacterium (assembly GCA_029882685.1). Lineage (GTDB taxonomy): Bacteria > Bacteroidota > Bacteroidia > Cytophagales > Cyclobacteriaceae > JAOUKH01. The sequence continues at coordinate 1,523 of JAOUKH010000158.1, forward strand.
TCCCTTTGCAGATATGAGTCCTTTTGAAGATCAGAAATATTTTGCAGATGCTATACAGGATGATATTCTTACAAATTTACAAAAGGTAGGCGATCTGCGGGTAATTTCAAGAACCTCTACTGAACAATACAGGAATTCAAGCAAAAACGCAAATGAGATCGGGTCAGAATTAAAAATAAAATATTTATTGGAAGGAAGTACGCGTAAAGATAATAATCAAATAATTCTGAATACTAAGCTTATTAATACACAAGATCAAAGTCAGATATGGGTAAACCAATATACTTCTGAATATACTATCAATGGCTTATTAGATATTCAAAAAGATATTGCTGCAAATATTGTTTCTGAATTGGCAATGAATATAACTCCTAAAGAAGTAGTTGAAATTACTCAGGTAAAAACAAACAATATAGAAGCATATGACTACTATAAACGTGGAATGTTCTATTGGTATCAATTATCAAAAACTAGTATCAAAAGAGCCCATCAATATTTTGAGTTGGCCAGAGAGAAGGATCCAAATTATGCTTTAGCCTATGCAGGAATTGCCAAGGTATGGGGAGCATACGTTCAACAAGGATATATGTCTTTTGATGAAGCTAAACCAAAGATACAGGAGGCATCGGACAAAGCTTTGGCATTAGATACTTCACTGGTAGAAATTCACTATTTGTTAGCTATACAAAATTGTTGGTGGAAATGGAACTGGGAGGTTTCAGTTAGAGAATTCCAAAAGACAATAACATTGAGACCTAACTTCGCTGAAGCACGGGCTTATTATTCCCATACTTTAAACATATTAGGTTACCCAGAAGAAGCTGACATTCAAGCCAAAAAGGCTATGGAAATCGAGTCTTTTAACCCATTAGTTCAGGCTATTTATGGTCAGCATCTAAACTTTATGAACAAAAATGATGAAGCTATTAAAGTAATGGAAAATTTACTAATTACTGACCCAAGGAATGATATTGCACTTTCAAATTTGCGTTCGTCCTATCACAATAAGAAAATGTATGAAAAGGCTATTGATACCTGGGAGAAGTTTTTAACAGTGCGAAAGGACTATTCTTCCATTGTCGCATTAAAACGAGGATATAAAGAGGGAGGATACTCTATGGCTTTGCAACGTACTGCTGAGCATTTTATTGCTCGTAGTGATACCAGTTTCGTTTCACCATGGCAAATAGCAACACTTTATATCCGGGCAGGGTTGAAGCAAGAAGCACTATATTGGTTGGAAAAAGCTTTTGAATATCATGATCCTAATATTGTTTATATTGGTATCGACCCTATTTTTAATGACCTCCGTGATGAACATCAATTTAAAAATATACTTACACAGCTGAATCTTCCATTGAATTCCAATAATTTTGATCTGGACACAAATTGATAAACAGTATACTAAAACTCTTGTTTGTGCCTCACAAGGAAGTCATAATATGACGGAAATACAGAGAAACCAAGTTAATAAAATGATGTTATGTCGAATCCACCATTTGGCAAAGGAGAAATTATTACCATAAAAAATTAAAACCTGTTTGATTTCACCAACCCTGATCCCGATAAAACGGAATCAGTCTTGCCAAGTGAACATAGAAAGTTTTAAATAAGTTAGTCTTAATATAACCTCTGATGTAGAGGTTATATTAAGTTGTTTACAAAACAAGGTTTTACAACTAAAGACTATCTAATTCTACCTTACCATTATCAACATCATACATTCCCCCAACAATTCCTATTTCGCCATTATCAATCATTTCTTTTAGAACAGAGCTTTGCTTCATAATGTTAGCAATGGTCATTTCTACATTCATTTGAGATACTTTTTCCACGAATTCACTGTTAGATGAATTTCTATTTTCAGAAGGCTCTTTTACGGCCTCAACTGCAGGTTTTATTTTGCTGAGCAAAGTTGTTAAATTACCAAGTTGAGCATCATCACACGCACCCTTAACTGCACCACATTTAGTATGTCCTAGAACTACAATCAATTTTGAACCTGCAATTTTACATGCAAATTCCATGCTACCTAAAACATCTTCATTTACAAAATTTCCAGCTACACGAACACTAAATATATCACCCACTCCCTGATCAAAAACCAACTCTGCTGACACACGAGAATCTATACAACTTAATATTACTGCGTAAGGGTATTGACCTTCACTAGTATCTTTCACTTGTTGTAGTAGATTTCTGTCAGCTTTTATATTATCTAGAAACCTTTGATTTCCTTCTTTCAAATAAGTCAATGCTTTTTCAGGAGTCATTGAATCTTGCATTTCTTTAGTGTTTGCTCTCATAATGCGTTTTTTATGATTGTTGTATAGTTTAATGTTGATATTCCTTAATAATCCACTGTTTGTGAATCCCCTCTATTAATTAGTTTTACATCAACCCCTTTACTTTTTGATGTAGTAGTTTTATAGTTGTCTATTATTTCTAATACATCATAATCAATACTGGCTGATTTACTCATGTCAATTGTAAGACGAGTATCATTTGGAAGATTATCAAGTGCTTTAAGAATTGCACCTTTATTGATAAACGTAACTTCTTCAGCAAGAGTCATTTTAACCTTATGATATCCATTATCTACATCTTCTTGATGCAAAAAGTGAGAATTTTTGAAACTATTCCTAATCAAAATAAATATGCCCACAACAAGCCCCATAGTAATACCTCTTAGTAAATCGGTAAAAACAATTCCTAGAATGGTTACTAAAAAGGGGGCAAATTGACTCCACCCTAATTTGTACATCTGTACAAACAAGCTTGGTTTTGCTAATTTATAGCCTACAACAAACAGAATACTAGCCAATACAGCTAGAGGAATCATATTTAGTACAAAAGGTATTATTGCAACACAAATTAATAGAAATATACCATGTAAAATAGCAGAAAACTTTGTTTGTCCGCCAGACTGAATATTTGCGGAGCTTCTTACAATAACTTGTGTAACTGGTAGCCCTCCAATCAGTCCTGATATAATATTCCCACTTCCCTGAGCCAAAAGCTCTCTATTAGTATTCGTAATTCGTTTTTTAGGGTCTAATTTATCGGTAGCCTCAACACTGAGTAAAGTTTCTAAACTTGCAACTACAGCTATGGTAATAGCCACTACCCAAACATCAGAAGATAGAATTTTAGAAAAATCTGGAAATGTAAATTGATTGATAAACCCAGAAAAATTTTCAGCTACAGGAACACTTACAAGATGTTGGTTTTGAATGGTAAAATCAGGAAAATAAGCTGTTGTAATTACCTGATAAATTATACCAAATGCAACTGCTACTAATGGCCCTTGAACTAATTTAAACACCTTGTGCTTTTTTGATAAATATAAATCCCATACAAGCAAAATAGTTAAAGAAACAGCACTTACTATTACAGCATTTGGAGAAATATATTGAAGCATATTTACCAATTCTGTAAAAGTATTTTCACCATCTGCTTGCCAGAAAGAAAGGTCGCCTTCATAATCAGCATCATAACCAAGTGCATGAGGTATTTGTTTTAAGAAAATAATTAGTCCAATGCCTGTCAACATACCTTTAATCACTGATGACGGAAAGTAATATCCTATTACTCCTCCTTTTAAAAACCCCATTATTATTTGTAATATTCCAGCAAGTACTACAGCTACGAGAAAAGTTTCAAATGCTCCCAATGATTGAATGGACGTAAGCACTATAACTGCAAGGCCTGCTGCTGGACCACTAACCCCTAATGAGGAATTACTTAAATACCCTACCACTATACCTCCAACAATTCCAGATATTAATCCTGAAAACAAAGGGGCACCACTGGCTAGTGCAATACCTAGGCATAAAGGTACTGCTACAAAAAACACAACTATACTTGCAGGTATATCCTGACGTAAGTCTGAAAATAATCCTTGTTTTTCATTTGTTGATCCTATCATTATTTTTTTTATTTTTTTACAAATGCAAAAGTAATTTACTGTTGTTAAAACGAAGTTAAACTGACATTAAAATGAGATTAGAATTTGAAACTAATGCTATGGCAAATATGGATTATAAAAAATAGTTTTTACCACGAATTAGTGGACTTGATATTAGTCTGTAATAAGTGGAAACTTAACAAAAACTTCAGTACCAACATTTATTTGAGACTTAAGTTCTAATTTTCCTTTGTGAAGACTAATTATTTTGGAACTGAGTGATAAACCAATTCCAGATCCTTTTATTTTTATGGCATTGTTACCTCTGTAAAAAGGAGTAATTATCTTTTCAAGATCCTTATTATCAATACCAATACCTTTATCCTTTATTATTAATGTTAACTGGTTAGTATTTTTAGTTAGTACTATATCAACCTTATTATTAGACGAAAACTTGCAGGCATTGTCGAAGAGGTTTGTAATAGCTGTGTTTAATAAATTTTTATTCCCAGAGATTAAGTAAGGTTGTTTTTCTTTTGGGTTTGTTAAATTTATGGACAACTTGTTCTCAGGATTTAAAAAGTCATAGCTGTTTTTGACTTCGAAGAGGTATTTATCAAATTGAATGTTTTCATATTGGATAGTTTCTTCGTTTGCAGCTACTTTCGATAATTGAAGTAGGTTGTTTACAGTAGTGTTTAGTGTTTCCGATTCGCTGAGAATGACGTTAAGAGATTCTAAATATTCTTTATTTGTACGAGATTTATTAGTAGCAATTTCCGCCTCGCCCATAATGGCAGTTAAGGGATTTTTTATCTCGTGCGAGGCATTAGAAATAAAAGATTTTTGCGCTTCAAAAGAGTTCTCCAGTCTATCTAATAAATGGTTAAAGGCAATAGCCATTTTTCCTATTTCATCATCTGGATTATAAACAATTAATCGTTGGTGGTGTAAATTAGAAGCACTTATGGAGTTTGCCTTGTCAATTTTTTTCGAAATAGGTAGCAATGCTCTTCTAGTGATAATAAAGCTCCCTAAAAAAATCAGAGGAATGCCTATTAGCATTAAAAGGATGATTATATTCTTTAAAAAGGATAAATTTTGAAGTCCAACTTTGTCTTTAGCAGTAACAATTACCAGATAATTTTCTCCATTTACTTGAAATATCCTACTCATACCTTGTGTGTCGGAATCTTCAAAATCATATGTGTCGTTTGTAGCTAATTTACTTCTGACGTCAATAGGATAGTTATACTTAAATTCTATAGTCTCGTCTTGTTGTTGAATCAAAATAACTTCTTCAGTCTCTTCTGGTAATGTATGTAGAAACTGATTGGTAATTTTTTCGAGTTCAGCAGGACTAAAGGACTCTTTTTCTAAAAATATCTTTTCAGTAATCAGTACCCTTTCTTTTAGTCTTTCCTGAAAATCATATTTCCTATAATTTGAAGAAAATAGATAAATTGTAATTCCAAAAACTATAAAAATAGAACTTGCAATGATAGAGGAAGTAGCTGATAGGCGAGTACTAATTTTCATCTGCTAATCTTTAATAATGTAGCCCATACCAATAACAGTTTTTATAATTTTAGAAGAGAACCCATGCTCAATCTTCTTACGTAGATAGTTGATGTAGACGTCAATTACATTTGTTCCCAAGTCAAAATCTACTTCCCAAACATTTTCGAGGATATTAGTTCTAGATACAACTCTATTTTTATTTTTTATCAGGTATTCTAAAAGTTTAAACTCTCTGGCAGTAAGGATTATTTCAACTCCACCTCTGTTCACTTCTTTGGATTTTAGGCTCATTTCAAGATCCTGAACTTTTAATATTTGATTTTCTTTTTGATCAATAAAAGCATTTCTTCTTACCAGAGCCTGAATACGAGCTAGTAGTTCTTTAAATTTAAAAGGTTTGGGTAAATAATCATCTGCACCTGTCTCTAGCCCCGTAACTATATCATCTGTAGTTCCCAGTGCTGTTAACATTAAAATAGGGGTAGTGATACCTTCTTGATTTTTCAGTTTATCACACACCTCTATTCCGTTCATTCCTGGCATCACCACATCGAGTATGATTACATCAAATTCATCTTGACATGCTAATTTTAAACCAATAATTCCGTCAAATGCTTGTACTACTGTATTTCCTTGCTCTTCCAAACCTCTTTTAATAAAGGAAGATACACTTTGTTCATCTTCTATCAGTAGTATATTCATTATGAAATGAAATTTGGTGATATTAATTAATAAAAATATGATTCACCCCCTCAATCAATGGCCTTGAAGGGCTAAAATCATTTCAATATTGCTATTTATTATATTTTTCAGCTATAAAATAGTCGACTGAGTATTTGCGACTTCCAACTATCAAGAGCGTTAAATATATTACTAAGTATAATATTGCTAATTCTTTTTTTCCTATTGGATCAGCCCCATGAATAACAAAAGCGGCAACCGCCATTGTGATAATTAAAGGTATTGAAGCCAATCTTGTGGCCAAACCAATACCTATAAGAATGGAGCAGAAAAATTCCGAAAAAACAACAAGAGCTAAAGAAAAAGCTGCTCCTAAACCTATAGGATCAGCAAAATGAATCTCACCTCCAGCTAATAGTTTGTTTAGTTTAGGAAAACCATGAGTAATCATAAAAATTGCAACCGATATTCGTAATATCAAAGTAACAACGTCTAAATACTCTCCTTTTGTCTCTGTTTCAAATAACCTTTTCATGATTAAAATATAAAGTCTGTACTTTCTTTATTGCTAAATAATCATAATTATACAATTAAGAGGCATTAATAAATGATTATTTTGCTGAACCATTATAACATAAACCTAAAACATAGTGTATTAGTAGTGTATTAGTATTGTATGACTGTAAGATAATACGCTTGCTGAGGCACTCGAAGTCAAGTATTACTCTCTATTCTTTCTGTAAACTCTGTATTTGGTTTCATATACCGCTAACCTAAATTGGTGGTACATTCTAACCATACCAAATCCCCAATGATTAACCACATTATTA
>JAOUKH010000159.1 GCA_029882685.1 Cyclobacteriaceae bacterium
CTCAACTATTTGTTCAGCTTTTTCTTTTACCTGTTCTTTCTTTTCAGTTTTCACAAGGTTTACTGCCTGAGCCACTAAATCTCTTACCATACTCTCCACATCACGTCCTACATAACCTACTTCAGTAAATTTAGAAGCCTCTACTTTTGTAAAAGGTGCATCAGCAATTTTAGCTAACCTTCTAGCAATTTCTGTTTTTCCAACTCCTGTTGCTCCAATCATTAATATATTATTAGGAACAATTTCCTTTTGCATTTCAGGATCTGCGCTCATTCGTCTCCAACGGTTTCTCAATGCAATAGCAACATTTCGTTTGGCATCATTTTGTCCAATAATATACTTATCCAATTCCTCCACAATCTCCTTAGGAGTAAAATATTTATTATTTTCTATCATTATTATTTTGTTTTTGCACCAGCAACAAACCTATTAATATTTGTTGCAATTGTAAAATTATTAATTCCTCCAGCCACATGATAACCTCCATGTGAATAAGCAAATTCTATTTTTTTAACTTTTATCATTAATCCAAAAGAAATACCTGCGCCACCACCTATTTGTTCAAGTCTCAAACTCTCACGAACTAAATGATTATAACCAACCCTGATATTAAAATTTTCATTAAACACCACTTCTGTTCCAATCACAAAACGGGAAAATACCTTGTCAAATCCGCTAGGGACATCACTACTTAAACTATTCCCTGATTCATAGTACAACACTTCTTTTTGAGTAAGGTTATAACCTGTAATAGAAAATCTGAAAGGCATATGTTCTGGCTTATAACTAAACCCTATTTGTACATCAAAAGGAAGTTTTGATGTACTGGTTTCGGAATATTCTGTAACCACAAAACCTGTATTTTTAATAACCAAACCTATATTGAGGTCTTTCTCAGGATGAATAAAAACACCTCCAACATCAAACATAATAGCATTGGAACGATTTTCTGCAATATTTGAAGCAACCCACTTAATACCTCCTCCTAATCTGAAATTATTAATTTGATGCGAAAAAGTGATCATAGTATTTAACTCTCCAGATCTAACCGTTCCTGTTAATTCCCCTGAAGGATCATAAGTATCAATAGTCCCTAAACTTAAATATTGAATACCACCAGCAAGTGTACCTGTATTCTCTAAATTATGTGCATAAGCAAAAGAACTCAAATGGATATCTGTAAAATAAGCTAAGTAGTTAAATCCAATTTCACCATCCATTGATTGTCCTATCAATGCTGGATTACTAAAAAGTAGATTTACATCTTTATCAACAGAAGAAATATTTATACCCCCTAACCCACTAAGCATGGCAGTATGAGGAATGTTTAAAAATTCATACGACTTCTTTCCGCCAATCTGGGCTTGCGACTTAACAATTATTAAAAAAGTAAATATGTACAGCGTAAAGCGTAGCATAGTTATTTTTTCTCCTCAGGATAGGTAAAACTCATTGGTTTTTTTACTTTTTCTTTCATCAATGCAATGTTCAAAACCTCATCTACCGTTTCCACATAGTATATATTTAGACCTTTAATGTACATTTCATCTATTTCATCAATGTCTCTTTTGTTTTTCTTACACATCACAATCTCCTTAATTCCAGCTCGCTTTGCAGCCAAAATTTTCTCTTTAATACCACCTACAGGTAGCACCATACCTCTCAGGGTGATTTCGCCTGTCATAGCTAATTTACTTTTCACTTTACGTTGTGTGAAAATTGAAGCCAATGACGTGAGCATTGTAATTCCTGCAGATGGTCCATCTTTAGGTACCGCTCCTGCTGGAACATGAACATGTAAATCGTAATGATCAAATACACGGTGGTCTATACCCAATGCCTCTGCATTAGATTTTAAATAAGAAAGTGCAGTAATGGCAGACTCTTTCATTACATCTCCCAATTGTCCTGAAAGTGTAAGTTTGCCTTTTCCTTTACTCAAGCTAGATTCTATAAATAATATTTCTCCTCCTACACTAGTCCATGCTAATCCCGTAACTACTCCTGCATAATCATTTCCTTGATATAGCTCCTTATCAAAAATTTCAGCCCCTAAAAATTCTACTACTTTTGCGGGTGTCATTTTTTTATCAAACTCTTCTTCTAACGCTACAGATTTGGCAATATTTCGTACTACGCTCCCAATTTTACGTTCCAAATTTCGAACACCAGATTCACGAGTGTATCCTTCAATAACTTTCACTAAGGATTGTTTAGAGAAATTAACGTGATTTTTTGTGAGCCCATGCTCATCTAGTTGCTTTGGAACAAGATGTCGCTTACCAATTTCTGTTTTTTCTTCCAATGTATACCCTGATACATCAATTACTTCCATCCTATCACGAAGTGCAGGTTGAATGGTATCTAATGAATTAGCAGTAGCAATAAAAAGAACTTTAGATAAGTCATAATCTACTTCTAAATAGTTGTCTGCAAATGTACTATTTTGCTCAGGATCCAGTACTTCCAACAATGCAGAAGATGGATCTCCCCTAAAGTCAGAGTTAACCTTATCAATTTCATCTAAGATAAAAACTGGATTGGAAGTACCTGCTTTTTTAATGTTTTGAATAATTTTTCCAGGCAATGCCCCTACATATGTTTTTCTATGACCTCTAATTTCTGCCTCATCATGCACGCCTCCTAAAGATACTCGGACATATTTTCTTTTTAATGCCTTTGCAATTGAACGACCTAACGAAGTTTTTCCCACTCCAGGAGGGCCGTATAAGCAAAGAATCGGGCCTTTCATGTCTTTCTTTAGCTTCAGCACCGCTAAATATTCAATGATTCGGTCTTTTACTTTGTCTAACCCATAATGATCTTTATCTAAAATACGTTTAGCACGATTCAAGTTAAAGTCATCCTTACTAATTTCATCCCAAGGAAGTTCCAGCATCAACTCCGCATAATTCATTGCTACAGGGTATTCCGCAGCAGAAGGGTTAGTTCTTGATATTTTGTCTAGCTCTTTGTAGAAATGTGTTTTAATCTCTTCAGGCCATTTTTTCTTTTCAGCTCTAGCCTGCAACTCTTCAATATCATGATCGGGACCTTCATGTCCGAGTTCATCCTGCAATACCTTCATTTGCTGACGCAAATAATAGTCTCGCTGCTGTTGATCAATGTCGGTATGAACTTTTTTATGGATTTCATTTTTCAACTCCAACATTTGTATCTCTTTGAGCATATACTCCAAAAGTAACGTTGCTCTTTCCATACCATCATTTATTTCTAGGAGCTTCTGCTTATCCGAAACCTCGGCATTTAGATTCGAAGAAAGAAAATGAGTTAAAAATCCTGCGTCATTTATATTGTCAATAGCAACTTGAGCCTCCTGTGGAATTTCAGGATTTAATGATAATATTTTTGAGGCAGCATCTTTAAGCGATCTAATAATTGCTTTTTGTTCTTTCTTATTTTTACTAGGAAATTTTTCCTTCAGTACTTTTACTTTTGCAGTAAAATAAGGGTCTTCTGATGTATATTTTTCAACTTCAAAACGTTTCTTACCTTGAATAATAATAGTAGTATTTCCATCTGGCAAAACAATCATTTTAATAATTTGAGCCACCGTACCCACTCCATATATGTCCTCTTTTAAAGGTTCTTCTACCTCATTGTTCTTTTGCGCAATTACACCAATAATACGATCACCTTTATATGCTTTTTTCACTAGCTTAATAGACTTATTTCTGCCTACAGTAATCGGTAAAACTACACCTGGAAAAAGTACTGTGTTTCTTACAGGAAGTATTGATAGTTCATTAGGGACATCTATATCTTTCAAACCTTCCTTCTCGTCTCCAGAAGTGAGTTGAATAAATTCTCCATCATCTGGAGCTAATTGTGATAACATTAAATGATCAAAAAATGCTTTTTCTTTACTGCTCATACGTACTGTGCCATTATGGCATAAATCTATAGTAAAATAAATGGAAACCCATTAAAAAATTTGTATGTATATATTTATCAATAGCTATGCCAATAGATATATGTCATGTTTAGCTTGTTTTAAATACAATAAAGTAACATATTTAGATTTATTTTTAGCTGCATGATGATAGCATGAAACGGAGAAATTTTCTGTATTCAATCATATTTTTTACATGCTTTTTCTTTTTCATTTCAGCCTCATTTGCACAAAAGAAGAAAAAAAAAGCAATAATATCCGCTGAACAAGCAATGGATACAATAGCTAATTATAGCTCGTCTAAATTGTTCCATTTTCCCAATGTGAATAAAACACTCTATTATCAAGACAAAAAGGCACAAAAAAAAATACTAGAATATGATAAAAAAAAAGATTGGGAAGCACTCTACCCAATCTTACGAGAATATATTGCAAAATTTGGAGTTGTAAATTTTTATAGAGATACGTATTGGATTTGGCGGCTTGCAAAAATAACTGAGATTCATGGTAATTATGATGAAGCTAAATTATTGTATAAACTAGTATTAAAACATCACAGAGAAGATATTGATATAAACAAAGTAGAACTTCACTATGATTCATTAACAATAAATAACAGGGATTATTACGTGCCTCTCGAATATTATTATGAGTTAGTAGATTATAGAAGGGAAGTAGATACGTTACGACCTCCTCGTGGAGTATTATTAAATATGGGGAATGCCATCAACTCAAAAGATTCTGATTATGGACCTACATTAAGTGCAAATGATGATATACTAATATTCACTTCAAAAAGAAATTCACATAATAGAGGAATTGATAAAGTTCATGATGAAGATATTTTCTTTAGTCGCAAGGAATTTGATATATGGGGTGATGTCGAAGATTTTGATCATGTCAATACAAAATACAATGAAGGTTCTGCAAGTTTAAGCAAAGATGGCAATACACTATTCTTTTCTAGATGCGAAGCTCCTGACTGCTATGGCGACTGTGACATATTTGTTGCCGAGCTTCAATCGGACAGTACTTGGGGTAATGTACATAACCTAGGAATAAACATTAACAGTACTGCATGGGACTCACACCCTTCACTATCACATACAGAAGATACTCTATATTTCGCCTCTGATCGCATAGGTGGTTATGGGTTGTCAGACATCTATTACTCAATTAAAAATGAAGAAGGGGTTTGGGGAAAGGCTCATAATGCAGGCCCTATTATTAATACACGTAATAATGAAGTAAGTCCATTTTATCATCATGTATTTGACGTTCTTTATTTTAGTTCAAATGGACAGAACCTCAATTTTGGTGAATTTGATATTTATAAATCTTATTGGGAAGATCACGCTTGGGGTGAGCCTCAAAATATTGGTCCTTTGGTAAACGGTCCAGGAAGTGAATTTTATTTTGCCATTGATTCTCAATCGAAAGATTTATACTATGCTCGTTCGGCTGAAAATAGCATGGATAATCTTGATTTATTTTCGTTCCCCTTACCCATGGAAGCACAACCTGGTGCTACAACAAAATTTAAAGGTTCACTAACAGATCAGGAAACAGGAAAACCTTTTGAAGGAATTGTATCAATTATTGACTTAGATAACGGCATAGAAGTAGCTCCAAAATTTTTACGCCCTGATGGTAGTTTTGAGTTTGACCTGATTAACAACAATAATTATCTTCTTATCATTCAAGGTGAAATGTTTTTTAGAATTGAAGAACTCTTTTATTTGGATGGTGAAATGGAAATGAATAAGGTTGCCAATCCCGTTTCTAGTAAAATTAAATTTGAATCAGTTGAATTTGAAAATGGTAAATCGAATCTCACCACTGAAATGTATGGTGATTTAGATAAATTAGCTGATTTCTTGCTAGATAATCAGGATTTCAAATTAAGTATTGCCGGTCATACTGACTCAGATGGTCGTGAAGAATTTAACTTGCAACTATCTCAGGAACGTGCTGAGGCTATCATGGAATATTTAGTTTTCTTTGGTAATGTAACTGAAGACCGAATTAGTGCAAAAGGATACGGCAGTTCAATTCCTATTGTAGAAGAAATAACTGAAGAAGATAAAAAGTTAAATCGTAGGGTTGAGTTTAATCTATATATTGAAGAACGTTAATCTTTTTTCCTTCAATATAAAAAAGGTGTTTTCCTTTACAACCTGACTGACCAATTTTAATAATAAGTGACTTACTTTCACACATCAATGACAAGGCGTATTTGAGATAAATAAAGCGTTAGAAGCCCGTGGCAAGCTTTTAAAATCAAGAAACTGCCACACTTGTCTGCCGGCAAAGGCAGGGCTTTCTTCCTACACAACTTAACGTTTTAACGTTATTTTTGGTAAATTAAACTCGCATTATGCAATAGAAAATGTATAAATCAATTTTCATATTACTATTTCTGATTTTTACTTGTACAAATAGTTTTGCTCAAGTAAAATTTCCATATCCAATTAACACCAAATCGCATGAGGAATCTCCCGCATTACTGCCAGATTCTTCTGTTATGGTAATGTCAGACAGAGATGGTTTTACAAAAAGTTATCGATTCGTATTTAATGGAAAAGATTGGGAATCTTCTCCTAATTCATTGACTGAACAAATTAATGCATTAATGTATGCTGATGGTGCTCACGGGAACTTTAGCTTCTCTGATGACTTTAGCCGATTAACCGTGACATTGCACCAATTGAAAAAGAAAAATTATTTCGAAATTGAAAAGCAAAATGGTAAATGGGGCTTATTTAAAGAAATAATTAAAGGTCAAGACCTAGATAAAGATGAACAAAGGGATCACACCCCTCTCAAATACACTACTGATCTATCTAAAATGTATGTTATCGACCCCAGTCATAAACCATACAATGTGATTTATTACTACCAAAAAACTGAAAACGGCTGGAGTGATCGAAAAGAAATCAACTACTTTCAAAGAGAATTTGATGTAATTTGGGGCTCAATTGTACCTATTGGTAATGATGGATTATTATTTGCAACACCTCCATCTGTTAATAAAAATGTTAGTAATACAGGTGGAGACCTGTTCTTTTACACAAAACAAATTTCTGACAATGAATGGACAGCTCCTAGATTTATAAGGGAGTTAAGCATTGATGCTCACATTTTGAATCTTTCTTTAACAGCTTCAAAAAGTCACTTTACTTATAGCTTATTTAGTGAAGGTGATGTATATATGATTGAAGTTCCAGAATTTCTGAAAGATGAAATGGCAATTACACGTACAACCTCAAGTAAAGAAATAATACCTACCTTAAATAACATAGCCGTTCCATCTAAAAAGAAAACAATTAAACCCACTGGCAACTACTACGCATTATTGATTGGTAATTCAGATTACAATGTAGATGAATTAGATTTAGATAAACCTACACAAGATGTTGATGAATTGGCAAACATACTTAGTACTATGTATGCCTTTGATGAAAGTAACATTGTTAAGCTAATCAATTCTGATAGAAACTCTACTTTACAAGAATTATATAGACTAAGACAAACCTTAACCCCTGATGATAATCTTTTGATATTTTATGCTGGTCATGGGCATTGGGACGATCAAATTGGGCAAGGATATTGGTGGCCAGTTGATGCCACACTCAATAACCCCTCAAATTGGTTATCTAATAGCGATTTAAGAGAGCAGATAAGAGGAATAAATTCGGCACACACTCTATTGATTTCTGATGCCTGTTTTAGTGGTGGTATTTTTAAAACTAGAGGAGTCAATGATATCAGGTCAGCAGATTTGGACATTCAGCTCTTATATCGCATGCAAAGCAGAAGAGCCATAACAAGTGGCACCATGTCAACTGTCCCTGATGAATCGGTATTCTTTAAATATTTCATAAAATACCTCTCAGAAAACGATAAAAAATTCATCTCTTCGAGTGAGCTTTTCACCATTATTAGAGCTAGTGTATTAAATAATAGCATGACCGTTCCTCAAGATGGTGTTATTTTAAATACTGGTGATGAAGGAGGAGATTTTATTTTTATAAAAAAATAGATAACTGAAGAATAATCATATAAGTACACATCAATGGCAGTGAGTATTTGAGATAAACAAAGCGTTGGAAACCAGTAGCAAGCTTTTAAAATCAAGAAACTGCCACACTTGTCTGCCGGCAAAGGCAGGGCTTTCTTCCTCCATAACTTAACACAAGTTCAATAATAGTATTATTATATTTTTTGTTTATATTTATTTATTCCATATACTCGCTGTTTTTTGGTATAGGGAACAAAGATAGAATATAAGATAGCTAACACGCACTGAGTGCATGTTAGAAGTAAGTTGGCAACCATAAAAAAGAATTCTGCTAAATGAATAAGTTATTATTAATAGTTGTCTTAATTTTTACCGCTAGTTGTAATAACTCTGGATTTAAGCTTACGCCTTGTGGACAAAAGCATTATTTAGAGTCAAGTGTAAAAATAAGCCTAGCGCTTAATGACACATTAATTTACAAGTCTAATCATGACGAA
>JAOUKH010000012.1 GCA_029882685.1 Cyclobacteriaceae bacterium
AAATAGGACGTAGAAGGCTAGACACCCATTTTTTGGGCTTCGAGAAATTGGGGGCACAATTTAACTACAATTCGAAAACTGGTTTTTACAATATTGATGCATCCAACTTAAATGGCACATACATGCTGTTGGATGAAGCCTCAGTTACTGGAACTGCCAATGTAATAATGGCTGCAGTTTTAGCTAAAGGCAAAACAACCATTTATAATGCTGCTTGTGAGCCATATTTACAGCAGCTTTGTCTTATGCTTAATCGTATGGGAGCAAATATATCCGGCATTGGATCTAATTTAATTACTATTGATGGAGTAGAGTCATTAAGGGGAACTGAACATACAATGCTTCCTGATATGATTGAAATTGGAAGTTTTATTGGATTAGCAGCAATGACAGGTTCTCATATTCGCATAAAGAATGCTGGGGTGAAATATTTAGGAATAATACCCTCTGTTTTTAATAGGCTAGGAATAAAGCTAGAATTTGATGGAGATGACATTATTGTACCTGAACAAGATAGTTACGAGATTGAAACATTTATTGACGGATCAATAATGACTATTGCTGATGCTCCATGGCCGGGTTTTACACCTGACTTACTCAGTATAGTATTGGTAATTGCCACGCAAGCCAAAGGTACTGTTCTAGTTCATCAAAAAATGTTTGAAAGTCGTTTGTTCTTTGTGGACAAGCTTATTGATATGGGTGCGCAAATAATACTATGTGATCCACACCGAGCTACAGTAATTGGCCTAGATAGAAAACAACAATTACGAGGAATTAAAATGTCTTCTCCTGATATTAGAGCTGGAGTATCTTTACTTATTGCAGCACTTTCAGCCGAAGGAGAAAGTATCATTTCTAATGTGGAACAGATTGATCGTGGTTATCAGAATATTGATACCAGATTAAAAGCACTTGGTGCAAAGATAGAAAGGGTGGTATAATGATAAAAAAAGACCAACTTATATACACAAGTTGGTCTTTATCTTTATTACATATACTATAAACTAGTAACTTAAAATCCTAGTCTACATCAGCAATTACCAATACTGCAGATTTAAGATAATCCGTTCCACCTCTGCCTACAGCTATTTGACCTTCTGCATTAGATGCACTTATCAAATTAATGTTAAGTGTTTTTTCTCCATCAACTATTGCATCAGTTAATAATGAAATATCTAAATCCTTATTGTCAAAATCTAGAAAATCAGCTGGATCATGAGTAATTACAAGTGAACCCCCAGCTGCACTAGCTCCAGCAACGTTAAAATCTGTACCGAAAATAGCTGTTCCTGAAAATTCGTAATTAACTGTAATATCAGATAATGTACCTGTTGGTGCTTCAACATTAAATGTGGCAGAGCCTCCATTTTCATCTGTAAATACTGTATCTAAGTATGCTTCTGTACCATTAGCATTGAAAGCTACATAAGACGGCAACTCTTCTAAAACAATACCTTGATCTGCGATATCAAATTCATCACAACTCATTATGATACTAGCACTAAATAAAATTAATAATATCTTTTTCATAATCATTTTATTATTATAAGTTTTCATTCAAACCACATTGGTCTATCTGTAGGCAAATTAGCAGGAGTATTAGGATTCGCTGCTATTTCATTTGGAGGGTATGTAAACCTTTTCAAATAAGTTGAAATAGCTGTCCCAGGAACTGGATCCATAGTAGGGACACCAGTTCTTCTCACTGTATTCCAACCAAGTATTGGATTTAAAAATGCCTCCAAATATTGTTGTTCATGTACTCTAGTAAGTGCATCTGCGTTTGTAAGTAAACTCAAATCAGGCAAACTAGCTACATAAGCATCAATTTCACCTCCCGTCAAAGTAGTAATAGCTCCAGGTATATCCTGTCCCCAAAATGTTAAGATATTTCTAACCCCATTTTCATATTCAGTTTGTGTATTTGAAGTTCCTACCCCTTTTAATGCTAACTCAGCTTTATAAAAATTAACTTCAGCCGCAGTAAAAAATATGTCTGGAAGACTGCCTCTTATAACGTTATTTGAAAAATGTGCAAAACTCCCAAAAGAAAATTGCCCAATACTAGGAGGTCCTACATTACCAGGATCATAAATAAATAATTGTTCACGTGGATCATTATTGTTAACAATAAGGTCATAAAATACTGGTCCTGGTGCGTGAACACCTGTAGATTCATTATCAGAACCAAAGAAAGCAGAAACTATTGTTTGAAATGCATTCTCAGCACCAGCCTGCCCTGAATAGGTTAACATAGCTATATCACCAGAATTTTCTATTAACGGTTTAGAAAGTAAAGCTGTTATTTGTGAATCAACAGATGTGTCTTTATTCCTAATCATCATTAAAACTCTTAATTTCAATGAGTTAGAAAGTTTTTCCCACTTTGTCATATCTCCTTGGTAAATTAAATCACCTCCAGAGACATCAAACACTCCTTCTGCTGGTATTTCTGCAATTAAAGTATTTGCTTCATCAAGTAAAGCTGCAACTCCATTTAATACTGTTTCCTGACTATCAAACGTAGGAGAAGGAAATTCTTGTCCATTAATAGCTTGGGTAAAAGGTACATCTTCCCAGATACTTGTTAATTCATAATAAATTAATGCTTTTAATACTATTGCGATAGCAGCCACATTATTACTAGTAGCTCCTGCTTCTTTAGCATCTGCTTCTACTAAAGCCAAATTTCCAAGCACATCAACATACATCATTCGCCAAGTATTACCCGTTAAAAAACTGGTAGTAGACCCTGTTTTAGGAGAATTAAAATTTGACGACATATACTGAGGGACATCAGACGTTCTGGTACCTAATTCCGTTTGCTTTCTATTCGAATACTGAACAATTACGTAAGGCAATACCACATTAGGGTCTGCCGAGGTTGCAGCTAAGGGATCTGTGTTAACATCTAGCACATCATCACATGAGAATGCTGACAACAAGAACACAAAGCTCAATAAATATGTTTTTAAACTATTTTTCATAATACATTTTTATATATAATTATTAGAATTTTACCCTAACGTTAAACCCAATACCTCTAGTGGATGGTATGTTACTTCTTTCAATACCAAATCCATCAGCGCCAGATCCGAACAGATTAGACTCAGGGTCAATATGAGGAACTTTAGAATATAACAAAGCTAAATTTCTACCCTCAATTCCTATTTGAAAAGAATTAATAAAGCTATTATCAAAAAATTTGCTAGGTAATGTATACGACACTGCTACTTCTCTCAATTTCACAAATGATGCATCAAAAATCCATGGTTCAGCTATACTACCATCGTTAAGTGCAGTCCAAAAATCTCTTGAATTTCTTAATGGCACATCATTTTCTCTTATTGATCCATCTGCATTTAGTATAACTCCTCCTTTATCAATAAAGGTTCCTTCTCTATTTAATGTAGTTTCTTCAGCTAATCCTCCATTTTGAAGACCTTCAACTGTTGATGACTTCATTATTCCGCCAGATCTCCAGTCTATAGTAAAAGACACATTCAATCCTTTATAACTGAAATTATTTACAAATCCCATAGTAAAATCTGGAAGCACACTTCCAAAAGTTTTTGCTTCACCTGCAAGTCTTCTACCAGTATTAGGGTCAATCAATATTTCATTCGTGACACTATCTCTTAAATATGGAATACCAAATAATTGAAATTCCTCACCTGGAACAGCTACAACTTGAACGCTATTAAAAGCACTAGCTATAAGAAGCCTTTCCACACCTTCTGCAAGTTCTACAACTGTAGACTCAACTTGTGAAAAGTTAACTATTGAATTCCATGAGAAGTCTCCCATCTCAAGTACCTTAGCATCTAGTGTTAATTCAAACCCTTTAGTGTCTACTTGACCTACATTTGTTGTTCTGAAATTAAACCCTGTAGATTGAGGTATTGGAAGGTCTGCAATTTGGTTAATATTTTGAGATTTAAAGTATGCAACATCTAAACCAATTCTACCATCTAAAAACTGAAGATCCAACCCAAATTCATAACTTTTTTGTTGTTCAGGTAACAAGTTGTTATTAGGTATTGTATTGGCCTTTGCAAATGCTAATTGACCATTAAAAGGAAAATTAACATTTAAACCATATTGACCAGACGCAGTTGAAACAGGAAAAAACCTAAAGTCAAGCTGATAAGGATCAGCATCATTCCCAACCTGAGCATAACTAGCTCTTATTTTTCCAAAAGACAATATGTTATTAGAAATACCTAATGCATCAGTAAATACAACCGCTGCACTTGCTGATGGATAGAAATACGAATTATTCTCTAATGGTAAAGTAGAAGACCAATCATTCCTAGCTGTTAAGGACAAAGTAGCCCAATTTTTATAAGATAATTCAGCCTGACCATAAGCACCCATTAATATCCTTTCTGAAAAATTTCTGCTTGAAACTGTTTGATTAACATTTCCTGGATCAAACAATTGAGGCACTGCTAATTCATTACCGAACAAAGTCTCTCTAGTAAATAATCTTTTATTATAATTATAACCTGCAAGAATAGATAATCCAAAATCTTCTGAAAGATCTGTTGAATAATTAGCTATCCCATCAAAATTAATTTGAGATCTTCTAATTCCATCAACAGTGAAATTACCTTCTAATCTCTGTGCTGTACCTTTTCTATTAGAAAAAAAACGATTATCTATTTCGTAATCATATCCTAATCTACCAAGTATATTTAATTTTTCGATTGGAGTATATTGCACTTCGAAATTTCCAAGATATCGATCCCAATTTCTATCATTTCTATTCTCGTTTCTAATCCAGTATGGATTATTAGAAGTAGGAGTAGTTTGGTTTATTTGGTTTCCACTAGCATCAATCCAAGGTTTGAAATTATTCTGATCCAATGTGCTACTAAAAGATCCTAAACCAATAATATTAGGGTCATTTGCACCTGCTGCTGCTGTACCTACAGATTTTGTTTTGATATATTGTATACCAAAACTTGATCTCAATTTATCAGAATGTTGCATTCCTGTGTTTAACCCTAGAGTTAACCTATCCAACTCTTGACCAGGTATTACCCCATCCTGATTAAGTGATGTAATACTAAGCCGATAATTACTTTTATCTGTAGCATCTGACACTGATACATTATTAATTAGAGATACTCCCCTTTCAAAAAAATCATTTACTCCATTGTCTTCTATGGCAGTTAATGGGCCAGACTCACCTGTAACAGGTAAATTAACAGTTTGACCAACAATTCTTGGACCCCAATCAAATCCTACTGAAGATGAATCATACTTAAACGCATCACCCATTGCATATTGTTGTTGGTAATCAGGTATTGTAAGTAAATCATCAAATCTAACTGTAGAATTAATTGAAACTTGAGCCTTTCCATTTTTTCCTCTTTCTCCTTTTTTTGTTGTAACAACTATTGCTCCTGCTGCTGCTCTAGAACCATAAAGGGCTGTGGCTGCTGCTCCTTTCAATACATTAATGGTTTCCACATCATCAGGGTTAATAACAGAAGCTCCATTAGCAAAATCTCTTACCCCAGAAATCCTTGAACCCGTTGGTGTCTGAGCATCATTAATTGGAATACCGTCAACTATCCAAAGAGGTGCATTATTACCTCTTAAAGAAGTTACTCCTCTAATAATTACTTTTGAAGAACTTCCCAAATTACCACTAGTATTTGAAATAGTAACTCCTGTAACTTTTCCCTGCATAGCATTAACGATATTAGACTCTCTAGCTTCTAATAATTGATCTCCATCAATAACA
The DNA here is from genome assembly GCA_029882685.1 of Cyclobacteriaceae bacterium. Taxonomy (GTDB): domain Bacteria; phylum Bacteroidota; class Bacteroidia; order Cytophagales; family Cyclobacteriaceae; genus JAOUKH01. The sequence goes on from JAOUKH010000012.1 coordinate 5,759, forward strand.
TCAATACCATACCCAATAGATCTAGCCTCTTTTTCTATTCCTAGTGCCGTAACCACGACCTCAGAAAGCTGTTGAACATCGGCTGTCATAGCAAGGTCAATAACTGATCTTGCTCCAATTTCTATTTCTTGGGTTGTAAGACCAACAAAAGAAAAACTCAATATTCCTCCTTCAGAAGGAACTGAAAGTTTATAGTTACCATCAATGTCAGTAATGGTACCATTTGTTGTTCCTTTAAGGACAACGTTAACACCAGGCATTGTACTTCCGTCTTCGGCAGAAGTGACAGTACCACTAATGGTGCGTTCCTGCGCCCACGACTCTGTGAAGAGTGCAGACAACAAAAAAATACTTAAAAGTAAAATCTTCTTCATACTGTTAGTTTTAGTTAAAAAAATAAGTTTAATACTACTGTAAATTTATAAAATATAAATAAAAAACATAGGAAAGGATGTAAGTTTTGCTATTTTTTTTTAATAAAAAAATAGATGTGATATAACAAAAAAAAGGGTTGCTAATAACTAACAACCCTTTTTTTGAAGATTTAATTATAAAAACTACACCTTAATTTCCACATCTACTCCACTAGGAAGTTCTAATTTCATCAAAGCATCTACAGTTTGAGCGCTATTAGAATAGATATCTACTAACCTCTTGTAAGTACAAAGTTGAAATTGCTCTCTTCCTTTCTTATTTACGTGTGGTGATTTTAATACAGTGTATTTCTCCTTAATAGTTGGTAATGGAATTGGTCCACTTACCACAGCACCAGTAGTTTTTACAGCTCTAACAATCTTTTCTGATGATTTATCAACCAAATTGTGATCGTATGACTTAAGTTTTATTCTTATTTTCTGATTCATAATTGTATCTTTTAAGCAAGCTGTCCTTTAGTTTCAGCAATTACTGTATCTGCAATATTTTTTGGTACTGGATCGTAATGAGAGAATGTTAAATTAGCAGTAGCTCTTCCTGACGTTATTGTTCTTAAGTCAGTAACATATCCAAACAATTCAGATAAAGGAACATCTGATTTTATTACTCCAGAAGTACCTCTAGTATCCATTCCTTTCATCAAACCTCTTCTTCTGTTTAAATCACCAGTTACATTTCCTGTATATTCATCAGGAGTCACTACTTCAACAGCCATAATTGGTTCAAGTAAAACTGGGCTAGCTTTTGCTGCTGCGGCTTTAAAACCTAAACGAGCAGCCAATTCAAACGAAAGTGCATCAGAATCCACATCATGGAAAGATCCATGATACAACTTCACTTTCATGCTATCTAAAGGGTAGCCAGCTAACGGCCCATTAACCATCGCCTGATTAAATCCTTTTTCTATAGAAGGAATAAATTCTTTAGGAATTACTCCACCAACAATTTTATTCACAAACTGAAGACCATCTTTTTCATAATCTTCATCTTTTGGACCTATTTCGAATGAGATATCAGCAAATTTACCTTTACCACCCGATTGTTTCTTGTATACTTCTTTATGCTCTACTGTAGCTTGTATAGCTTCCTTGTAAGCAACTTGAGGAGCTCCTTGGTTTATTTCAACCTTAAATTCTCTCTTAAGTCTATCGATAATAATATCTAAATGAAGTTCTCCCATACCTCTCATAATTGTCTGACCTGTTTCATGATCAGTCTCAACTTGAAGTGTAGGATCTTCTTCAACTAATTTAGCAATAGCAATACCTAATTTATCAGCATCTGCTTGTGTTTTAGGTTCAATTGCATAACCAATTACTGGGTCTGGAAAATCCATTGATTCAAATATTATAGGAGATTTTTCCGCACATAGTGTGTCTCCTGTTTTAATATCTTTAAACCCTACAACTGCAGCAATATCCCCACAGTGTAATTGATCTATTTGATTTTGTTTATTGGCATGCATTTGGAAGATACGTGATATTCGTTCTTTCTTTCCTGTTCTAGTATTTAATACATATGAACCAGAGTCTAACATTCCAGAATATGATCTCACAAAACAAAGTCTACCTACAAAAGGATCCGTAGCAATTTTAAAAGCAAGTGCTGAAAATGGTTGTTCAACATCTGGCGTTCTTTCCTCCTCGAGTTCTGTATTAGGATTTGTACCAATAACACTATTTCTATCTAATGGTGATGGTAATAATTCCATCACATAATCAAGCATAGTTTGTACACCTTTGTTTTTGAATGCAGAACCACACATCATAGGTACAAAAGCTAAATCAATAGTAGCGGCTCTTAAAGCTGCAACGATTTCATCTCTCGTAATAGAATCTGGATCTTCAAAGAATTTCTCCATCAAGCCGTCATCGTATTCAGCTACTGCCTCAACTAAATTTTCTCTGTATTCATTTACCTCATCAAGCATGTCAGCAGGAATTTCAACTTCTTTAAAAGTCATCCCTTTATCATCTTCATTCCACACCATGGCTCTATTTTCCACTAGGTCAACAACACCTTGGAAATTATCTTCAGCACCGATAGGCAACTGTAAAGGAACTGCTTTAGTTCCTAACATTTCTTTCACTTGCTTACATACATTAAGAAAATCAGCTCCAGATCTATCCATTTTATTTACAAAGCCAACACGAGCTACTTTGTAATTATCTGCAAGTCTCCAGTTTGTTTCTGACTGAGGTTCAACACCATCTACTGCAGAAAATAAAAACACTAAACCATCGAGTACTCTTAATGATCTGTTTACCTCTACGGTAAAATCAACGTGACCAGGAGTGTCAATAATATTAATGTGATATTCATTGTCCTTATATGGCCAAAATACTGTAGTAGCTGCTGAGGTAATGGTAATACCTCTTTCTTGCTCTTGCTCCATCCAGTCCATGGTAGCAGCACCATCATGTACTTCACCAATTTTATGGCTAACACCTGTGTAATATAGTATACGCTCTGTTGTAGTTGTTTTACCAGCATCAATATGAGCTGCAATACCAATATTACGTGTATATTTTAAATCTCTCTTTGCCATTATTGTTAGAATCTAAAATGAGAAAATGCTTTGTTAGCTTCAGCCATTCTGTGGGTATCATCTTTTTTCTTGATAGCTGCCCCTTCACCTTTAGAAGCTGCTAAAATTTCCCCTGCTAACCTTTCTTTCATTGTTTTTTCACCTCTTTTACGTGAAAAACTTATCATCCACTTAATACCCAAAGTAATTTTTCTGTCGGGGCGTACCTCCAATGGTACTTGAAAAGTAGCGCCACCTACTCTTCTACTTTTCACCTCAACAGAAGGCATGATGTTATTTAATGCCTTTTTCCAAATTTCTAATCCATTCTCGCCTGATTTTTCTTCTACTATTTCAACAGCATCGTAAAAGATATCATAGGCAATACTCTTCTTGCCGTCAACCATCAAATAATTCACAAACTTAGTTACAAGTGTGTCTTTAAATTTTGGATCAGGAAGAATATATCTCTTCTTTGGTTTCGCTTTTCTCATTATTTTATCTTATTTATTTCTTAGGGCGTTTCGCTCCGTATTTAGATCTTCTTTGTAACCTACCACTAACACCTGCAGTATCCAGTGCACCACGAATGATATGATATCTAACACCTGGTAAATCTTTCACTCTACCACCTCTTATCAATACAATGGAGTGCTCTTGTAAGTTATGACCCTCACCTGGAATGTATGCATTTACTTCTTTTCCATTAGTTAATCTAACTCTGGCAACCTTACGCATAGCTGAGTTAGGTTTTTTAGGAGTAGTAGTATACACTCTTGTACACACACCTCTTCTTTGAGGGCAAGAATCCAATGCTGGAGACTTCGACTTTGAAGTCAATTTCTTTCTACCCTTTCTTACTAGTTGCTGTATAGTAGGCATTAATTATTTTTTTAATTCTTGTAATTCTTTTTTAAAGCCGAAAAATTTCGGTTTGCAAAGGTATAAAATAGAAAAATAGGATACAAACCATAAAAAGATTTTTAACCTATTTTCATTGCTCATTATTATTTTTAGTTATGCTTCTCCCAACGTTCCTCCAAAATTAATTGGAAATTTAGGAGCTTCATCACTCTTTTTTATATCACCAAAAGTAGCTTCAAATTTTTTAACATTATCAGCCAAAGCACCTAACAATCGTTTTGCGTGCTCTGGCGTAATAACAATTCTTGATTTCACCTTTGCTTTTGGTACACCTGGCATTAATCGAATAAAGTCAATGACAAACTCACTATTCGAATGTGCTATCATCGCTAAATTAGAATATTCTCCTTCAGCAATTTCTTCTGGCAACTCAATGTTAATTTGATTGCCTTGCGGTTTATTTTCTTTATCCGAATTTGCCATTATTAACTTTGTTGTTTCACTTCTTCAGTTTCTGCTTTTACTTCATCATCGCTTCCTGTCAACTTATCATACTCTTCTTTCGAACCTACTATTAGCTTACCAAAGTTACGTTGACCTGTTCCTGCTGGAATTAAGTGTCCAACAATAACATTTTCCTTTAAGCCTATTAAATGATCAGCTTTAGCTCTAATAGAAGCTTCACTCAACACTTTAGTGGTTTCCTGAAAAGAAGCCGCAGATAAGAAACTTTCTGTTTTCAATGAAGCTTGTGTAATTCCTTGCAATGTAGGTTTAGATACTGCAGGTTGTGCATCTCTAACAGCTATTTGCTTTAAATCTCTACGTTTCAATGATGAGTTTTCATCTCTTAACTCTCTGGCTGTCAAAATTTGACCAGGTTTAACATTCTCAGAATCCCCTGATTCTAAAACAACTTTTTTATCTAAAATCTGATCGTTTTGTTCTCTAAAAGTAAACTTGTCAACAATTTCCCCTGGCAAGAAACTAGTATCCCCAGAATCTAACACATTAACTTTTTGCATCATTTGACTAACAATAGCCTCAATGTGTTTATCGTTGATTTTCACACCCTGTAGACGGTATACTTCTTGAATTTCATTCACTAAGTATTCCTGAACAGCAGTAGGCCCTTTAATAGAAAGTATATCTGCTGGTGTAATTGCCCCATCCGACAGTGGGTATCCGGCTCTAACAAAGTCATTATCTTGAACTAGAATATGTTTAGAAAGTGATACTAGATATCTTTTCTTAACACCATCTTTAGATTCGATGAAAATTTCTCTATTACCTCTTTTTATTCCACCATAAGTCACTACACCATCAATTTCACTAACCACTGCAGGGTTAGAAGGGTTACGTGCCTCGAACAACTCAGTTACTCTTGGTAGACCACCAGTAATATCTCTTGATTTACCCATAGTACGTGGGATTTTAGCAAGAATTTGTCCTGACTTAATTGTATTACCTTCTCCAACTGCTAAGTGAGCTCCCACAGGAATATTATATCCTTTCTCTTTCGATTTTCCTTTAACAATTATTGAAGGATTTTTTGTTTTGTCTTTCGTATCTATGATAACTTTTTCTCTGTGCCCTGTTTGTTCATCAGATTCTTCTTTAAAGGTAATCCCTTCAATAATTGAATCAAATTCAATTATTCCATCGAATTCAGAAAGTATTACCGCATTATATGGATCCCAGAAACAAAGTTCTTGACCTTTCTCTACTGTTTCCCCATCTTTTATTTTCATAAAAGCACCATAAGGCACATGGTTAGAAATTAATACTTTTTTAGATTTAGGATCAACAATTTTAATCTCACCAGAACGTCCCATTACCACATCAGCTTTTTTACCTTCACTATTTGTAGTTTTTAACGTTCTTAATTCTTCAAACTCAATAACACCTCCAAACTTAGCCTTTATCATAGCATCAACTGCAATGTTAGATGCTGTACCACCAACATGGAATGTTCGTAATGTAAGCTGAGTTCCAGGCTCACCAATTGATTGTGCAGCAATTACACCTACAGCCTCACCTTGCTGTACCATGTTACCTGTAGAAAGATTTCTACCATAACATTTAGCACAACCACCTATCTTAGTTTCACAAGTTAATAGTGATCTAATTTCTACTTCTTCTATTGCTGTTTCATCTATAGCCTTAGCTACTTCCTCTGTAATCTCATCTCCAGACTTACAAAGTAATTCTTCAGTAATAGGATCAAAAATATCATGAACTGATACTCTACCTAAAATTCGTTCTGATAAAGGTTCAACAATATCTTCATTATCTTTTAATGCAGTTACTACTAATCCTCTTAATGTTCCACAATCAACTTCATTCATTACCAAGTCTTGTGCAACATCTACTAGACGCCTAGTTAAATAACCCGCATCAGCAGTTTTAAGAGCTGTATCAGCTAGTCCTTTACGAGCACCATGTGTTGAAATAAAATACTCTATTACATCGAGTCCTTCTTTAAAGTTCGATAAAATAGGGTTTTCAATAATAGCACCTACCGATCCTGCTAAATTTTTCTGTGGTTTCGCCATTAAACCTCTCATACCACCTAACTGACGAATTTGCTCTCTAGAACCCCTTGCACCAGAGTGCATCATCATGTAGATAGAATTAAATCCTTGGTCATCTTCTTCAAGCTGTGTCATCAAAGTAGACGTAAGTAAAGAATTTATTCTGGTCCAAATATCAATTACCTGATTATAACGTTCATTATCAGTGATAAGACCCATTAAATAATTATTCCATACTACATCAACTTCCTCTTTTGCTTGTGATACTAATGCTTCCTTCTCAGCAGGAATAGCAACATCACCAAGTCCCATCGAAAGACCACCTTTATAAGCAGACTGGAAACCTAAAGTTTTGATGTCATCTAAGAAATTTGCTGTTCTTGCCTGACCAGCAATTTTATACACATCAGAAATAATTGTCTGAAGTTTCTTTTTCGTCAATAATTCATTTACAAAACCTACTTCATCAGGAACATACTGATTGAATAATACTCTACCAGCAACAGTTTCAATCATTTCATCTACCAACGTACCATCTTCTTTCCTCACTTTGCCCTTCACCTTAATGTGAGCATGTTTTGAAAGCTTTTCTTCGTTAATAGCAATGATCACTTCTTCAGCTCCATAGAATATCATACCTTCTCCTAAAACGACATCCTTTTTGGTGGATTTTCTACCTTTAGTAACATAGTAAAGTCCCAATACCATATCTTGTGATGGTACAGTAATAGGAGCTCCATTTGCAGGATTCAAAATATTATGAGAAGAAAGCATCAATGTAGAAGCTTCTAAAACAGCTTCAGGCCCAAGTGGTACATGTACCGCCATTTGGTCACCATCAAAATCCGCATTAAATGCAGTACATACTAATGGGTGAAGTTGAATAGCTTTCCCTTCAATCAATTTAGGTTGAAATGCCTGAATACCAAGACGGTGCAATGTAGGAGCACGGTTAAGTAATACAGGGTGTCCTTTCAATACATTCTCTAATATATCCCAAACAACAGGGTCTTTTCTATCAACAATTTTCTTTGCTGATTTTACCGTTTTAACGATACCTCTTTCTATTAACTTCCTAATGATAAAAGGTTTAAACAGTTCTGCTGCCATAGATTTTGGCAAACCACATTCGTGTAATTTCAACTCTGGTCCAACAACAATTACTGAACGTCCAGAGTAATCAACTCTTTTACCTAATAAGTTCTGACGGAAACGACCCTGCTTACCCTTCAGCATGTCACTTAAAGACTTAAGCGCTCTATTCCCATCCGACCTTACTGCATTTACTTTTCTTGAATTATCAAAAAGTGAATCTACAGCTTCCTGAAGCATACGTTTCTCATTCCTTAATATTACTTCAGGTGCCTTAATATCAATTAGTCTTTTCAGGCGATTATTTCTAATAATTACCCTTCTGTATAAATCATTTAAATCAGAAGTAGCAAAACGACCACCATCTAATGGTACTAATGGTCTTAGCTCTGGTGGAATTACAGGAACCATTTTAATTACCATCCACTCTGGTCTATTTTCGATACGAGTTCTCGCATCTCTAAAAGCCTCAACCACTTTCAAACGTTTTAAAGCTTCTGCTTTTCTTTGTTGAGAAGTATCTGTAGCTGCCTGATGTCTTAAATCATAAGAAAGTGTATCAAGTTCTATTCTTGATAACATCATTTCTAATGCTTCAGCACCCATTTTTGCAATAAACTTATTAGGGTCATCATCATCCAACAATTGGTTTTCTCTAGGAAGTTTATCAAGAATATCTAGATATTCATCCTCCGTTAAGAAGTCCATTTTTTGAATACCATCTTCTTCTTTTATTCCTGGCTGAATAACCAAAAATCGTTCGTAGTAAATAATTTGATCTAATTTCTTAGTTGGTAAACCTAATAGATAACCAATTTTGTTTGGCAAAGATTTGAAATACCAAATATGTGCTACTGGAACTACTAATTCAATATGCCCCATTCGCTCACGTCTTACCTTTTTCTCAGTAACCTCAACCCCACAGCGATCACATATAATTCCTTTGTAACGTATTCTTTTATATTTTCCACAATGACACTCCCAATCCTTTACAGGCCCAAAAATACGTTCACAGAAAAGCCCACCCATTTCAGGTTTATATGTTCTGTAGTTAATTGTTTCTGGTTGAGTAACTTCTCCTTGCGAACTCTCCAAAATTGATTCTGGAGAAGCAAGACTTACTGTTACTTTTGAAAAGTCATTATTGATTTTTTTATTTTTTCTGAACGACATAGTGTTAATTTATCTATAATCCAAAGACCTTAGTCCAATTATATTCAATTGATTAATCCATAGTAATTTCAAGTGCTAATCCACGTAATTCGTGAACTAATACATTGAAAGACTCTGGAATATTTGGCTTGTTCATATTCTCTCCTTTCACAATCGCCTCATATGCTTTAGCCCTACCGATAACATCATCCGATTTTATGGTCAAAATTTCCTGAAGTACATGTGAAGCTCCAAATGCTTCCAATGCCCAAACTTCCATTTCACCGAATCTCTGACCACCAAATTGTGCTTTACCACCCAATGGTTGTTGCGTAATCAATGAGTAAGGCCCAATTGATCTAGCATGCATTTTATCATCTACTAAATGACCTAATTTAAGCATGTAAGCAATACCAACCGTAACTGATTGGTCAAAACGCATACCTGTTAAACCATCATATAAGTAAGTTCTTCCGTACTCTGGTAATTTAGCTTCTTTCAATTCTGCAGCAACTTGATCCATAGTTGCACCATCAAATATTGGTGTAGCATATCTTTTACCAAGCTCGAGTCCTGCCCATGCCAGTACTGTCTCATATATCTGTCCAAGGTTCATCCTTGAAGGCACGCCAAGTGGGTTCAGTACTATATCCATTGGTGTACCATCCTCTAGGAATGGCATATCTTCCTGACGAACAATTCTAGCAACTACACCTTTGTTACCATGTCGACCAGCCATTTTATCTCCTACTTTAAGCTTACGTTTTTTCGCAATATATACTTTAGCCAATTGAACGATTCCAGCTGGAAGTTCATCACCCACTTCTAAAGTAAATCTCCCTCTTTTAAATTCTCCTGAAATTTCATTACGCTTATTATTATAACTTTTAACAAGCTTTACAATAAGACTATTAATATCATCGCTGGTAGTCCAGTTATCCAGAATAACATCAGAAATAAGGTTTACTTCTTCCTGAACATTATAGTTACTTTCGTCTCTATATATATTCTTTTCGGGGAATATATTTTCCTTAATATTTTTAGCTGAGAATTTTACTCCTTTACTAATTAATTCATCACCAAATTTATGCTTAACACCCTGAGAAGTTTTACCAGTAAGTATTTTTGCTAACTTCTCAATCATTTGATCTCTGATTAATGTTAGCTCCTTACCATAGTTTGTTTTTAATACTTCAACTTCTTTTTTAGATTTTGCACGAAGTTCTTTATCCTTTTTAGGTCTTGAGAATAGTTTAGTATCTATAACCACACCTCTCAATGAAGGAGAAGCTTTCAAAGAAGCATCTTTTACATCACCAGCTTTATCTCCAAAAATTGCTCTTAATAATTTCTCTTCTGGTGTTGGGTCAGTTTCTCCTTTCGGAGTAATTTTACCAATTAAAATATCTCCTTCCTTTACATCTGCACCAATACGAATAATACCATTTTCGTCAAGGTTCTTAACTGCTTCTTCACTAACATTTGGTATTTCTGAAGTAAGCTCTTCCTCTCCTCTTTTTGTATCTCTTACCTCTAACTCATACTCATCAATATGGATAGAAGTATAAACATCATTTTTAACTACATTTTCAGAGATTACAATTGCATCCTCGAAGTTATACCCTTGCCAAGGCATATATGCTACTCTAAGGTTTCTACCCAAAGCTAACTCACCTCCCTGTGTTGCATATCCTTCGCACAATATCTGACCTTTTTTTACTCTATCGCCTTTTAATACAATAGGTTTTAAGTTGATACAGGTATCTTGATTTGTTCTTCTAAACTTAATTAGTTCATAAGTTCTATAATCTTCATCAAAACTTATCAAATGATCATCATCAGATAAATCATATTTTATTACAATTTTATCTGAGTCTACAAAATCTACAACTCCGTCATCCTCTGCTACCACTAATGTTCTTGAATCTTGAGCAATTCTAGATTCCAGTCCTGTTCCTACAATTGGAGCTTCAGCTCTTAATAAAGGTACAGCTTGACGCTGCATGTTAGACCCCATCAATGCACGGTTTGCATCATCATGCTCTAAGAAAGGAATCATTGATGCCGCTACTGATACAATTTGATTAGGTGCAATATCCATGTACCTTAATTTATCTGGCTCTACCACAGGAAAATCACCTTCAAATCTGGCTTTTACCTTATCATTGATAAACAGACCATTATCCTCTAAAGGAGCATTTGCCTGAGCAATGTTATGAGTATCTTCTTCTTCCGCAGTAAGATAAACTACATCTCCCGACATATTGGCCTTACCATTATCTACGGTACGATATGGTGTTTCGATGAATCCCATACCGTTTACTTTTGCATGAACACATAATGAAGAAATCAAACCAATATTTGGTCCTTCAGGAGTTTCAATGGTACATAATCTACCATAATGTGTGTAGTGAACATCTCGAACTTCAAAACCAGCTCTTTCTCTTGAAAGACCACCAGGTCCTAGTGCAGACATTCTTCTTTTATGCGTAATCTCAGCTAATGGATTCGTCTGATCCATAAATTGAGACAATTGATTTGTTCCAAAGAATGAGTTTATAACTGAGGATAACGTTCTAGCATTAATTAAATCAACAGGCTTAAAATCTTCGTTATCTCTTACGTTCATTCTCTCTTTAATGGTTCTAGCCATTCTGGCAAGACCTACACCAAATTGAGAATAAAGTTGCTCCCCTACTGTTCTTACCCTTCTATTACTTAAATGATCAATATCATCAACAACAGCTTTAGAGTTAATCAAACCAATTAAGTATTTTACAATAAAGATAATATCTTCTGTAGTTAGTACTCTTTGATCCAAAGAAGTCTCAAGCCCTAGTTTTCTATTAATTCTATATCTTCCTACTTCTCCTAAATCATATCGTTTATCACTAAAGAATAAATTTTGAATTACATCTCTTGCAGTTTGTTCATCAGGAGCTTCTGTATTTCTTAACTGACGATAGATTTGCTCAACTGCTTCTTTTTCAGAATTTGAAACATCTTTACCTAACGTGTTAAAAATAATGTTAAAGTCAGTTATGCTTACATCGTCTCTGTGAAGAATAATTGATTTAGAACCTGAGTCTAATATCGTTTCAATATCTTCTTCAGAAATAATGTGATCTCTTTCTAAGAGAATTTCATTTCTATCAATAGAAACTACCTCTCCAGTATCTTCATCCACAAAGTCTTCTGTCCAAGTCTTTAGTACTCTAGCAGCTAACTTTCTGTTTATTGCTTTTTTAAGCTTTGCACTTGTTGCATCAATTTCTTCAGATAAACCAAATAAATCTAATATATCTTTATCTGATCCATAACCAATAGCTCGTAAAAGTGTTGTTACTGGGAATTTCTTTTTACGATCAATATATGCATACATCACGTTATTAACATCTGTAGCAAATTCAATCCAAGACCCTTTAAAAGGGATAATTCTTGCAGAATATAGTTTTGTACCGTTTGTGTGTTTACTTTGAGCAAAGAAAACTCCAGGGGAACGGTGCAATTGCGAAACGATTACTCGTTCAGCACCATTAATCACAAACGACCCTTTGGCGGTCATGTATGGGATATTACCTAAGAAAACTTCTTGTTCTATTGTCTCAAAGTCCTCATTATCCTCATCATTGCAAGTTAATTTCAACTTTGCTTTTAGAGGAACATTGTAAGTCAACCCCCTGTCAATGCATTCATCAACCGAATACTTAGGTGGGTCTACCAAATAGTCTATAAATTCTAGAACGAAATTTTCTCTGGAATCCGAAATAGGGAAATTTTCAGAGAACACTTTGAACAAACCTTCCTGAGTACGTTTTTCAGCTGGAGTATCTAGCTGAAAAAAGTCTTGGAATGACTGTAATTGAACATCCAAAAAATCAGGGTAATCAATAACCTTTTTAATGGATGAAAAATCTATTCTTGAGGATTCTATATTCTTAGCCAAGGCTTTAAATTTTTAGTTACAAAAAATGTAAACATTGTGTGCCGCTTTTTTCTTAATAAAATCAAGAAAATATTAATCGACCTTATAAAAGTGCCAAAATTGGCACAAACAGGAAAAGACCCCTAATCTTGACACAAGTCGAGACCGGGGTCTAATATTCCTATTAGACAACTGAAATAGTCGTCAAATTATTTTAATTCTACTTCTGCACCTGCTTCTTCAAGCTGCTTTTTAAGTGCTTCAGCTTCATCTTTAGATACACCTTCTTTTACTGCTTTAGGGGCACCATCTACTACTTCTTTAGCTTCTTTAAGACCAAGACCTGTTAATTCTTTAACAAGTTTAACTACTGCTAATTTTGCTCCACCAGCTGCCTTAAGTATTACATCAAATTCTGATTTTTCTTCACCACCACCTTCTGCACCTCCATCTGGAGCAGCTACGGCTACAGCAGCAGCTGCAGCAGGCTCAATACCATGCTCTTCTTTAAGAATTTCAGCTAATTCATTAACTTCTTTTACAGTTAAATTCACTAATTGATCAGCGAATGCTTTTAAATCTGCCATTTTTATTTACTTTATAAATTTCTACTTGTTTCTAATATATTAATTTTCTCTTTCGGATAATGTCTTAACCAAACCAGCCAATGTTGATTTTCCACTCTGAAGAGCACTAACAACATTTTTAGCTGGAGATTGTAACAATCCAATAATTTCACCAATAAGCTCGTTTTTAGATTTAAGCTCACTAAGCATTTTAACGTTCTCGTCACCAAAATAAAATTCTGATTCGATAGAAGCAGCCTTTAAAATTGGTTTTTCAGCACTCCCTTTTCTAAATTCTTTTAATACTTTGGCAGGAATGTTAGTTCCTTCCTCAGTTGAGAACATGATTCCAGAAAATCCTTTAAGTACATCAAAAAATTCAGTATAATCTACATCCAATTTTTCTAATGCTTTCTGAATTAATGTATTTTTATATACTTTATATTCAACACCTTTTTCATAGCAAAGTCTTCTGAAATTATTAATTTCAGCTACAGTAAGTCCTGACGCATCTGTCACATAGAAATTAGGTTTATTGCTAAGTTTCTCTGACAATTCTTCTAGTATCTGTACTTTCTCTTCTCTAGTCATGACTTTATAATCCTGAAATTAAACTTTTATCAATAGTAATAACTGGGCTCATAGTACTAGACATATTTATACTTTTAAAATATGTACCCTTCGAAGAAGCTGGCTTCAACTTTGCAATAGTTTGAATTACCTCATTAGCATTTTCTCTGATTTTTTCTGGAGAGAAAGAAACCTTTCCAATACTGGCATGAATAATTCCAGTTTTATCTACTTTAAAATCGATTTTACCAGATTTGATATCACTAACAGCTTTACCTACATCTAAAGTTACAGTACCTGATTTTGGGTTAGGCATTAGTCCACGAGGTCCTAATACTCTTCCTAAACGTCCAACTTTCGCCATTACTGTTGGCATAGTTATTATCACATCGATATCAGTCCAACCTCCATCTATTTTAGTGATATAATCATCTAATCCAACATAATCAGCTCCAGCATCTTTTGCTTCTTGTTCTTTATCTGGTGTACATAACACCAAAACTTTTACTTCTTTACCCGTGCCATGAGGCAAGGTAACAATACCTCGTACCATTTGATCCGCTTTCTTGGGGTCTACACCTAATCGAACATCAATGTCGACAGATGCATCAAATTTAGTAAAGGTAATATCCTTAACCAGAGCAGAAGCTTCTTCTAAAGAGTACTCTTTAGTACTGTCTAGTTTTGCTGCTACGGCTTTTTGGTTTTTAGTTAATTTTCCCATTTTTTAAATTTGATTAATTTTCCCAAGGTGCAACACCTGATACATTAATTCCCATACTTCTTGCTGTACCTGCCACCATTTTCATGGCTGACTCTTCCGTAAATGCGTTTAAGTCAGGCATTTTAGTTTCAGCAATAAATTTCACTTGATCCCATGAAATTGTAGCTACTTTATCTCGGTTAGGTTCTGATGAACCTTTCTTCTTCTTTGCAGCTTCTAAAATCATTACTGGGGCAGGAGGGGTCTTAATTACAAAATCAAATGATTTGTCAGCATAAATTGAAACCAATACTGGTAACAATTGACCTTGTTTATCCTGAGTACGTGCATTAAATTGCTTACAGAACTCCATAATATTGAGTCCTTTAGAACCTAATGCAGGGCCTACAGGAGGTGAAGGGTTAGCTGCTCCTCCTCTGATTTGCAATTTCAAATATCCACTAATTTCCTTAGCCATTTTTTAGTCAGTTTTTTCTACTTGCAAATAATTCAATTCAACAGGGGTATTTCTGCCAAATATTTTTACCATTACTTTGAGCTTTTTACGCTCTTCAAACACCTCTTCGACATTTCCCGTAAATCCACTAAATGGGCCATCCATAACTTTTACAGACTCTCCAATTATATAAGGCGTGTCCAACTTTTCTTCAAATTCATCGGACTCATCCACCTTACCGAGGATACGGTTAATTTCACTTTGTCTTAGAGGAACAGGCTCTTTGGAAGCACCGGCACTATTATTGCCGAGAAAGCCTATTACTCCAGGAATACTAGTAACTAAATGATTCGATTCGCCATGTGTAAGGTCGGCAGAAACAAGAACATATCCTGGAAAAAAATTTCTTTCTCTCATCTTCTTCTTACCATTTCTCAATTCGTATACCTTTTCTGTAGGTATCAACACTTGAGGAATGTAATCTTGAAGATTTTCTCTTTCAATCTCAGTTTCCAGATAAGTTTTTATCTTTTTTTCCTGACCGCTCACTACCCTTACTACATACCATTTAAGTTCGCTCATCTATAATATCCCTTATTATATATACCCTATTTAAAATGATTGATAAAACCACTGCATAGTGGTTTTAAAAACCCAATCAAATCCACCAATCATTAATGCAAAAATCATTGAAGCCACCAATACTAATATTGAACTATTTTGTAGTTCAGAATATTTTGGCCAAGACACCTTGTTTTTCATTTCATCAACTGAATCAGTGATAAAAAGTTTTAGTTTTTGCATATGAATTTTATTCTAATTTTTAACATGCACGGGTGGAGAGACTCGAACTCCCAACCAATGGTTTTGGAGACCACTACTCTACCAATTGAGCTACACCCGTGTATCCATTCTTCAAAATGGACTGCAAATTTAGCCCTTATATTTTACAAATACAAAAAAAGCGTTTCAAATTTCTTCGAAACGCTTTAAGTGAATTTATTTATCTTATTCGATAATTTCTGTAACCTGTCCAGAACCTACAGTTCTACCACCTTCACGGATAGCGAAACGTAATCCTTTTTCCATAGCTACTGTATTGATCAACTCAACAGTAATACTTACATTATCTCCAGGCATTACCATTTCCACTCCATCAGGAAGGAAAATTTCACCAGTCACATCTGTAGTTCTTAAATAAAACTGTGGACGATATTTATTGAAAAATGGAGTATGGCGACCACCTTCTTCTTTTGAAAGAACGTAAACCTCTGCTTTGAATTTTTTGTGAGGAGTTACTGAACCAGGCTTCACTATTACCATCCCTCTTTTGATGCTTTCTTTTTCTATACCTCTCAAAAGAAGACCTACATTATCACCAGCTTCACCCCTATCTAATATTTTTCTAAACATCTCAACACCTGTAATTGTAGATTTAAGACCTTCAGCACCCATACCTAAGATATCTACAGGATCTCCAGAGTTTATTACACCTCTTTCAATTCTACCTGTTGCCACAGTACCTCTACCAGTAATAGAGAATACATCTTCAACTGGCATTAGGAAATCTTTATCTACAGCTCTTTCTGGTAACGGAATATGTTCGTCTACTGCTGCCATCAATTCCTCTACTTTAGCAACCCACTCAGCTTCACCATTCAAAGCACCTAGAGCAGAACCCGCAATTACAGGAATGTCATCACCTGGGAAATCATAATAAGAAAGTAATTCTCTTATTTCCATTTCAACAAGTTCTAATAATTCAGCATCGTCTACCAAATCTACCTTATTCATAAATACAACTAAAGCAGGAACACCCACCTGACGAGAAAGTAAGATATGCTCTCTTGTTTGTGGCATAGGTCCATCAGTAGCTGCAACTACGATAATTGCACCATCCATCTGAGCAGCACCAGTAACCATGTTCTTTACATAATCCGCGTGACCTGGACAGTCAACGTGAGCATAATGTCTTTTATCTGTTGCATATTCAATATGAGATGTATTAATAGTAATACCTCTTTCTTTCTCCTCTGGTGCATTATCAATTGCAGAGAAGTCTTTTTGCTCAGCAAGACCTTTGCCTGCTAGCACGCTTGAAATAGCCGCTGTTAATGTTGTTTTACCGTGGTCAACGTGACCGATAGTACCAATGTTAACGTGTGGTTTCGAACGGTCAAATGTTTCTTTAGCCATATTTGAAAACTCCCGATTTAGTTAATTATATATTTTATTTCTCTTTTATTAATTTACACATCAAAATGAGCCAATGACGGGATTTGAACCCCTGCCTGTCGGCAGACAGGCGTGACCTAGGTCACTATATTGTTACTCATACTTTCTCTGTCTTATACAAACAGTATTATCTTAAATGAGCCAATGACGGGATTTGAACCCGTGACCTCTTCCTTACCAAGGAAGTGCTCTACCCCTGAGCTACATCGGCTTTGGGTTCTCTTGTCAGAGACTCATCGTAATTAGCCGAAGCTAATCAAAGAGCGGGAGACGAGGTTCGAACTCGCGACCTACAGCTTGGAAGGCTGTCGCTCTACCAGCTGAGCTACTCCCGCTTAAACTGCTATTGCTAACAGTAGTATGTGGGGGGAGCAGGATTCGAACCTGCGAAGTCGTAGACAACGGATTTACAGTCCGTCCCAGTTGGCCGCTTTGGTATCCCCCCAATGGTATTCAGTACTTAAATGAACTACTTAAAAACATGGGTAATATTATCCCCTCTTATTTTAAGGAAGTGCAAAATTATATGGTTTTTTATTTTAATCAAACATTTAAAAAAAAAAGATGTCTTTTTTTTAAACTTATATTTAAAGGCAACCCCAAGCCCCCTAAAACAGCTTTTTATTTTATACTCATTTCTCAATTGGCTATAAATTTCAACTATATTTGATAGCAAATTATCGAACTCATGTATCAAGTAACAATTAATCAACATAAATACGAAGTAAATAAGAAAGGCGACACCTATTCTGTTAATGACAAAGTCATAGATTGGGACATTATCTCTATTGGAGATAAAAAGTATCATATCATCTATAATAACCAATCATATAATGCTGAACTCATTGATATCAGTATAGATAAAAAAGAAGTAACCCTAAAAATTAACAATGAAGTTTTTAATATAGGTGTAAAAGATAAGTTTGATCAGCTTCTTGAAAAACTAGGAATGACAGACCTTTCTTTATCAAAAATAAATGAAATTAAAGCCCCAATGCCTGGACTTATACTTTCTATCAATATAAAAGAAGGTGATGAAGTAAAAAAAGGAGATAGCATAATGATATTAGAAGCTATGAAAATGGAGAATGTCCTGAAATCGCCTGGGGAAGGAATTGTAAAATCTATTGTTGTAAAACAAGGAGATAGTGTTGAGAAAAATGCTATTCTTGTTCAATTTTAATTCATTTGTATGTGCTTTATATATTATTATATATGATTTAATATATTTGCAAGAATTTAATTAATCAAAAAACTTCTAAACCTATCTACTTAATTACACTTATGAAATACAAACGCATTTTACTCAAACTTAGTGGGGAATCATTGATGGGCGAGAACCAATATGGTATTGACCCCATAAGGTTAGAACAATATACCCATGAAATAAAAAATGTGGTTGAAATGGGGGTTGAAGTAGCCATAGTAATAGGTGGCGGAAATATTTTTAGAGGAGTCCAAGCTGAATCATCAGGAATTGATAGAGTACAGGGAGATTACATGGGTATGCTTGCAACAGTAATTAACGGTATGGCACTACAAAGTGCTCTTGAAAAAGCAGGGTTATACACTAGAATGATGTCAGGAATAAAAATGGAACAGGTGTGTGAACCATTCATAAAACGAAGAGCTGTGCGACATCTTGAAAAAGGTAGAGTTGTGATTTTCGGAGCTGGAATTGGTAATCCTTATTTTACTACCGATTCAACAGCCAGTTTAAGAGCTATAGAAATTCAGGCAGATGTTGTACTGAAAGGAACTCGAGTTGATGGAGTATACACTTCCGACCCTGAAAAAAATCCCGAAGCTACTAAATATGCTAATCTTAGTTTTCAGGAAGCATATGAAAAAGGGTTGAATATAATGGATATGACTGCATTTACGTTATGTCAGGAAAATAATTTACCAATAATTGTGTTTGATATGAATAAATCTGGAAATTTAGCAGAAATAATGAATGGTAATGTTAATGGCACAATCATAAACTGATTTTTTTATTATGGAAGAAATTGAATTATATCTAGATGACACCAAAGACATGATGAGTAAAGCGATTACTCACCTTATTGACGCTTTATCTAAAATTAGAGCAGGAAAGGCTATGCCTAGTATGTTAAGTGGTGTAATGATTGATTACTATGGAAACATGACACCTCTAAACCAAGTAGCAAGTATTAGCTCGCCAGATGCGCGTACTTTGATGATAAAACCTTGGGAAAAAAGTATGATTCAAGAAATTGAAAAAGCTATTATGAACAGTGATTTGGGTTTAAACCCTCAAAATGATGGTGAACAAGTAATTATTAATATTCCTGCCCTTACCGAAGAAAGACGGATACAGTTAGTGAAGTTAGCAAAAAATGAAGGTGAGCATGCGAAAATAAGTATTCGAAATGCACGTAAGGACACAAATGACGGGTTAAAACTTTTAAAAAATGAAGGTGTATCAGAGGATGAGATAAAAAGGGCTGAAGATAGTGTTCAAAAGCTAACTGATGAGTATACGCATAAAGTAGATGAACTTATTGTTCATAAAGAAAAAGATATCATGACTGTGTAATATCATACTTTATCAAGTATAATGAAAGCCCCCTAGGCCAACAATTCCATGAGGCATTTCGTTAATATTATTTTACTCTTAAAAAATATTTTCAAGCAATTGCCCTCTTTGAAACAAGAACTATTCAATAGTTTACTTTTTACAACTATTTCTTTCAATCTGATTTACATTAGGTAAAACATGTCTTAATAATAGTTCTAATTTCCATTATTAATTACTTCAAGCAATTTTTCAGAGGTAAATGGTTTGATAATATAATCTGACGCACCAAGTTCTAAACCTTGATTAATTACTGATTGTTGCCCTACAGCACTTATCATAATTACCCTACTAGTTAACCCTTCTTCTTTAAGAACCTTAAGTATATCAAGACCTATCATATCAGGTAATATATTATCTAATGTAATCAATTCAGGGTTTAAAGAAAGTGCCAAGTCAATTGCAATTTCACCATTTTCGGCTTCGCCAACAATCTCGAACCCATTTTTCTCGAGTGCCTCTCGAATAAGTTTTCGCATGTACATCGAATCATCTACAATTAATACTTTTTTGCCCATAATTTTATTTTTTAAATTTTATTTCTTTTTATAAATCCTTGTTTTATTATCGTAAATATCAAAAATATCTGCACCAGATTTAGGCATAGTATCATAATAACCTATCACTAAGTAACCACCATCATTTAATGAATTATTGAACATGTTTAGAACATGAAGTTTCAATGTTTCATCAAAATATATCATCACGTTTCGGCAAAAAATAATATCAAATTTTTGCTCCATAGGATCCTGAGCTAAATTGTGCCTAGTGAACTTGACATGTTTTTTAAATTCAGGTTTTACCATCGCATTAAATTCTTGATAATCAAAAAAGTCTTCCATTTTTTTATCAGGAAAAAACTCTAAAAATGGTTTTAGATAATTTTGCATAACAATAAGAGAATATTTTCCATTTTTAGCTTTTTCTAGTGCCTGGCTACTTAAATCAGAGGCCAACGCCTTAGTTTTAGATAACATACTGATTTCATTTAGAATTATTGCCATTGTATAAACTTCTTCTCCTGTTGAACATCCTGCATGCCAAATACTTAAATTAGGTTTACTTTTATATTCTTCCAATAGAATTTTTTTAATCATCATCCAGGCATCTGGATTTCTAAATAATTCAGTAAGATTTACCATTAAGTCATCGATACTATCTTTAAAAAATTCCTCGTCTTTTAATATAATAGACCACAGTTCAAGGATATTTTTTATTTTACGCTTCATCATTAACCTAAAAATTCCCCTTTTCAAGGATTTAATTTCATAATTAGTGAAATCTAACCCATATCGTCTTTCTATAGCACTCATTAGTGCTCTTATTTCTTCATCGCCAATTACTTGTTTCATAATTGCTCTTTTTCGTTAATTTGTGCGACTGTTTTGTGTATTAAACTAACAACTTAAAAAAATTATCATCAAATAACCAAATAAAGTCCAATTCAATATCGATATTTTCAACATGAACAACTGCATTTATACAATTATTAAATCCTTTTTCTATAATCTCAGCATCTATGTATTCATTAATATTCAATTTATTCATTATCAATAATTTTGGGACATCTCCATATATTGTTTCATCCAATTGATTCGCAAACACGGTGATCGCCCCAGCAGCAACAATATTATCTAATTCAAGTAAAAAACCTCCTTGAATAGCTAGGTTTCCAGAGTTGTTTGTTTTCAAAGCTTCACCTGGCAAACATTTTTCAAATATTTTATTTACATCAGTTGGGGACATTACTAAATAGCTAGTGCTTACTAAATTACCCATCATATCTGTTTTTAGTACATGAGCCCCTTTTTCTATTTTTTTGGAATATTGAACAATATCATTTTCTTCCTTAAAAGAAAAATTTATATTACTTACTTTAACCTCACTTCCTAGCATCATATTCATCGATGCTGCTGCATTATCTATTGCATTTATAAGTATTTGATTTTCGCTCTGACTCATAATTAATTTTTATTTTGAGTATATTCTCAAACCATCTCCATTATTTTGCTTTTATTTGTTGATTTGAATAATATATCGGCTATAGCGGCAGCATCAACTACAAGACAAACATTGCCATTTCCAAGGATAGTGGTCCCTGTCAAAAGTTTTACATTGTCTAAAGGTTTTGATATCGTTTTTTCAACAATTTCTTTTTGCTGCAATAATTTATCAACAACAATACCAATAAAGCGGTCGGAATGTGAGACAACTATTACATCAAGTTTTTGATCATCTTCGATTTTATGATAGGTGTTATGAAAGGCACCTTCATCACTGATCTCATCTAAACAGTCCATCGATAACAGGTCTTCCAAAAAGATTACCGAAATAGTCTTATCAAGATACTTACACATCAATCCACTATTGATCATATAAATCTCATGTTTGTATAGAGATATCACTGCCTCGGTGTAAGTTAGTGCAAATGCAAATTCTTGTTTTCCTAGAAGAAATAGAAGTGCTCCTTTTACTGCCATTGACGATGGAAGTTTAAGTATTATAGTACTACCCTTACCCACTTCGGTTTCTACGGAAATTTGACCTCCTATTGACTCTGTGGCTCTTTTCACAACATCCATTCCAACACCTCTTCCTGAAACCTCTGTAATTTTTTCAGCATTTGAAAACCCAGGTTCAAAAATATAGAGTAATACCTCATTTTCAGATAATTGATCGGCTAACTCTTTATTAAGAAGACCTTTTTCAACAATTTTTTTACGTATTATTTCCGTTTCAATTCCATTGCCGTCATCAGAGATTTCTACTATTACGTTGTCTTTTTCATTCCGTGCATTCAATGTAACTACTCCTTCTTCTGGTTTACCTCGTTGCTTACGAGTTTGAGCATCTTCAATTCCATGACTAACAGAGTTTCTTACCAAATGAACCAATGAGTCACTCATTATTTTCAGAATGTTCCTATCAATTTCAACATCCGTACCCTTCAACACCAAGCTAACTTGTTTAGACTCTATTGATGCTACATCTCTTATAACACGATGGAACTTTTTAAATAAAAATCCAATTTGTACGAGCCGTACATCCATCACACTATACTGTAGGTCGGATGTGATACGTTGAAGACTAGTAAAATCCGAATTTGAACGTCCATTTATATCTATATCTGAGATTGCCATTAAACGATCTCTCTCAATAATTAGCTGCTCCACCTGATTCATTAGTGCATCCAACTTCCTTATTGGAATTTGAACAACATCAGAAAAGGCTATCTTTCTTTGAGTAGCACTTTCCTCTTCAATTTCTTCCTCCACTTCCTTTTCTTCGATTTCATCTTCCTCCTCTACTTGTTCCTCTTCGGGCTCAATATCTTTTTCCTCTTCTACAACTTTTTCAACTTCCTCTTCTACAACATTGTTTTCAAAATATGGCTCAGGCAGTTCTTGCTCTTCTTCTACAATATCTGGTGATTGTTCGTTTTCAACTTCTTCAGTTTCCATAGGTGTTTCAGAAACAGGTTGAGTGCTTTCCACACTACTTTCAGGCTCGGGTTCAGTACTAATATCAGAATCGGTTTCTTCTTCTGACTGCTTAGTTGATTTAAACAATCGAGCAGTCATCTCACCTAATTTTCCAAATGGTTTTTTTCCTGATTCAGTAGAAGTGTCTGTTTCAGAAACGGTATCTTCTTGTGGTTCATTAGCCTTTTCAGGTTCAGGTTCAGGTTGAGATTCTGTTTCTGGCACAACTGGCTCCTGAGTAGTGCCTTTAATTTTTTCATTAGTGTCAGGAGTCTCTGCCTCGTCTTTAGGTTGATTTTTTTCACGAGCCTTTCTGAGAATAACATTAAGTTTAGTTAAAATTCCTTTATAACTCACCTTTTCATCTGTAGTTAAAGCATCAATAAGTGTCCCTAGCTTATCATTGGCTTTAAACATATTATCAAATAATGACTTACTAAGTTTAATATTACCTTCCTTTACTTCGCTAAAAACATCCTCCATTACATGAGACAATTCTGCTATTGCCTCAAACCCCATGCCCATGGCATTTCCTTTTAAGGTATGCGTAATTCGAAAAATAGAATCAATAGCTTCTGTATCATCCTTATCTTTCTCCAATACTGTAAATAATTCATTCAGTTGCTCATAATTTTGGAGCGCCTCTGAAAGAAACATTTCCTTATATTCTTCTTCTTTTGAACTCATTTTAGTGTAGTTTAAAGTTCATCGTTACTAAACTCTTTGTTGCTTTATAATAGTTAATACTATATACCACTATTCTTTGCTATTTACATTTTGCATCTTTTATTATTATCAATTTAAGATAAACAACTAGTAATAAAACCTCCAATTTCACTTATTGGCACAACCTCATCAATACATTTTCGTTCAATTGCCTCACGAGGCATTCCGAATACCGCACATGTCTCTTTACTTTGTGCAATGGTATATCCTCCTTTATTTTTGATTTTTGTCATACCATCTGCACCATCTTTACCCATTCCTGTAAGTATTGTTCCAATTGATCTGCCTCCATAAGTATCAGCTACTGAATCCATAAGTGCGTTTACAGAAGGATTATTAAATTCAGGGTAAACCTTGTATGAAAAATCTATAATTACTTCTTGTGTTGAGGAATTTTTCTTTACAATCATGTTTTTATCACCAGGAGAAATAATAATATACCCAGGTTTTACAGGCATACCCTTTCTTCCAACCTCTACTTTAAGAGGTACCAATTTATTAAGTCTCAGTGCAAAGGAAGGAACAAAATTAACTGGCATGTGCTGTGCAATAAGTACAGGAACGGCCAAATTACCTGGTAGTTTTTTTATAACCTCTTCCAGTGCCGTGGGGCCTCCTGTTGATGATCCAATAACTACAACATCATAAGGTAGTGAATCTGCAAAAACATGCTCATTAAGATTAGTAATACTTTCTTCACCAATGCTAGCTTTAATGTTTGATACAGCTGCCTCCTTAACCTTTCTGATTATTTCGGCATCAATACTCCTTAATTTTGCATTATCCTTAACTGGTTTATTCAAATAGTCAAAGGCACCTAACTCCATTGACTTCATGATTGGATTAATATTAGAGTGACCAATTGAACTTAGAATAATAATTGGAGTCGGACATTGCTTCATAATATGCTCTACTGCATAAAGACCATCGTATTCTGGCATTAACATGTCAAGTAATACTACATCTGGTCTAAATTTGAGCGTTTTTTCCAAGGCTTCCTTACCATTTTCTGCTGTTCCAAGCACTTCTAACTGGCTATCCGATTGTAATATATCACGAATCAATAATCTCATAAATCCCGAATCATCGGCAATAAGTATTTTTATTTTTCCATCTGCCATAATTTTTTCACCTGTTCAGTATTATAAGATTAATAGCCAAATCATCCATTTTTATTCATTGGTAGTTTTAAGACCTCCAGTTTCCATCATACTCAATATATTAATTAAGATAATCATTCTTTCATCAATTTTAACTATCCCATTGATCGCATTTTCATCCAATGAAGAATGACGAATTATTCCAGCAGAACTATCAATTTCAGATCGATTGACTGAAAAAGTATTGGGAACTTCCTTTACAAGGATCCCTATTTTATACTCATCACTTTCAATAACCAATGTGTAATTAGAACTCTCTTCTTCCTCTTCTACACTATTACTTTCATCAACTACTGCCTTCTCTTTCTTCGATTTTAGTCCAAATCGAGCTTCAAGATCTATAATCGATATTACCGTACCTCTTATATTAGCCACTCCTTTTATGTAAGGTGGTGTTTGAGGAATTTCGGAAATTCGAGGTGTAAGTACTACTTCTTTGATCTGGTCAATTGATAATGCATATTCTGATTCTCCCAATTTGAATACAATCAGAAGTATTTTCTCATCAGTTACTGCATTACCATTTGTTTCGGACTTTTTCAGCACTTCATTATGTGTTTCAAGTTCCATATTTTATATTTTTATAATTTTGATCTATAAGTGGTTTTACTGTCTCAATGTGAATTTTGAAACCCCATCTTGTATTTGCGTAGCAATTTCGGCTAACCCTTTACTGGTTGAATTAAATTCATCCATACCATTACTTAAATCTTTAGAGGATGTAGCTATTTCTTCAGTGCCTGATGCGGTTTCTTCTGATACTACAACAATCTGCTCAATATTTTTCACTGTATCATCTATATTCTGCTTTTGTACTTCAGCTGAAGCTAATACCTCTACAGAAAGTCTTAATGTCTGTTCTGTAGTTACACTAATTTCATTGAATACTTTTTCAGCGTCTCCAGAGGCATCATTACCAATTTTAACACTGGAATCCATAGTAGAGATTGCTTTCCCTGCTGAGGCAACATCTTTTCCTACAGCGGAAATTACTTTTTCAATGTTACCTGCTGATTTTCGTGAGTCTTCCGCCAGTTTCCTTATTTCTTCGGCTACCACTGCAAATCCTCTACCAGCATCTCCTGCTCTTGCCGCTTCAATAGCTGCATTAAGTGCTAATAAATTAGTTTGTGCAGCAATATCGGTAATTACATTAAGTGTTCTGGCAATTTCCTCTGATCGCTCAGTAAGTACATTTATAGAGTCTGAGGTTGTTTGTGCAGATTCTTGAATTTCTGTCATACTATCTACTACCTTTTTCACTGTTTCTAAACCTACTCCTACACTTCCCTGACTAGCTTCTGCTGCTTTATTGATATCCTGAGATTTATCAGTTACCTCCAAGGAAGCATTTCTAACTCCTTCCAATAATTGAGAAGCCTGATCAATTTGCTCTGCTTGCTGTTGTGTGCCTTCAGCCATCTCTCCAATAGCAGATGCCACTTCCTGAGTAGTTCCCTGCATCTGATCACTCTTGGTTAGCATTTGTTCAGATGATGCTCCGAGTAAATTAGAGTTCTCTTGTATATTATTCAGTAAAGCATTAAGGTTATCCAAGGCTACGTTTAAAGCATCTCCCATTTCTTTCACGTACCCTGAAGCAGCTTCATCAAACTTTTGAGTGAGATCTCCTTGAGCTACATTACTAATAATATCTTTCACCTGAAGAATTGGAACTTTTACATCAGTAACATCTGTAGCTATCTTGATTACTTTATACACATCTCCTTCCTCATTTCTAACTGGCACATAAGCAGACTGAACCCAAACATCACTCCCTCCTTTATCAATTAGTTTATACTCTCCACTTTGGATATCACCGTTTGCTAAATCTTTCCAAAACTTAGCATATTCTTGAGAATCTACATAGCTTTTTTCACAAATTACACGGTGATGTTGACCAACAAGATCCGATTCCTTCTTATGACCAACTATACTTATAAAATTACTATTAGCAGAAATAATTGTCCCATCTAAATCGAACTCTGCTGATACGGATCCTGTATCCACAGCTATTTTCACACTTTCTGCTTGTAGTTTAACAGCTCTTTCCTCCGTAATGTCTTTAATAAAGGCAGTGTACTGTAGTTCTCCTCTAACTTCAACTCTAGTCAGGGAAAGGTTTCCCCAAAATTTACTTCCATCTTT
>JAOUKH010000160.1 GCA_029882685.1 Cyclobacteriaceae bacterium
TCAACTTCTAGAGTTAGTGAATATTTAAGAGGTAAGCGAGACATAACATTGGATGTAGCGCGCAAATTGCACAGTCAGCTAAAAATAGATGGAGATATTATACTTCAATAGGAATCTCTCATTGTTCTACCTTTCTAAAGGTGTTCCATTCAAATCTAGCGTAAGCACTTCACTCATATAGTCGAAAAAAGGACGCATTAGTTGAAATCCTTCTGCTATTTTATGGTGAAAATCAGGGGCGAGTACTTCTTTGTCGGTGAATGAATGACGGATAATAAATTGTTTGTATCGAAGTAAGTCTATTGCAGTATGCTCTTTATCAAACCCTTTTGGAGCAGTTTTTAATTGCTCTCCCTGTAATTCACCAAAATTATCTTTAAATGATGTGCTGTTCAACACGTCTCGAAGGGCTTGTTCATCCGATGCGATGTGTTTACGGATATGGAGTAAGTCTTCCTTATTTGGTCCCCAAAAACCTCCCGCAATAAAGGAATTATTTGGTTGTATATGGTAATAGTAACCACCTCGGAGTAGGTGAGTAGCACGTTTAAAACTCCCTCCAAAATGTTTTTTATAGGGAGTTTTATCTTTCGAAAATCGTATGTCACGATAGATGCGCTGTAAACTTTTTTTACCAGAAGTAGTTTCGAGATGGTCTTGTTTTTGCATTTCAACAAGCACATGGTCGGCAAAACCAATCATATTGTTCTGTGCTTCTTCGTACCTATTTTTATGAGTTGAAAACCAATCACGATTATTGTTATTAATTAGTTGATTTAAAAAATCGAATGTCTTGGACAATTGATAACTCATATGTGTGCTTGTATACTTAGGTGTTTAACCACTTCATGAATTTACCCCATGTGGTAGTTGGTGTCTTTTTGTATTTTTCTTTTACAGGAAACGAAGTAGTCTCTTTTTTCTTTGGCTTAGTCTTTTTAATTGGCGCTGGTTGAACGTTTTTCATTCGTTCTTTGTATTTTTTTGTTTTGAGCGCTTTCTTTTTGTTTTCTTTTTCAATTTTAAGCTTCTCCTCCTGTTTTTTTTCTTTTTCTAATTTTTGTTCATAGCTGACTGGAGACCTTTTCTTACGTTTTGGTTGCGGCTTTTTCGTTTTGTATTTTTTTCGCTCTTCATTATAATGACGCTGTAAGTCTGCTTTAATCTGCTCTTCGGTAATAATATGGCTCTCTTCCTCTTTGACTTCTTCTTTTATAGAAATGGGCTTTATTTTAGTGTCTTCTGCCTGAGTTTCTTTTTCTTCTTCTTTTGGTTTTTCAACTACCTTAGGTGTTGGGAGTTCAATTTTATCCACTACTTTTAGGCCTTGTAGCTTTACATATTCAGGACGGATTACTTCGGTTTTATCATCAACTACTTCTTCGGTTTTAGGCGTAGTTATTTCTTCTTGTTCTTTTTCAACGATAGGAAGTGATTCTTCTTCTATCTCGATATTTTTTGTAGGTAGATTTTCGTCTTCAACAGTAGGTTCGGTAATTTCTTTACTAATTATTTCTTTTGGCACATTTTCACCCTCTTTAGAAGTTGTAGTATCTTCCATTTCAATCTTACCAAATTCATCCATCACTCTTTCAATACCTGCCTGTACAAGTTTGGTATTCACCCCTTTATCCATTTCTATGCCTAATTCTTCCAAATAAGTAATGATCGTTGATGGTGGGATATCTAATTTACGTGCTAACTGACCTATGCGCATGATTTGTTTATATTCTGTATTTCGAATCGCAAATATAATCGTTTCTTTATTTTTATTGCCTAAATGAATAAATTCAAATTAAATTTTAATAAAATGTAACTATTTTGAAGTTGATAAGTTTCCCCTTTAGAATGAACCTAAAAGCCTGACAATTGGAGTCAATTACAGATAATGCATTAATGCAAAAAGTGAAAATGAATGACCTTGATAAGCTCGGTTTGTTATATGAGCGCTATAAGGGACAACTATTTGGTTTTTTCTTTAACATGAATCGTGATAAAGATTTGAGTGAAGACTTAGTGCAAAACGTGTTTATACGTGTAATTAAGTACAAACATAGTTTTAAAGGAGATGGCGAATTTAAAACGTGGCTATTCCACATAGCTCGAAATGCTAATTATGATTGCTATAAAAAGAACAAACGTACTGAAACCGTAAGACTGGATGATACTTGCCAAGTGCAAATAGTAGAAGATAATAATTTAGCGGTAGAGAAAGAGAATAATTTACAACTACTAGAAAAGGCAATTGACAAGCTGGATTATGATAAAAAGGAATTATTGACAATGAGTAAACTTAAACGCATGAAGTACAAAGAGATCGGAGAGGTTATAGGATGTACAGAGGGCTCTGTAAAGGTGAAGGTTTTTAGAGCTTTAAAAGAATTGAAAGTGGTGTATGAACAAGTTTTACTCGAAACGAACTAATGATATGAGCAAGCATGACGATTTAATATTAAAATACAATAGCAACGAGCTTACTAATGATGAGCAAATGGAATTGGAACAACTTATAGAGCAAGGAGCAATTGAATTGTCCGAGCTTGATGATGTTGAGAACATCCATAAAATGATGCCATACATTGAAATTGAAAAGGTAAATAAAAGCATGGATGTTAATTTTTATAGCATGCTAGCCGATGAAAAATTAAAATCAATTCCATGGCAGCCTTCGCAAAGTTTCTCTATTTGGTGGAGTAGTATTTGGCAATCCAAATTCCAATGGGGTTATAGTTTTGTGCTTGTACTTATCGGGTTGGGAACTGGTCTATTCTGGCAGCCAAGTGGTTCATCGGACAATGAAGTACTGCAACTCACTACCGAAGTACAACAAATGAAGGAGATGATGCTGCTCAATATGCTCGATAAAAGCGCTACTACGGATAGATTAATGGCGGTAAGCCTTACTTCAGGGATGGATACCGTAAGCAATAAGGTAGCATCGGCTCTCATAGATGTTTTGCGAAATGATGACAATACAAATGTGCGGTTGGCTGCTATAAATGCACTAGCGCAATACACAAATAACTTTAATATACGTGAAGACCTTATTTTTTCTATCAAATTTCAAGATTCACCATTGGTGCAATTGGCTTTGGCAGAGCTGATGGTGATGATGAAGGAGAAGAAGGCAGTAAAAGAATTTGAAGTCATAATTGAAAATGAAAATACACCAAAAGAAGTAATACGGGAATTGCAGAGCGCTATGCAAACCTTGATTTAATAAATAGATACAACTCAAAACAACTCAGAAAATGAAAAGAATACTATTAACAACGAGCGTTTTTTTATTGATAGTAGCTATCGGTTATACTCAAACCAAAAAGCATACTGAAACGATCACTAAAGAGATAAAATTTGAAAAGAGTAGTGCGGATAATGTGTTTTACCTCGCTAATATATATGGAAATATTGAGGTGGAAGGATATAGTGGAAGCACAATCCAAATAGAGGTGAATAAAACCATAACCGCAAATACTGAAAATATATTACAGCAAGGTATAGAAGAAATAACACTAGATGTAATGGAAATAGACGATACTTTGATAGTATACACGAAAGGTAATTGTGTAGAGTTTAGTAATAGTGAAAAAAACAAATGGAAAAATAGAGGTTCATCGTGGGGTTACAATTGTAAATGTTCATCGTGCGACAATTGGTATGATTTTAAACAGAACTATGATTACATACTCGATTATAATGTGAAAGTACCATGGAATACGAATTTGTATGTATCGACTATGTATGAAGGTGTCGTGAAAATTAAAGGAGTCTCAGGGAATTTATCGATCCATAATTTTAATGGCAATATTTTATTGGATGACATCTCAGCTAAAACATTCGTTTACAACGTCTCTGGAGATATAACTATAAATTTTAAAAATAATCCAACTTTAGATTCTCGATTTTATACCCTTAGTGGTGATATCGAAGCGAATTTTCAACCGTATTTATCTGCAGATATAAGTTTTAAGAGCTTTTCTGGTGAATTCCATACAAATATCAACGATCTGGAACATGTAGCTACAGTAGCAGAAAGAACTTCAACCTCGAAAGGAAAGGGGATAAAATATAAATTGAATGGTAAAGCAGTAATGAGAACAAAATCAGGTGGAGTAAATCTCGATTTTGAGACCTTCAATGGTGATGTATTTGTTAAAGAGATTGATGAATGATGAATATAAAGAATATGAAAACGAATATCTTTTTAGGATTAATTATGATGTTTCTTTCTGGAATAATTAATGCCCAGAATAAAGGTGAAATAAACGTGTCGCTGAGTAATCCAGATAGTAAAGGGTCTTTATATGTTAATATCAAGAGGGCAAACATTAAGGTGCAAGGAACCAATCGACAAGATGTATTGATACAATATGAACCTATGGCACTGGCTGAAGATTGTGATTCATGTGATGATGATAGGAATAAGAGGAAAAGTGAGTTGGAAAGGATATCGAATAATGCAGTAGCTTTAGAAGCTGTGGAAGATAATAATAAAGTAAGAATTTCTTCAGATTCTTGGAATAAAGGATTTTCGTTGATCATTCAAGTTCCTCGAAATTTTGACTTAGATATTAATGGTTATGATGGTGGAGATATTTTAGTAGAGAATGTTAAGGGAGAAGTTGCTCTACAAAATTATAATGGGAAAATTTCGGCAATTGGAATTTCAGGGTCAGTTTCTGCCAATACTTATAATGGTAAAATTATTGTGACATTAAAGGAAGTAACCTTGGGTGTTCCGATGGCATTTAATACCTACAATGGCGATGTTGATGTTACTTTTCCTAAATCAATGAAAGGTAGTTTTAAACTCAAAACCTCTCGTGGTTCAATTTTATCAGCATTTGATATGGAAATGCGTAAACCAGAGCCTGTTGAAAAAACGAAAAATAAGTCAGATACCTATAAGGTATACTTAAATGATTGGGTGAAAGCAGACCTTAATGGAGGAGGTCCAGAGATTGTAATGAAAACGTATAATAATGATATTTATATCAGAAAAAGTAATACGCTTGAATTTATAACGAGATAATTATAGCCACACTACTAAATTTAGTGTGGCTATTTTTTATGGAATTAATTATCGATATCGATTTATTTCGGCTTTAAATTTTTATAAGCCAAATTATCCGCTAATTTTACAACTCAATACAAAGTGCTTTATCGAAAGTGAGTAAAAATACAACACATATCATCTTTTTAAATCTTAAAAGCATAGGATTAGGTTGTATGATTACAATTATTACTACTATTACAACCCCATGGGGGGGGTAATAGTTATATATCGCCATTAGGCAACAGCCAAACAAACAACTACTTTTTTCTAGGTTCATTTATTCTAATTTATTAGGTAATTATGCATGTTATTAAATTTGGAGGTACTTCTGTAGCTTCCGCAAAAAACATATCCATTGTTAAGGATATAATTCAAGAAAAGCAATCTGATGCTGCTCTAGTGGTAGTTGTTTCTGCATTAGGAGGTATTACTAATCAACTTATTGAGTGTAGTGAATTGGCCGCTAACGGTGATGGTACATACTTGAGTGTTTTCAAAGAAATTGAAGAAAAACACATGAGTACGACTAAAACATTAATAGCCGTAAAAACACAAGGAGGGACGCTTAGTAAAATAAAAATGTTGTTAAATGAATTGGAAGATATCTTCAGAGGGGTATTTCTTATTCATGAACTTAGTGATAAAACAAAAGACAGGGTACTCAGTTTTGGTGAATCACTTTCAGCCGTAATTATTAACGATTATTTGCTTGATCAAGGGCTTTCTTCCACATTGGCAGATGCTAAGTCTTTTATAATTACAGATAACCATCATGGTAGAGCAAATGTGAATTTTAAGCTTTCTGATAAAAAAATAAAAAGCTATTTCAAGGGAATAAAATTAAGTATCTGCCCCGGTTTTGTTGCTTCAACAGAAGAAGGTGAGACGACTACATTAGGAAGAGGAGGTTCAGATTATACCGCTGCGATATTAGCAGCAAGCTTGAATAGTGAAAAACTTGAAATTTGGACAGATGTAAGTGGTATGATGACCGCTGACCCAAGGTTGGTGAGTAGTGCGTATGTGATTAATCATATTTCCTACGAAGAAGCGATGGAATTGTCTCATTTTGGGGCAAAAGTAATCTACCCACCCACGATCCAACCCGTTTTAGAAGCTGGAATACCTATTCATATCAAAAATACCTTCAGAAAAGAGGATGATGGGACTGTTATTTCTAATAAAGGGAATGGAAACGGTCAAATAATAAAAGGATTATCTTCCATTCGGAACATTGCCCTTTTTAACCTTATGGGTAGTGGCATGGTCGGCATTCCAAACTTTTCTCATCGTCTCTTTAGGGTACTTTCAGCTGCTAAAGTGAATATTATATTAATTACACAAGCGTCTTCCGAACATTCGATATGTGTAGGTATTGCCGAAGAAGATGTCTTGGTATCGGAAAAAATGATAAAAGAAGAGTTTGAATATGAACTTACTACTCATAAAATAGATCCTCTTGAAATTGATCATGACTTAGCCATAGTGGCTCTAGTAGGCTCGAATATGCAAGCACAAGTAGGAGTGAGCGGTCAGTTATTCAGTACTTTAGCTCAGAACGGAGTAAACGTAAAAGCAATTGCTCAGGGTTCTTCCGAAAAAAATATCTCGGTGGTCATTCATGACACAGAGGTGAAGAAAGCATTGAATAGTTTGCATGAAAATTTCTTTCTCTCCGAAAAGAAAACGGTCAATGTATTTGTAATAGGGGTTGGTAATGTTGGCGCAACGTTACTATCTCAAATATTGAAGCAGAAATCATACTTAGCCAAGCACCATCATATTGATGTACGTATTGTGGCGTTAGCGAATAGTAGAAAAATGTATTTCGATCAGGAAGGAATAGACCTTAATTCTTGGGAAGATATTTTACAGAACGAAGGGGAAGAAATGGAAATGCACAAGTTTATATTCAATATGGAAGAATTAAACCTGAGAAATAGTGTTTTTATTGATAATACGGCAAATGTAGAAGTAGCAAGATTGTATGAAGCGATATTGAAGGAGAGTATCTCTGTAGTAACTCCCAACAAAATTGCTTGTACAGAGAGCTATGAAAAATATTTGAGTTTGAAAAAGACCGCATTGCGTTATCATTCAAAATTCCTGTTCGAAACCAATGTAGGAGCTGGTTTACCAGTAATCAACACACTTAACGATTTAGTTAAAAGTGGTGATGAGGTATTAGAAATACAAGCTGTTTTGTCGGGTAGCCTTAATTTTATCTTTAATAATTTTAATGCTGATGTGAAATTTGCAGATATCGTACGACAAGCACAAACCGAAGGGTATACAGAACCCGACCCACGAATTGATTTAAGTGGCGTTGATGTAATGCGGAAACTGTTGATTTTAATTCGTGAAAGTGGTATAGAAATGGAGTTGGATGATATTGATAGCAAACAATTTATTCCTAAACCTTGTATGGACGCATCATCTGTTGAGCTCTTTTTTGATGAGGTTGAGAAAGAAGAAGAAGCCTTTCAAACAATGCTAAAAGAAGCAGGCAATGCTCAAAAGAGAATGAAATACGTAGCTTCTTTTAAAAATGGAAAAGCATCTACAGGTTTGCAGCTTGTTGGAGCTGATCATCCATTTTATAATTTAGAAGGAAAGGATAATATTGTTTTATTTACCACAAAGCGCTACCCAGAGCAGCCCTTAGTAATTAAAGGAGCAGGAGCAGGAGCAGAAGTAACGGCAATGGGGGTGTTTTCAGACATAATAAGAATAGCTCATGGGTAGCAGAATACGAATATTTGCGCCAGCAACAGTAGCTAACATAGGACCTGGGTTCGATGTACTTGGATTAGCATTGCAATCTATTGGTGATGATATAGACATGCAGCTGAGTAGTACTTCTGGAATCAAAATCAAGATGATAGGTTGTGAAGATTTACCTACCGACCCGACTAAAAATGTAGCAGGAGTGGCACTACAAGCCATGCTTGATCAGTTAGATTCTACGCAAGGGTTTGAAATGACGATTCGTAAAAATGTACTGCCTGGCAGTGGGTTAGGATCGAGTGCATCAAGTTCAGCAGGGGCTGTATTTGCCGCAAACGAATTATTGAATAGCCCATTTACGAAAACAGAACTCATACAATTTGCGATGGCAGGAGAGGCTTCCATTGCAGGCAAACCACATGCTGATAATGTAGCCCCATCATTGTTGGGTGGCGTAACGCTAGTAAGGAGCTATACACCGCTTGATGTTGTTAATATTGGCTATCCTGAGGACTTGTTGGTTACGGTAGTACACCCTCAAATTGAAGTGAAAACTTCCGATTCGAAAAAAATATTGCGTAAAGAAATTCCT
>JAOUKH010000161.1 GCA_029882685.1 Cyclobacteriaceae bacterium
TTCAGCATAAATTTGGTTATACTTCTTAAAATCATCTTTCATATTGGTGAGGAAAACGGTAACATCAACTAGATTATCCCAACTAGAACCTGAGGCTTCCAAAATATAGCGTACATTTTGAAATACTGATCGACATTGTGTTTCTATATCGTATGATACAATGTTTCCTTTATCATCAAGCTCTACTCCTGGAATTGTTTTCGCCCCCTTTTCACGTGGTCCCACACCAGAAAGGAATAATAAATTTCCGACTTTTCGCGCATGAGGATAAAGCCCTACAGGTTCGGGAGCTTTATCGGAGTTAAGAATAGAATGATCTGACATAACTTTGTATTAAAAATGTAAAACCTCAATTTAAGTACTCACTTCCAAAAAAATACTTTCAACCAATGGTTTAATGGTTGTATTTTTATAAATAGCAGGTAGCAAATATACCTCTCCTTTCTTTATATTAATTTCTTGGTTATCCGAATATTGTATCAAGGCTTCTCCTTCAATACATATGTATATAATAAATGAGTCGAGAGTTGAGTAATCCCTTTCAATGGATTCAGTAATGGTAAATTTATTGGTTTTGAAATAAGTGGAGGTAACGAGATTATTACACTTATTATGGTCATCAACATAGGTGTTTCTATACTCTTTATGAAATGTATAGTCTAATGCATCAAGTGCTAAATCGTTATGAAGCTCCCTATAATTACCTTGTGAATCTTTCCTGTCAAAATCGTAAATACGATAAGTAACATCTGAACTCTGTTGAATTTCTGCTAATAAAATTCCTTTTCCGATAGTGTGTATACGTCCAGCAGGGATGTAAAACACATCACCTTTATTCACAACCTCTCTATTTAATAGTTCGCTAATCTGATTTTTACTGTCATATTCTTGATACAATTCACGATTCATTTCACGATTAAACCCTGTAATAAGCGAAGCTTCTTCATCTGCCTGAATAATGTACCACATTTCTGTTTTACCCCTACTCCCATGTCTGGTAGTAGCTAAATCATCATCGGGATGCACTTGAACGGATAGGTCATCATTGGCATCAATAAATTTTATTAATAATGGAAAGTCATCTTTATATTCTTCATAATTCTTTTTCCCAACTAGCTCATCTTTATAGATATTTATAAGTTCCTTCAAAGAAGTACCTTCTAATGCTCCATTGGCAACTTCAGACACATCACCAGGAACTGTAGATATCTCCCAAGTTTCACCACAATTTGGCAATGCGCCAAAATCTTTTTCCAAATGGGACTTAATTTTATCTCCCCCCCATATTTTTTCTTTATAAATGGTTTTAAAGAGGAAGGGGTATAAATCGGTTTTTGCCATTATTTCTAATTAATATGATCAATAACTCACAATAATAAATACATGAATTATAGCTTCAAATTAATCCAGATCAAACTTTACTTTAATTTGCATTTTCTTTTCTACAGATATTCCATTTTCTTCAGCAGCTTCCCATCGAGACCCTTCTTTAATAAGCCGAATAGCTTCCTCATCACATCCATAACCTATGCCTTTTTTTATTTTAAAATCTTTCAAAACTCCCGAAGCAGTCACAATAAACTCTATAGTCACCTTACCTTCAATTGCGCTATCCAAAGCCTGTTGTGGGTATATTAATTTTTCTTTTAAGTATTTTCTGTAAGTATTAAAGCCGTCTATTGGACGAGCAGATTTTGAAGGAGCTAATTCTTGATTCTGATTACTAGTGGCATAGCCAGTTACTACAACCTCCGAAAGTTGTGCTACATCGGCTGCCATTGCTAAATTAATTTCAGCTTCACCACTCTCTTTAATTTCTTCACTAACTAGTCCTATAAATGAATAGACTAAAACATCTCCTTCATTGGTGATAATCTCATAGTTACCATCAAAATCGGAAATCGTTCCTGTTGTTGAGCCCTTAATTACTACATTCACTCCTGGTATTGGCATTCCGTCTTCTATAGAGGTGATAGTTCCACTTACTTTTCTTCGGTTGGAGTCCACCTCTGTTACTTCAAAATTTTCTGCTCTCGCAGATTTTTTTGGTTGTCTAGTATCTTTCGCTTTACGTTTCTTAATTTGGACACCAGCCACTTTACCAGATAATGATTTAGCTACATCTAATTCTTCTTCTAAATTTGGAATTTCTGCTTCTTCAGCCAGTACTAATTCATTTCTATTGCTCTCCAATTCTTTAGGGGTTTCAATTTCATCGGCTTGAGCTAGCATAGCTTCATTCTTTATTTTTTCAGAAATTTCCATTTTAGACTCAGTGTCTTCAACCTCTTTGTTATAGCTATATTTTTGCTCAATAGGTTTTAATTCCTTTTTATATCTTTGAATGCTTTCAGTTTTCTGTTTAGATTCTTCTGATTCAGACAATATTTTTTTATTGTCTGAATTATTATCGTTATCTACGATTACATTTTCATCATTTAGTATTATCTCTTCTTTTTCTGTTGAGGTCGACTCTTCATTTACCTTCTCTTTTAAGACTGGTGTAGATTCCTCTACTTCGAAGTTATCTTCTAGTGCAAGCTGACCTTTCTCTACTGATTTATTTTCAAACAAATTCATGATTACAATTGATCCTACAACTATTAGAGCGATAGCTGCAGCAATACCATAATACCGTCTCCAAATAGGAATTGTTTTTTTAGAATTCTCTTTTACGCGATCCTGTATATTAGATTGGAGGGTTTGAACATCTTTTAATAAGTTATCACTATACGATGAAACACCTTCTATAGCTTCAGCTTCAAACGGATTGTCAAGCAAATATTTTTCAACAGCATGCATTTTATCAGGTGGTAATTTACCTTGTGCATATTGTTCCATCAACTCAGGAGTGAGTCGTGTGATTTTGTCGCTATGGTTATTGATGTTATTCACTTTGTTCGATACACTGCTTCAGATTTCGTTTACCGTTTTGAATGTAACTCTTTACTTTTTTGAGGTTATGTGACGTAATATCTGTAATTTCCTGGTAGCACTTCTTTTCCAAATAAAACAACTTCACACATGTCTTTTGTTCGTTTTTTAGCTTTTCAATACATTTTTCTAATTTAACAATATTCTCTTCTAAATCGGTTTCATTAGTAGGATGCTCATAACTAACAATTTCCACATTTATAGTAGAAAAATCGACTTCAACGGTTTTTGAATGAGCACTTCTTAATTCCATCAGACAATAGTTTTTAGTAACTACATGCAACCAACTTTTAAAATTCTGCACTTCGTACTTTAATATTTTAGTGATTAAGCTCTCAAAAATTTGCATAACAGCATCTTGCGCATTCTCCCTATGCTTCAAGTATTTTAAGCAAACACCATAAACTAAATGAGTATATTGTTCAAATAGTTTTCCCAGCACTTCTAGATCTCCAGTCGTTTTATATTCTTCAATTAATTGAAGATCTTTCTCGATATCAGAATTATGTCCATTCAAATCTCCTAAATCTAAGTAAAATATTCATTTCATGGATTTCATTTCGATGAAATAGGGAAAATTGTACCCTTCGAGTACCTCAGGGTACGAACATTGATCTTAAATACGTAATAGAATGACTTCCCTGAAAAAAAATATAATCTTTTTATGGAATAGTATGGATAGTTACATCATAGGTGTAAATGATGTTTAACTAAAATATAAAGCGATGAAACGATTAAGTGTATTAATAATGATTTTAATGTTGGGAATGGCTTGTACAACCGAAGCCAAAGAACGAAAGATTTCTGGAAAAGTAATTTCAGCAGAAGATGCTTCAGCACTGCCAGGAGTAAATGTTGTAATTAAAGGGACTACTAATGGTACAATAACAGATGTAAATGGTGCATATGAAATTATTGTTCCAGATCAGGGAGGAGTACTTATTTTTTCTTTTGTAGGATTGATAACAGAGGAAGTTACCATTGGCGAAAAAACAATTATTAATGTAGCGATGTCTGCCGATGTAGCTCAACTTTCAGAAATAGTTGTTACTGGGTATAGTAGAAAAAATAAAAGAGTAGCAAAGGAAGCAAAACCAATGTATGCTCCAACTTATGAGTATGAGAAAAGTGAGGTAGCACAAAATCAATTAATAATTTCTGATTTTGATCAAGAAGAGTTTAACACCGAAGAATATGATGCCATCCATGAAAATAGTTTTTTAGAAGCTACTAAAAATCCTCTTTCTACTTTTTCTATTGATGTAGATGCAGCTTCTTATAGCAATGTACGCAGATTTTTAAACAATGGACAAATGCCACCTAAAGATGCGGTACGTATCGAAGAAATGGTGAATTACTTCAATTATGATTATGAACAGCCTACTGGAGATATCCCCTTTTCAGTGAACACTGAAATATCAACTGCCCCATGGAATGATAAACATAAACTAGTACACATTGGTTTGCAAGGCAAAAATATTCCAACCGACAACCTCCCTCCTTCTAACTTGGTGTTTTTAATTGATGTTTCAGGATCGATGAGCAGTACTAACAAACTTCCCCTACTCAAAGCAGGTTACAAGTTATTAGTAGGTCAATTACGACCTCAAGATAATGTAGCCATTGTAGTGTATGCAGGGGCAGCAGGATTAGTGTTACCCTCTACTTCAGGCAAAAATAAAAACGCCATATTAAATGCACTAAATAAATTACAGTCAGGAGGTTCTACAGCAGGTGGTGCAGGAATAAAACTGGCTTATAAAGTAGCTAAAGAAAATTTTAAACCTGAAGGCAATAACCGTGTGATTTTAGCCACAGATGGTGATTTTAATATTGGAGAATCGAGCAATGCAGGAATGGAACGTTTGATCGAACAAAAAAGAGAGGAAGGCGTATTCTTAACAGTGTTAGGCTTTGGGATGGGTAATTATAAAGACTCCAAAATGGAAACGATTGCCGATAAAGGAAATGGTAATTATGCCTATATCGATAATATTTTAGAAGCCAAAAAAGTATTAGTAAATGAATTTGGGGGTACACTTTTCACCATTGCTAAAGACGTGAAGCTACAAATTGAGTTTAACCCTGCTAAAGTACAATCATACCGATTGATAGGGTATGAAAATAGAGCTTTGCGCAATGAAGATTTTAATAATGACAAAAAAGATGCAGGAGAATTGGGTTCGGGACATACGGTTACTGCCATGTACGAGATTATTCCTGTAGGTGTAAAAAGTAAGTTTAACCCTATAGACGAATTAAAATACCAGAAAACAGAAATTGATCCAAAATCAATCAATTCTAACGAATTGATGACAGTAAAGTTAAGATACAAGCAACCTAATGGAAGCAAGAGTAAATTAATAGAACATCCATTACTAGACGAGCAAATTGATTTGGACAACACATCTAATAATTTTCGTTGGGCAGCTGCAGTAGCGGAATGGGGCATGCTACTTCGAGACTCTGAATTTAAAGGAGATGCTAATTTTGATCAGGTACTTCAATTAGCTAAAAATGCCAAAGGCAAAGACAAACAAGGCTATCGAATAGAATTAATTAATTTGGTAGAAAGCTGCCAAATAATGGCAAAAAAATAGACACTAGTTATAGATAAAACCCTTTGCATTTTTAATAAAAAATGCAAAGGGTTTTATTTTCATTCTCTTACAATTTATTCTATCATTTTTGCATAGTATTAGATAGCAATATTGTATACTAAAATCATTAGCTAATAAAAAGTAGTTGTAATATAGCTTTGTATATATTACAGAAATACATTGGTATAAATTTAATTTAAATACTAATTTTATTAGTGTATATTTTAGCTTTATGTCCTTATTATGTATATTTTTTATTCTAATTACTAAAATATTTGGGATTTTAAAGAAGTTGCTATAACTTTGGCGACATATCAAGCAAAAACACAAACAAATGCCCATGAGTGATAATCAAGAAAAATTAAAAGCATTACAGCTAACCATTGATAAGCTAGAGAAAACGTATGGTAAAGGAGCGGTAATGAAGCTGAGTGATGAAAAAGTAGTTGATATACCTGCCATACCTACTGGTTCACTAGGTTTAGATATTGCATTAGGAATTGGTGGTATTCCTCGAGGTAGAATTATTGAAATATATGGCCCAGAAGCTTCAGGAAAAACTACACTCACTATGCATTGTATAGCTGAAGCACAAAAAGCAGGTGGATTAGCAGCATTTATTGATGCTGAACATGCATTTGATAAAACTTATGCTGAAAAATTGGGAATTGATACTGAAAATTTATTAATATCTCAACCTGACAGTGGAGAGCAAGCCTTAGAAATCACGGAACATTTAATCCGTTCTGGTGCAATTGATATAATTGTGATTGACTCAGTTGCAGCACTTGTTCCCAAAGCGGAATTAGAAGGTGAAATGGGAGATAGCAAAATGGGGCTACAAGCTAGGCTAATGTCTCAGGCACTACGGAAACTCACAGGTACTATTAGCAAAACTGGTTGTTCATGTATATTTATCAACCAACTACGAGAAAAAATTGGAGTAATGTTTGGTAACCCAGAGACTACTACGGGTGGAAATGCACTGAAATTTTACTCATCTGTTCGGTTAGATATTCGTAGAATAGGGCATATAAAAGAAAGTGCAGATGAAGTAACAGGAAACCGAACTCGGGTTAAAGTGGTAAAAAACAAAGTGGCTCCTCCTTTTAAAGTTGTTGAGTTTGATATTATGTATGGAGAAGGGATTTCTAAAGTTGGAGAAATTATAGACATAGGAGTAGAAATGGATATCGTTAAAAAAGCAGGGTCATGGTTTTCTTACAATGGAAATAAATTAGGCCAAGGTCGTGACTCAGTTAAAAAATTAATTTTAGATAATCCTGAATTAATGGAAGAAATTGAAGGCAAGATAAGAGCAAAAATGAAAGGAGAAAATGAAGAAGAAGAAGAAACAACAACTACTCCAACTAAAGCCTAACATAGTTCAATCTTTTTATTATTAGGACAAAATCAATTCTAATCTCCAACCGATAAATGGGTTGGAGATTTTTTTGTGCTTAATTTACTGAAAATGAGTTCTATAGATGTGTG
Source organism: Cyclobacteriaceae bacterium (assembly GCA_029882685.1). GTDB lineage: Bacteria > Bacteroidota > Bacteroidia > Cytophagales > Cyclobacteriaceae > JAOUKH01. The sequence goes on from JAOUKH010000161.1 coordinate 7,029, forward strand.
ACAGTTTACACAAATAAATTAAGTGGTTAATATTTTACTATAATTCAACAAACCGTATCCTTATATATTTTATTATTTAAATTAATAATTGCATTATTTTAATTGTACTATATTAATGATGAATAAAACAAGGTGAAAATAAAAATTTTTCATATTTTGTAAATGCAATTATATATTCTTATATGATGAAATACAATGAATTAAGTTTTCAGTTAATGGTAGATGCCTCACCAATAGCATTGATGTTGGTCAATAAACATGGGAAAATAGTCTACTTGAACAGGTATACTGAAAAATTATTTTTATACGACAAGGAAGAAATAATTGGTAAAGATATTGGGATACTTATGAATGAAAAGTACCGATCTAAACATCCTAAATTATTAAGTGGTTACTTTGAAAACCCTACAAGCAGGAGTATGGGTTTAAATCGTGAATTATATGCTCAAAAGAAAAATGGAGTTGAGTTTCCTGTAGAAATTGGGCTTAATCCAATTGTAACAGTGGATGGCACTCTTGCTTTAGCTGCAATTAATGATATTACTGATAGAAAAATAGCAAAAGAACAATTCCGTTTAGTTGTTGAATCAGCTCCTAATGCTATGCTGCTTGTTGATGATTTAGGAAAAATAGTAATGGTTAATAGACAAACAGAAATACTTTTTAAATACAAACAAAATGAACTAATCAATAAAAAAATAGAAATGTTGATGCCTGAAAACTTGAGGACTCATCACCCAGATCTTCGAGAAAATTTTCACTCCGATCCTCAGGCACGTCCAATGGGTATAGGTCGAGATTTAGTAGCTCTAAAAAAAGATGGTACAGAGTTCCCTATAGAAATTGGGTTAAACCCAATAGTGAAAAATGATGGGAATTTTGTTTTAGCATCAATTATAGATATTACTCAACGTAAAAAGAATGAAGAATCATTTAAGTCATTTGCTAAACAACTTGAGACCAAAAACAAACAACTTGAAGAATACACAAATATAGCTTCTCATGACCTGAGAGAACCTTTAAATTCTATTACTGTTTTAATAAAACTATTGGTAGAGGATGAAAAAAATAAACTAGATGAAGAAACTTTTGAGACATTAAATCTAATATCTCAATCTGCTAGTAGAATGAATAGCCTTATAATTGGCTTACTAGATTATGCTCGCTTAGGTGAAACTCCTAGAGTTAAAAGTATAGATTTTAATGAAATGGTAGATGTGGTTCTACAAGATTTAAGCTCGTCCATAAAAGCCTCTAATGCAAAAATTAAAGTTAACAAG
>JAOUKH010000013.1 GCA_029882685.1 Cyclobacteriaceae bacterium
TGAAATTATTTTTAATACTCTAGGTGCTAATATTGATGATATTGAACTAAAAGATTTCAAAACTTATAGTCAGGAACCACTTATAGTAACTGAAGGGGGCAGAAGTAATATTAGCTTATCAATTAGACATGCTGGGAGAGATATTGACCTTAAAGAGCTTTACTATACAGCCGAGACTACTAAAAAAATGGATACCACCATTGTAACATTTACGGCTAACATAGATGATTATAAAAATATAAAACAAATATATCGTGTGCCTCCTACAGGTTACAAAATAGGTTACGATGTTCAATTCAATGGAATAAGTCAGTTTATTGATGGTGATCAAGTAAAGTTTGTTTGGGATAACAAATTGAAAATGCAGGAACGTGACTTGAAAATAAGTCGTCAGAATGCTTTTCTTAACATGTATACACCAGATGATGGGGTAGAAAAACTTGGTGGACGAAGCGATTTTGAAGAAGAAGTAGCAGATCCAAATACCAAATGGGTTGCCATGAGACAAAAATTCTTTACTTCAGCTATAATTAATGAAAAAGGATTTTCTGGCGGAAATATTTCTACTAACATAGATGAACAGGATACCACTACAGTACGCACTATGCATGCTGAATTAAATATCCCAACAAGTCAAATTAATAGTGGAGAAGGAGAATTTAGTTTCTACTTCGGTCCTAATAATTACGAAATCTACCAAACAGTTACAGAAGATTTTGAAGACAACTTAGGTTTAGGATGGCCGCCAATGAAATGGGTAAATAAATACGTAATTATTAAATTATTCCATTTTTTCGAAAGGTATATAAGTAGCTACGGTATTATTATAATGCTTATTGTTCTTGTTATTAAACTAGCATTGTCGCCACTTTCTTACAAATCATATGTTTCTATGGCTAAAACAAAGGTTCTCAAGCCAGAAATAGATGCCATGAAAGAAAAATATGGTGATGACCAACAGAAATTTCAGCAAGAACAGATGAAACTATTCAGTCAGGTTGGGGTGAATCCCATAAGTGGCTGTATACCAATGTTATTACAAATGCCTATTCTTTTGGCTATGTTTTACTTTTTCCCTGTATCTATCGAATTAAGGCAACAAAGCTTCCTATGGGCAACAGATTTATCTACTTACGATGCAGTACTTACATGGAAAGCACAAATTCCATTATTAAGTAGTTTTTACGGAAATCATGTAAGTTTATTTACACTCCTAATGACAGCATCAACAATATTATATACTTGGTCAAATAATCAAGTTAGTTCTGTACAAGGTCCTATGAAAACAGTGTCGTACATGATGCCTATTATGTTTTTGTTCGTTCTTAATTCATTCTCATCAGGACTTACATTTTATTATTTCGTGTCGAATATAGTTACTTTTGGACAACAAGCTTTGATTAGAAAATTTGTAGATGAAGATAAAATTAAAGCTATTTTAGAAGACAATAAAAAGAAAAACGCTAACAAGAAGACATCAAAATTTCAGCAACGTCTTCAAGATGCCATGAAGGCGAGTAAGGAATCTCAAAATCAGAAAAAGAAAAAATAGAACAGTTATTTTTCTGTATAAAGAAGAAAACCTGCTTAAAGCTAAATTATTATGAGGTAGAAAATTTTCATCGAAGAACATTCTTCGATGAAAATTTTTACTTAGTTATGAAGTTAACATACTTTAAGACAGACTGTTTCCATTTCGGCTTAGAACGACTTTATTTTTTACTTAAAATAATTCAATTAAACTTCTATCTTTGTAAGCCAATATCTAAACGAAGTGGAGATAAACTGCGTTTTGTATTGTGGGATATTAACACAAATTTTTTATCTGTATGACGAAAATAATTGCCATTGCCAATCAAAAAGGAGGTGTAGGTAAAACTACTACAACCATTAATTTAGCAGCCAGTTTATCTGCACTCGAATACAAAACACTTGTGGTAGATGCTGATCCTCAGGCTAATTCTACTTCTGGATTAGGAATTAATCCGAAAGAAGTAGAAAATAGTATATATGAATGTATGGTAGATGGTGTGAATGCTAAAGATACCATCGTGAATACTGAAATTGATTATTTGGATTTACTGCCTTCTCATATAGATTTAGTTGGTGCTGAAATTGAAATGGTGAACCTTGAAAGTAGGGAAGATAAAATGAAATTAGCTCTTGACCCAGTAGTTAAAGATTATGATTTTGTTATTATTGACTGCTCACCATCATTAGGATTAATTACAATTAATGCACTTACCGCTGCAAATTCTGTTATCATCCCTGTGCAATGTGAATATTTTGCATTAGAAGGACTAGGTAAGTTGTTAAATACAATAAAAATCATTCAATCTCGCTTAAATAAAAGCCTTGAAGTAGAAGGTATCTTACTCACTATGTATGATGCACGTTTGAGGCTTTCAAATCAAGTAGTTGAAGAAGTGAATTTACATTTCAAAAAAATTGTTTTCGAAACCATTATCCCTCGAAATATTAGGTTAAGTGAAGCTCCAAGCTTTGGACTACCTGCAATTACCCACGATGCGGTTAGTAAAGGTGCGGTAAGCTACTTAAATTTAGCCAAGGAGATTTTAGACAGGAACAATAATTAACAATGAGCGCAAAGAAGAGTATAAAACGAAATGCCCTAGGTCGTGGATTAGGTGCTTTATTGGAGGATACTCCTTCATCTTCTTCACCTAAGGAAAATGATTTAATTAGTAAAGTAGTCACAACTTCAGCTATTAATGAAATTTCTATAGCTGAAATAGAAACTAACCCTCATCAACCACGATCTGAATTTGATCAGGATGCACTGAATGAATTATCAGAATCCATCCAAGTTCATGGAATTATACAACCTATTACAGTTCGTAAAGTTTCAGAAAAAAAATACCAGCTAATTTCTGGAGAACGTAGACTCAGAGCTTCTAAGTTGGCAGGCTTGGATAAAGTTCCAGCTTATATTCGTACTGCCAATGATCAGCAAATGCTAGAGATGGCATTGATTGAAAATATTCAAAGAGAAAATCTTAATGCTATAGAAGTAGCTTTAAGTTATCAGCGATTATTATCAGAATGTGATCTTAAACAGGAACAATTAGGAGACAGAGTAGGTAAAAAAAGAGCTACTGTAAATAATTACTTACGCTTGCTCAAATTACCACCTGATATTCAATTGGGTCTTAAAGAGAATAAAATATCTATGGGACATGCCCGTGCTCTCATTAATATTGAAAATATTGATTTACAACTCGATATTTTTAAAAAAATAATCGAACAGGACTTGTCTGTACGAATGGTTGAGGCTCTGGTACGAGAAGCATCAAGTCCTAAGAAGCCAAAAGAAGAGAAAATTTCTCCCGATACCGATTCTGGCAAGGAAATTGTTCAGTTGCAGTCTACATTAGCAACTCATTTTGGCACCAAAGTACATATTAAATCAGACGGTAAAAAAGGGGAAATTAAAATTCCTTTTGTATCTGTGGAAGACCTCAATCGAATTCTTGAAATTCTCGACATGTAGTCTCATGCTATTTTTTCGTTTTTTTAGTATTCTCTTTATTACCACATCACTATGTTATGGACAAAAAAATACTGCCGACAGTATAGTACAGCCAAAGGATACTTTTTACATGGAAAACCAACTAAAAAATCCTGAGTTAAATGGGGTACATATAAAAAAATATGACCCACGAATAGCTGGGCTTTATTCTGCTGTATTACCAGGTTTAGGCCAGGCTTATAATAAAAAATATTTGAAAATTCCTTTAATCTATGTCGGATTTATTGGGCTTTATTACCAGGTCAATAGATATAACAATGACTACCAGACGCATCGAAAAGGTTTACTCTATGCAGTTTCTAATAACAGTTTTGCAGATGCTACTGCAACCTATGCAATTAATGGAAGAGAATTCACCGAAGTCAACCTACGTAATCGTGTGAATAATTCGAGAAGAGAGCGTGATTATTGGATAATCATTGGCAGTGTTTTTTACCTACTCAATATAGTCGATGCGCACATTGATGCTCACCTAAGAGAGTTTGATGTAAATGAAAAACTAAAATTGACAGTAGATCCTTCTTTAAGCCAATCATTAAATTCCATGCAAGCTGGGTTTTCTTTTACACTACATTTTCAATAATGAATATAGCACTAATTGGTTACGGTAAAATGGGCAAGGCTATAGAAAAAATAGCCTTAAAAAGAGGACATGAAATTGTTGCCAGAGTTGAATTAGGTTCTGATTCTTTAGATGAAATAAAAGAAGCACAAGTAGCTATAGAATTTACACAACCTGAATCTGCTTTCAACAATATTAAAAAATGTATTGATTTGGGATTTCCTGTACTCTCTGGGACCACTGGTTGGTTAGATAAAAAAGAACAAATAGAAGAATATTGTCGTAATAGAAAAGGAACTTTTTTTTACGCTTCAAACTATAGCATTGGTGTTAATTTATTTTTTAAAATAAATGAAATTGTTGCTGAAATAATGAATAACAATCCACAGTACAATTCCAGTATGGAAGAAATACATCATATTCATAAATTAGATAGCCCAAGTGGAACAGCAATTACATTGGCTGAAGGGGTGCTAAAACATTTAAAAAGTAAAAGTCAATGGCAGGAAGGTGAATCAAATAACCCAAATGTTTTACCTATATATTCTAAACGAGAAGGAGAAGTGCCTGGAACACATTCTGTTTCTTACGAATCCGAAATGGATAATATTACGTTAACCCACACAGCACATACTCGAGATAGTTTTGCCCTTGGTGCCGTAATGGTGGCTGAATGGTTACATGACAAAAAGGGTGTTTTATCAATGTCAAATTACATGGGGTTATAATCAATTAAAAAAACCTGCTTTCTTTGTAAGGTTTTTATTACAAAACAAGAAATAAAAAAATAAGCATGATCATACTAATAGGTTTAGGAATTATTACACACTTACTCTTTGGGTTTTCTCTAAGTAAATTTTTTGACAAAGCTGGTGAAGATGGATGGAAAGGATATATTCCTGTTTATAACATACTTCCACTATTAAAAATAGTTGGTAAACCAACTTGGTGGATTATTCTATTTTTTATACCAGGAGTAAATATTATTGTTGGAATGGGAGTAATTATCGATCTCTTAAAATGTTTTTCAAAAAATTCCTTTTGGGATCACTTTTTAGGAATATTAGTGCCATTCATATACCTTCCTATTGCTGTAGTAAAAAATGATTTGAAATATTTAGGTAAAGTTGACGAATTACCAATAATAAAAAAATCAATCCGAAGAGAGTGGGCAGATGCTATTGCCTTTGCAGTAGTTGCTGCCTCTATTATTCGTTGGTCGATTATGGAGCCATTTACGATTCCTACACCTTCAATGGAAGGCTCGCTTTTAGTTGGTGATTTTCTTTTTGTTAGCAAAATGCATTATGGGACACGTACTCCTAAAACTATTTTACAAGTGCCATTAACGCATCAAAAAATATGGGGGACTGATATACCATCATATGTCGATTGGATTCAGCTTCCTCAATTTCGCCTACCAGGATTCACTTCCATCAAACGCAATGACGTAGTAGTATTTAATGTTCCTGGTTTATATGAAAATAATATTCTTGAAAATGGTTCAGTAGAACCAAATAAAGAAAAATGGCGTGACTACCCAGTTGACTTAAAAACAAATTATATAAAAAGATGTGTAGGAGTACCTAATGATGTTCTGGAAGTAAAAAATAGTCAACTATACATTAATGGAGTTGAAGCTGAAAACCCTGTTGACATGCAATATCATTATGTTGTTACTTCTATTGACCCTATTAACAATCGACTACTTAAGAAATTTGACATATCTGAATCCTACGTGTTTGGAAGAAATGAAGAAGGAGTGAAAACAAGTATGCAAATAAGTCCAGAAATAGCAAAGCAATTAGAAGCACTGCCTTTTATTACCAAAGTGGAAAGAGATATTAGATTAGAAGAAAAAGTTGAAAGTAATATTTTCCCTTCTGCCGATCTTTTTCCATGGAATGCCGATTTTTATGGCCCACTAACTATCCCAGCCAAAGGAATGGAAATTGAAATTAATAATGAAACTTTAGCTACTTACGGAAAAACTATTCGCTTATATGACCACAATGACAATGTAGAGATTAAAGAAGATCAACTTTTTATTAATGGAAAGCAGATTAAAAAATATACATTTAATCAAAATTATTATTTTATGATGGGTGACAATCGTCATAATTCTTTAGACTCTCGTTATTGGGGTTTTGTACCTGAAGACCATGTAGTGGGGAAAGGTTCATTTATTTGGCTTTCACTTGATCAAAACGAAAGCGGACTCAGCAAAATTCGTTGGAGTAGACTATTTAAGGGGATAGAATAAAAAATGGCATTGCAGAATAATAAATAAATTTTACGAAAATTATATAAGGGCTAATAGTTTATCACCACTTGCCACTTTCCTTTTTCGTAGATTTTATATACTAAACTGATAATATTATTTGAGGTGTGCATTAAATTTTTTACTTGACATTCTATTCTTCCATCAAAGGGATATACTACATTTTGAAATCCAAGAAATTGTCCTTCTTGCAAAACTCCTGAACTATTCTGCGTCATTAACTGCACAACATCTTGTTGTGTTTTCATTCCATTTCTAATAAAAATAATTTCAATATTATCTCCAGTATCATTTACCTTTCTTATGCTTATTTTAGCTGAACCATATTGAGAGACTATTTTATAAGGGGAAGGATACTCTCCTATGTACACATCCTCCTCCCAGAAGCCTCGAACTGTACTATCGGCTGGGTAAACTAGCACTCCTTCTCCATGTTTTTTTCCATATTTCCATTTACCTTCATAATAATGATCATTAGAATATGTAAGCTTTCCTAAACCATTTGGCATACCCTTCTTAAATAAACCAACATAAGTACCTAATTCTCCTGTTGCTTTTCCATTTCCATTTGCCAACCCTCTTTTACATTCACCTTCATAAGTCTCTTCGATCCCTATTTTTATTACTTTACAATTTTTATCTTGGCTGAAGGATGGAATTATATATATAAAACATATACCTATCAATATATATTTACAGAAAATTAATTTCATTTATCTACAATTAATTTAAATAATCTATAATTTAATTATTACTTATTTAAAAAGAAGCAAAAATCGGAATATCTATAAAAATTTTCTGTGATAACTAAATCAATTCTTTCGATCTACAGAGGTTTATATTTAATCATATAACCATAAGAATAAAATCAAAACTCCACTAACAACTCTGCCTGTTCTTTGAGTAAGCCTGTGTAGAGGTCTCCTAACTCACTCCCATTATTCATGTTTTTTTCAATATGCATTAGCTTGGGTTTCTGAGCCAAAACATGCATGTTGCAATAATTAAAAATATCAGTAAGATGGCTTAGAGCTAATCCTGCTCCTTGTATTCCGCTTGACAAGCCTACTAAAGCTGCCTTTTTGTTTTTAAAAGTATCAGGAAAGATCAGACCATCAATAAATGTTTTGAGTACTCCTGGAAAAGAACCATTATATTCAGGTACTATAAAAACAAATTTTTCAGCTTCAACCATTACTTCACGAAAAACATTGAAATCTTGATTTTTACCCGCATTGTCGTATAAAGCACTAAATACAAAATCATCAGGTAACTCACTTAAATCAATAATATTACTTTTGAGCCCTAATTCATTAAGAATTTGCTGATAGATTATAGAAATTTTTTTTGAAATGGAATCATTACGGTTAGTACCACAGATAATTTGAATCATGAATTATGCTTTTTCTTTTAATGAATTAATTGGATAACAAAGGTATGAAAAAACATATACTTCTAGATTCAAAAACTTGCACTAGCATTTAAACAGGATTTATACTACTATTTCAATATTTTTTATTTTATCAAAAATTTTTTGACTTATCAAATCAACAGCTAAACCACCTCACCATTCAAAATCACCTGATCCACTACATCGCTGCCAAATGCATAAGGTATATAAGAGATAGAAGGGATTTCAGATGTGATAAATACATTAGCTACTTTTCCTTTTGTGATGGAACCTTGAGTATCTTGCAATTCCATGGCATAGGCACTATTGATTGTAGCTGCATTAATTGCTTCTTCTGGAGTCATACGCATTTGCACACATGCCAATGACAGAATGAATGGCATTTTGCCACATGGAGCACTTCCAGGGTTATAATCCGTTGCCAATGCAAGTGGTAAACCAGCATTCATCATTTCTCGTGCTGGCGGATAGTTAGACCGTAAAAAAAATGCGGCTCCTGGCAACATCGTTGGCATCACCTCTGATCCTACAAGTGCATCAATTTCTTCTTGTCCCATACTTTCTAAATGATCCACACTTACTGCTTTAGTCTTCACTCCTACTTGCACTCCACCTGAAATATTCAACTGATTCGCATGTATTTTAGGCTTTAATCCATACTTTTTTCCCTCTTCCATTATCATTTCTGTTTCATCGGGACTAAAGAAACCCGTTTCACAAAAGGCATCTATATACTCTGCCAGACCTTCTTCCGCTACTTGTGGAATCATCTCTTTCATGACTAAATCTATATACTGTTGTCTATTACTGTATTCTTTTGGAATAGCATGTGCTCCCAAAAATGTAGTTTTAACGGTTAGAGGTGTATTTTCTCCTATTCTTTTTGCTACTCTTAGCATTTTTATTTCATCCTTTACTGTTAAGCCATACCCACTTTTAATTTCAACGGCTCCTGTTCCAAAACCAATAATTTCAAATGCACGTTTTAAGGCACTCTCATATAACTCTTCTTCCGAAGTTTGTTGCAGCCGTTTAGCTGAATTTAAAATACCTCCACCTTTCCTTGCTATTTCTTCATACGAAACCCCCTTTATCTTATCAACGAATTCACTTTCTCTACTGGCTGCAAAAACCAAATGCGTATGGGAATCAACAAAACTAGGAAACACAAAACGACCAGTAGCATCAATTACCTTCTTAGCCTCCTCATCTTTCAAATCACTCATCAAACCATAATCGGATATTTTCTCACCATCAATCTTTAGAAAGGCATTTTCAAGTATTGGCAATTCTGCCATATCCTTCCCTGCTACCCATTTTGGTGATATGTCTCTGACTTGAACCAGTCCTTTAATGTTTTTGATGAGTATATCCATGATGTTCCTTTTTCAGTCTTAAAGTTAGATGTTTATCTCATCCAAGAAAACTTTATTGTACGAGTTAATACCCTGCACCACCCTCAACTTAGTTACTCTATGCTTACTTCAAGGTCTATTTTGAAATATTTCGAGATACAAAAACAAGCCTTCTTGCAGACTAAGATCGAATTAGCTTATAAAAATCAATGCAAATGTATTCCAAAAAACAAACCAGGCCACATTTTAACATAACTCGAAATGTTGTTTTTTTCACTTTCTAACCACTTTTCAGAAGATTCATGACCTGAATTAGTGATAAGGATATTATAACTTATGCCTCCAAATAAATGAAATCCCACTTTTGGATGAAATTTCGTGCCATATCCCACTTTTAACTTTAGCAGTGGGTTAATTTTTTCGTTGGTGCTTTTTCCATAATTGTAGTGTAAAATTTCGGCAGTAGTACTTATGAAACGATACTCATTCATGCCTGGTGTCATAGTTATAGGGAAATAAAAATACTCACCTATGGAATAACCTGCACTCCAATCGCCAGCATCATTTATAAATTTAGGCGTGTGCCCATATATCAGTCCATTATACCAATACCTCCTTACAGAATGAGGTGTTATATTGCTGTTTTTTGAATTTCCAAGATTGAGTTGATAATTCAGCACAAATGTTTCATCACCATACACCATCAGATTTCCAAAATCACCTGCGTTAATTAAACCGAAAGATGTTGCACCTTTAGTGTTTTGCACATTCCCATTCCTGTATAAATTTATTAAGCCAATCATAGCCCCTTGGCTTGTTCCTCCAAGATTCACGAGCCCTATTTGGACTCCATTCATTTTTTTAGCTCTATTCACCAATCCTATTTGAACAGCTGTAAAGTCATTATTATTATAGGAATTCTTGCCTTCAATCCTACCTGCTGAATTGTATATTCCAATTTGTGTGCCTATAAGCAACCCTTCCGTATAATTAAATAGTCCAGCCAACTGCAAACCATCCATTCGTTGTTTTGAAATATTATATAACCCAGCAATTTGAACCCCTGTTCCGTATTTAGCCACAGTATTAGCAACACCTGCCACTTGCATCCCCCATAACGCCCCTCCTACTACATTTATACCTCCCGAAAATTGACCTCCTCGTACAGTATTACTTACAATATTTATAAAGCCCGCACCTTGAATTCCCTGCAAGTTGTGTTCTACAGCAATTTCTTCTGCTACAATTTCTCTTTTTGATAGATTAGCGTGAGCATTTCCACCCGTAATGTTCAAAATACCAGCAAACTGAAGCCCCTTTGTTTCCACTTCATTTAAATTGGAAATTCCAGCGATTTCAAAAAACTGATTTGAAGCAGAGTATCCTGAAAAAACATTTAATGAAAAATAATTGATATACTCTCCAGGATGAAGTCCATTAGTTCCAAATGAAGGCACAAATGAAAACTGGAACAGTTTCTTTTTGTAAATGATTTTTTTGCTTTTTTGAGCATAAGAGGCGCCAACCAGCAGAATGCATAATAAAGTTAAGTTCGAATATTTTAACATGGTTATTTAAAGTACATAGCACACGATAATAGACAAAACGTTTATTATCAACAACATGTATTCGTTCAGCCTCTTTTTTTACCGACAAAGCACATTTTTCCTTATGTTTGCGCCATGCAATATTATGAATATGCTTTAATAATAGGAGTAGGGATATTAGCTGGTTTTATAAATGTAATAGCAGGAGGTGGGTCATTAATTAGTTTGCCCATTTTAATATTTCTTGGTCTACCTTCAGTAATAGCCAATGCCACCAATCGTGTAGCTATATTTTTTCAAAATGTTTTTGCTGTAGCAGGATTTCGATCTAAAGGTGTTTCTCCACTCCCATATGGTACTTATTTGTCATTAGCAGCTATTCCAGGCTCTATGGTTGGGGCATTTGCATCTACTAAATTAGAAGATGCAGTCTTTAACAAGGTTATTGCTGTTATTATGATTGCAGTAATTTTTGTTACAGTACTTTCTCCGAAAATTTCATCAAATAGTGAAGAACGGATGGGGTTTAAACATCAACTCATTGGCACTGTTGTTTTCTTTTTTGTAGGAATGTATGGTGGGTTTATTCAAGCAGGTATAGGGTTTATAATTATCGCCTCATTAGTAAATATCAATCATCTCTCTCTAGTAAAAACTAATGCCATAAAGGTATTTGTGGCATTAGTTTACACCGCAGCAGCTTTAGGTGTATTTATATGGAAAGGAATGATAAATTGGGAATATGGGCTTTCTTTGGCAGTAGGAAATGCGACTGGTGCATGGGTCGCTAGTCGATGGTCAGTTAAAGCTGGAGATAAATGGATAAAAAGAATATTAGTAATTGCAGTTACAGCATTAGCAATTAAATTGTGGTTTTATTCTTGATATGTAAAAAATGAAAAAATATTGAATATCATGATCAGAAAATGTTGTATTTCGTCTACCTACATATTAACATTAGTTCATTTTCTTTTGTCTTTTATTTCTTTTGCCCAAACTGACACTTCAAGAGTGTCCTTCACTTTTATAGGAGATGTTATGGGTCACGATACCCAAATTCGATCTGCCTATCAGAAACAAACAAATGACTTTGACTATAACTCGGTTTTTCAATATTTAAAACCTCAAATGAGTGCTGCCGATTTCACCATAGCAAATTTAGAAGTAACACTTGGCATAAAACCTTATAAAGGCTATCCAAGTTTTAGTTCACCTGCTGCATTGGCAAGTGGACTTCAGAATGCTGGTGTAGATGCTTTGGTAACTGCAAACAATCATAGTTGTGATAGGGGAAAATCTGGTATTATTACTACCCTTGATATTTTAGACAACTTAGAAATTCAACATACTGGTACTTTTAGAAATTCTAATGAAAAAGAAGAATCTCCCCTATTAATATTAGAAAAGGATGGCATTCGTGTTGCACTACTTAACTATACTTATGGTACAAATGGAATACCTGTACCCTCTCCTACCATCGTAAACCTTATCGATAAAACAAAAATTGAAGAAGATATCATAAGGGCTAAAAAATCTTATGTAGATAAAATTATTTTATTTGTACACTGGGGGTTAGAATATCAAAGCAACCCGAGCAAAGAGCAACAATCACTTTATCAATATTGTATAGAAAAAGGAGCTGATATAATTATCGGTTCTCACCCACATGTATTGCAAAGAATCGAAAAGCATGACAATCGTTTTGTGGCTTATTCCTTAGGTAATTTTGTGTCAAATCAAAGAAAACGATATACAGATGGAGGTACATTACTTCATTTTGAGATCGCCAAATTAGGTGATAAATCTTGGGTGGAAAACCCCAATTATCAACTCACATGGGTTTACACACCAAATGAGAAAGGAAGAAAGGAGTTTTATGTATTACCTGCTTCAAAATATGAGCAAGAGTATGATTTTTTTGTAGGAATGCAAGATTATGAAGCCATGATGTTGTTCTTAAATGACACTCGCAAATTATATGATGCCCAAAATATTAATGTCCCTGAAAAATATTATAACTCAAAAACTAAAGCTTGGGAAGTTCGAAAATAATATTATTATTAATTATAAATTAACTCACCTAAATAACTAAACAGCATGTTAAAAATATCACTAATTATAGGTGCTGGGGGGTTTCTGGGAAGTATTTCTAGGTACTGGTTATCGTTATATGTCGATAAAAATTTCTTTGGTGCATATCCTTTTGGCACTTTTTCAGTAAACCTAATAGGGTGTTTTTTACTAGGGTTAATTTATGCTGTTGCCGATAAAGAACAGATATTGAGTCATGAAATGCGTTTTTTCTTAGCCACAGGATTTTGTGGTAGCTTCACCACCTTCTCTACCTTTTCTTACGAAAACCAAATATTGTATCAAGAAGGCGAATGGGGTACATTAACTGCCTACATAACTTTAAGTATTGTGATTGGTTTACTGGCTACTTTTGGAGGTGTAGCTTTAGGAAAGCTATATTAAGCCATTTTCATGTTTCCAAACTGTTTCAGCATTCTTAAATGTGAAACAACTGCCTTCCACATTTTAGGCTGATGATAGTAAGGTAATCCAAATTCCTGTGCGGTTTCTTTCACAATTTTAGAAATTTTAGTGTAATGCACATGGCAGATAGTCGGAAAAAGATGATGTTCTATCTGGAAATTTAGTCCTCCAGCAAACCAAGTTACTAAAGGGCTTTTCATAGCAAAATTAGCTGTAGTCTTTAATTGATGTACTGCTCTACTGCCTTCAATCATATCCGTTTTATGTGCATCATGATGTTCAGGACCTTCAACTACATGCGCCAATTGAAAAATTGTGGTAATAACCAAACCACCAACCATATGCATTAAAACAAAACCTGTGATTACTACCCACCAAGGTAACCCTATCATTATCGGAAGTGCAATTATATAAAAAAGCAAGACAATTTTTGTGATTATAGTAACGGGTATATTTAACATAGATTCTCTAGTTTCTTTTGGTGTCAGGTTACTATTTTTGTACACCTTTAATTGCTTAATATCCTTGATAAAAAACCAACTGATTGTAGAAAAACAGTACAAAATAGGTGCATATATATGCTGATAACGATGATAACTCTTAAGCTTTCCATGTGGAGACAAGCGAATAAAAGGCTTATCATGGATATCCTCATCTAACCCGTAAACATTTGTAAAAGTATGGTGAAGTACATTATGTTGTATTTTCCAATTGTATGCACTAAAACCCATTATATTCATAGAGAACCCAAATAGTTTATTAACCCACTTTTTGTTAGAAAAAGCCTCGTGATTAGAATCATGCATAATTGATAATCCAATACCAGAGATACCAAAACCCATTATTGCGTACATCACAAACATTGCCCATATAGGAAGAATGTTTAATAACAGCATTACATAAGGGACAAAATAAAGCATTAACATTACTGCAGTTTTTACATACATATGTAGATTTCCTGCTTTAGAAATACCTCTATCCTTAAAGTACTGGTTAACTCTTTTATGAATTATTTTTGAAAAATCTTTTGGCTCTTTATTCGAGAATTTAACTTTCTTCATAATGCTTTTGATTTCTGCTTTTGCAATAAACTTGTGCAAAGGTCGTCATTTTTTTTATTTATTGTACTTTTTCGTGCTTACATTACGAATAAAGTTAGTCCATTCAATTGGATTTAGAAAATTATTGGGTGGGACAATGCCCGTCATATCATACAATTGATTGTTATGATACATATTATAATAGTATTTATTTCGCTCAAATTCTTCTTTAGAAATTCGTTTGATTTTACGTTTTCCTTCTAATGCTATATCTTCCAAATTACGCTTTGGTTCAGCATTTAAAAAAGCATTCTTAAGGTGTTCATACTCTGGCCAAGGAAAAATCACTACTTCTTCCAGCATAATTGTTTCTTTTCGCATAAGTTGAATTAATGAATAGCTATCTCCATTTAAAGTTTCAGGCATAATAAAATAAGCATCAAAATAGCCTATGCTAGAAAATTGAAGTGTGTCGCCCTCACTTGCCAAAAAGCTAAAATGACCTGAATTATTCGATACAGTCCCAAAAAAAGTATCTTTTAAAAGGATATTAACATAGGGAACAGCACTTATACTATCGGCATCCATTACAACACCACTTATAGTTATTGATTTTTTTTGAGCAACCACACCAAAAACAGTGAAGTTCAATACAACTATGATCAGAACTTGTTTGCAAATATTAAATATAGAAAGAGAAAATATACATCTTCCTTGAAAGTCATTAAAATTTTTTCTCTCTCTTTTTTTCATTTCAATTTGTTATTTATGATTCCAATCATACTGATCTAATGATTCCAAACATGCTTTTAATAAATTAATACTTCCATCAATGTCATCTTTATGCGCCATTTCTATTACCTGATGCAAATGCCTTGTTGGAATGGAAATAGCACCCGAAATAGCACCATCCTTTCCCATTCTTTGAATACCTGCAGTGTCTGTTCCTCCTGCTGTTAGTATTTCATTCTGCCATTTTATATTTTTCTCCTTAGCAATTTTTTTCATGTAATCCACCATCCTATAATCACAGATCGTCATTGCATCCAAAATTTTTATTGCAGTTCCTTCTCCTAATTTCGTTACCATTTCATGTGGTTGTGCTCCAGGTAAGTCAAATGCTATAGTAGTATCTAACCCAAAACCAAAATCAGGATTAATTTTATGAGCTGCTACATTTGCACCTCTTATTCCTACTTCTTCCTGCACAGTAAACACACCATATATATCATAAGGAACATCTTTTAGCACCCTTAAAGTTTCAATAAGTACAAAAACCGAAACACGATTATCAATAGATTTACAGTTTACACAATCACCCATTTCAATAAGTTCTCGTTCTCTAGTTATTGGGTCACCTATGCTAATGTATTTTTCCACCTCTTCCTTTTTCATTCCCATGTCCAAATAGTAATCTGTGGTTTTAGGCATTTTAGCCCTTTCCTCAGGAGACATCACATGTATAGGTTTGGTTCCCATCACTCCTATCATGTCTTTCTTACCATGAACAATAACACGTTGAGCAGTTAGCGTTTTAGGATCGAAGCCTCCTAATGTAGTAAACCTTACAAATCCATTATCATCAATATGGGTAACAATAAATCCAATTTCATCCATATGTGCACCAATCATAGCTTTTAGGGAACTATCTTTCCCCTTTTTAATAGCGATAACATTCCCCATATTATCAACCTCCAATTCATCAACAAGTGACCGTACTTCATCAATGATAAGATTTCTGATACGGCTTTCATATCCTGGCACTCCAGCCTCTTCACATATAGATTTTAATAATTTTACGTTAATACTCATGTGTGTTCTCCTTAATTAAGTTAGTAGTGTTTTAAATATTTTATGTTTTATAACCCATCAAATATAACCATTCATTATCCGAACTTAAAAACATTATAACCATGTAGTATTTACTTTACCAAATGCACTCCTTACTTTCGCATACTTTTTATACAACCATGTACAATATTATTAACCGAAATAAAGACGCCCCTACCCAACCCTTTAAGAAGAAATTATTAACTCTATTTATTAAGGTATATTTTCTTACCGTCCTGTTTATAGTACTTTTTATTTTTAGCGTAAAAATGGGCTTTTATGGTAAACTACCTTCTGTAGAAGAGTTAAAATCTATTCAAAACATGGAAGCCAGTAAAGTTTATAGTACAGATGGTGAATTACTAGGAAAATACTATTTACAAGATAGATCCGCCATTGCCTATGAGGACATATCAAAAAACATTATTAACGCCCTCGTGGCAACAGAAGATGCTCGATTTTTTGAACATAATGGGGTTGACTACAGGAGTCTTGTTCGTGTGATAATAAAAACAGCTATTCTTCAAGACCGTGGTGGTGGTGGCGGAAGTACAATTACTCAACAGTTGGTGAAAAATATATATGGAAGGAGGCAATACAAACATTTTTCCATTCCAATTACCAAAATCAAAGAAATATTAATCGCACGTAGATTTGAAGAAGCATATAGTAAAGAAGATATTATCACTCTATACCTCAATACTGTCCCTTTTGGGGACAACGCTTTTGGTATTGAAAGTGCAGCAAATCGTTTTTTTAGTACCAATGCAAAAAATCTTACTGTTCCACAATCTGCTGTATTAGTAGGTATGCTCAAAGCAAATTATTCGTACAATCCAAGATTATTTCCAGACAAAGCGCGTTTTCGAAGAAATGTAGTCATTAATCAAATGATGAAATACGAGTATCTTGCCAAAGAAGAAGCTACAGAATACAAAAATGAATTACTTGCCTTGAAATATAAAAAAGTTTCTCATCAGGAAGGTATTGCCACCTATTTTAGAGAACAAGTAAGACAACGTGCTTTAAAATGGTGTGCAGCGAATACAAAAGCAAATGGTTCACAATACAATCTCTATACTGATGGACTAATAATACATACTACCCTTGATGCAAGGATGCAACGTCATGCTGAAAAAGCCATGAAAACCCATATGACCAATCTACAAAAGGTTTTCGATAGCCACATTAAAACAAAAGAACCATGGAGGACAAATAAAAACATCCTTGAAAGTGCTATGCGACAATCACAGAGATATGAAAAAATAAAAAATGAGGGTGCAACTGAGGAGGAAATAAATCAAGTGTTTAACACAAAAGTATCCATGGATATTTTTACCTGGCAAGGAGAAAAAGAAGTTCAGATTACACCCATGGATTCCATAAAACATTATTTATCTTTTTTAAACACAGGTTTTATGGCTCTAGATCCCAAAACTGGACAAATAAAAGTATGGATAGGAGGAATCAATTTTAAATACTTTCAATACGACCATGTAAACTACACTACAAAACGTCAGGTAGGTTCTACTTTTAAACCAATTGTATATGCTGCTGCAATAGAAAAAGGTATAGCACCTTGCGACTATATCTCTGCCCAAAAAACAACGTATGAAAATTTCGATAATTGGACACCTTCGAATGGAGAGGATAATTACAATATGAAGTACTCCATGAAAGGTGCTCTTTCAAAGTCTGTAAATACTGTGGCTGTAAACTTAATTGATAAAACAGGAATAAACAACGTTATACAATTAGCTGCGAAAATGGGAGTTGAAAGCGATTTACCATCAGTACCTTCATTAGCATTAGGCACTGCCAATGTTTCTGTATCTGAATTAGCGACTGTTTATAGCACTTTTATAAATCATGGCGCACCAATACAGCCTTACACCATTGTAGCCATAGAAAATAAAGAAGGTGAAATAGTTTATGAAAATGGTTTTAAACCTAAAGAACAGGTTCTACGTGAAGAAACTTGCGATTTAATGATTAACATGATGAAAAGTGTGGTTAACCATGGTACTGCATCTCGAATAAGATGGAAGTATGGACTAAAAAATGACTTAATTGGTAAAACAGGTACGACACAAGGCAATACTGATGGATGGTTTGCCTCTGCCACACCTCATCTTGTAATGATAAGCTGGGTAGGTGCTGACAACCCTAATTATAAATTTAGAACCACCAATTTAGGACAGGGTGCAAATATGGCTTTGCCCATCACAGCATTATTCCTTAAAAATATAAATAATGATCCAGAATTAAGTTTTGTTACCAAAGCTAAATTTCCATTACTATTAGACTCACTAGCTGAACAAATGGACTGTATCCCCGAAATGGATGATGCCACTTTTATGGAAAAGATATTCAGGAAAAAAGATAAAGTAATTACCAAAGACTTTGGTGACAGCCTTGAAATCGAAAAGAAAAATTTTGGTGATCGAATCAAAGGCTTATTTAAGAAAAAGAAGAAAAATTAAGTGCGCACGAGAGGAGTCGAACCTCCACGACCTTGCGGTCACCAGCCCCTCAAGCTGGCGCGTCTACCAATTCCGCCACGTGCGCATAAATATTTTCGTGTGCTAGTAGGTCGGCAAAACTAAATCTAAATTATTAATTAACCAACCCTTTTTAAACTACAAATGGCATTGGGTTACGGCAAGTTTACTGAAGTAATAAAATTGAATTTTACGGAAAGTTAAATAGTGTCCTACACTATGTTCTTTTCTGGTTATAATAATGCGCAGTATAAAAAAAAGGAATAAAGAATAGAGACATCAAGGCAAAATAGAATAACATAATATACTGCTGTTTTTTTACCTTTCAAAGGTGCAGACATTATGCATCGTTTTTCATTTAAAAAAAATGAAAAACGCACAATGTAATATTTATTCTACTTTTTGATGTTTCCTATATCTAAAAAGATATCTACATACTACAATCTTATATCATCAAGCTTAATATCTAACCATTGTAAAGTAGCATGACAGTATATGTTATCTTTCACCTCGTGTTCTAAGTTCATATCATCAATAAATTTACCTATTTCCAAATCTCCAAGGGGAAAAGGGTAATCAGAACCTAGCGTTACTTTATCATCACCTACTGTTTTTAGTACGTATTCCAGCATCGTTGGGTCGTGTGTAATACAATCCACCCAAAATTTCCCTAAATATTTCCTAGGATTCACAGGGTTGTCTATGGCTACTAAATCAGGACGACTATTGTAACCATGCTCCACTCTTCCAATTGTTGGCAAAAAGGATCCTCCAGCATGAGCGAAATTTACTCTTAATTGAGGTAATCGTTCAAAAACACCACCAAATATCATAGAACATACAGCACGTGATGTCTCTGCTGGCATCCCCACCAACCAAGGAAGCCAATATTTTTCCATGTATTCTTTCCCCATCATATTCCACGGATGCACCAAAACTGCCATTCCTAAATCTTGACAAGCTTCAAAAATGGGGAAAAATTTTTCTTCATTTAGGTTTTCATTATTAACATTAGATCCTATCTGTATTCCTTTAAACCCAAGTTCGTTTTTGCATCGCTCCAATTCCTGAATAGCCAATTTTGTATCCTGCATTGGCAATGTACCCAACCCAATATATCTTTTTGGATATTTATGCGTTGTTTCCGACAAATCATCATTTAAAAACCGAGCTATTTCCAATCCATGTTCGGGCTTTGCATCATAACAAAACATCACTGGAATAGTGCATACTACTTGCGTTTGCACTCCTAGTTTTTCATATTCTTCAATCCGTAACTCTGGATTCCAACAATTTTCTTCTATTTCACGAAAAAACTTATCTCCTTGCATCATTCTAGCAAAACCCGTTCGGTGATGTTCTAAATGTATAAAGCCATCATAGCCAAATTTTTCTGAAAACCGAGGTAGATGTTTAGGAAAGATATGCGTATGCATATCTATTTTTATTCTATCCATAAATATGGTCGTTGAATGTCAATACACTAAAACTACTAAAAAGTTTAACCAATTTATGATTTATTGCTTTCCTCATTTTCCTTTTCAGGGACAGGATCGTAACCATGACCTCCCCAAGGGTGACAACTAGATATTCTCTTTAATGCCAACCACCCTCCTTTAAAAGGTCCATGAATTTCTAATGCCTTAATGGCATATACTGAACACGTAGGAGTATAACGGCATGATGCAGGTAATAATGGAGATAATACTACCTGATAAATTTTTACCAAAAGAATGAAAAAGTATTTAAACAGCCACATAGCTTTATTAGCTTGATTTTGGACGAAATGGTTTTATCACGCTTTCATCACACTCTAAGAAAGGGCCATCAATAAGATCTATACAATACGGAATAGCTGGAAACACAGCATCCAAACATTCTCGTATGGCTTTTGGTTTTCCTGGGAGATTCACAATTAAAGTATTATTTCTTATCCCAGCAGTTTGTCTAGACAAAATAGCAGTAGGTACAAATTTCAAACTCTCTTGACGCATCAATTCTCCAAATCCAGGCATCATTTTCTGACATACCTTCTCTGTTGCTTCAGGGGTAACATCACGTTTGGCAGGCCCTGTCCCTCCTGAAGTAACAATTAAACAACAACCCTCATCGTCAGCCATTTTTATCATCGCAGCTGCAATCTCATCTTCTTCATCAGGTATTACCTTATAAACAGGCTCCCAGTCCGAAGTAAGATAATCATTGAGAGTCTCAACAATAGCCTTTCCTGGAATGTCTTCATATATTCCAGCACTCGCCCTATCTGATACATTAATTACACCTATTTTAATCATTATTATACGTTTAAATAATTTCTTGTAGCTTATTTTATTTATATACAACTTCAAATTGTCTGCATTTTTGATAAATTGCAGCATTTATTTATAAAATCATTTTGTAAAATTATTTATATGCGATCAATTCTCATAAGTTTTATCTTTTTATCTCTTCTGTCATTTAACAATTCAATGGCTCAAGACAATGACTCAACAATTATTGATATTCAGTACCCTGATAACTGGTTTAACCTCGACCCAGAAGAAGATAGTGTATTAGGAATTAGCACCGAAAAAGCTTATCGCACTATTCTTAAGAATAAATCATCAAAAAATGTTGTAGTCGCAGTAATTGACTCGGGAATAGATATTGAGCATGAAGACTTACAGGGCTCAATATGGGTAAATGATGACGAAATAGCAGACAATGGCATTGATGATGATAACAATGGGTATATTGATGATATACATGGGTGGAACTTTATTGGTAATGCTGATGGTGAAAATATAGAAAGTGATTCTTATGAGCTTACAAGAGAATATGTACGCTTAGGTATTTTTTTTGGGAACAAAGATTCGTTAAAGCTACGTAGAAAGAATAAGGAGAAGTATAAGTATTATAAAGAGCTGGAAAAGCAATTTATGAAGCAAAAAACAAAATTTGAAGAAGAGTATGCTCAATTTTCTAACTTCTATAAAAATTACAAATTTGCTAAAGAGATACTTTTAAACTTTACTTCATCCGATACGCTCACAATTGAGGTTATTAATAAAATTGATACTAATTCAAACGAACAATTAGCACAGATAATAAATTTCTACAAAAACTTACTTGAACATAACATCAATGATAAAGAAGTTACGAATTGGCAAGAACATTTAGAAAAACAATTGAATTTTGCATACAATGTAGATTTTGATCCCCGTGGTTTAGTAGGTGATAATTACGAAGATCTTAATGAAAAATATTATGGTAACAATAATGTTGAAGGTCCAGATGCTTCTCATGGCACTCATGTAGCAGGAATAATTGCTGCAAATAGAAATAATAAAATTGGCATACAAGGTATTGGTGATAATGTAAGTATTATGTCTATTAGGGCTGTTCCAGATGGTGATGAACGAGATAAAGATATTGCCAATGCTATCTATTACGCTGTTGACAACGGTGCAAAAATTATAAATATGAGTTTTGGGAAATCTTTTTCCCCACAAAAAGAAGCTGTTGATAATGCAGTAAAATATGCTGAAGAAAAAGGTGTTTTATTAATACATGCCGCTGGTAACAGTTCAAAAGATATAGACGTGAAAGATAATTTCCCTACAAAGAAATTTTTGGATGAAAAAAGTGTTTCACAACTTTGGATTGAGGTAGGAGCTTCTAATTCTGGAATAAACAATGCGTTTGTGGGTAGCTTCTCTAATTATGGAAGTGAAACTGTAAATATATTTGCCCCAGGTTGTCAAATTACATCTACTACCCCTGATGATAATTATGAAGCTTTTGATGGCACTAGCATGGCATCACCAGTAACTGCTGGAGTTGCAGCATTACTAATGTCTTATTACCCTCAGCTAAATTCAATTCAGATTAAAGATATTTTATTGAAGTCATCAAAAAAATATGAGAATTTGGAAGTAATTAAGCCATCTAAGAATGCTGAAAAGCAAGAAAAAGTTTTATTCTCAGAATTAAGTATTTCAGGTGCTATTATAAACGCCTACGAAGCTGTAAAAATGGCTGAATCTATGTTGATTGATAGCAACAAATAAGTAAGATTTTTATTTCTATGAAAATATCCATATTTTTCATAGAAATAAAATGAAAAATACTATCATACAAATCAAGTTATTGCTTAAAGCAACTTATCTATTGTTGTTTCTAGCTGTAATATTTATTGCATTTGTTACTGTACTTCACTACATCCCTCCTATCTTGAAATTTCAAGATGCTAACCAAACAGCATTTACATGGAGGTTAAAATCCATTGATACAGATATGCCAAAAGGATCACAAGGAGATAAGGTAAAATATGGATATCTATTAATAACAAAAACATCCGATCACATTGGACCTCTGGCTACTAACAAAGCAATGAGGTATGCTGGCAATAACCTTACCTGTGATAACTGCCATCTTAATGCTGGTCGTAAAATTGGATCTGGTTCATTTGTAGGTGTAACAAATAGGTTTCCCCAGTTCAGAGGTAGAGAGAATAAAATGGGTACGTTAGAAGAACGAATTAACGGATGTATGGAACGAAGTATGAATGGTAGAGTTATGCCTGAAAATAGCGATGAAATGCAAGCTATAATTGAGTACATGAAATGGTTAAGTGAAGATGTTCCTGAAGACATAGAGAAACTTTACAAAGGGTATGTCAAAATTAACATTCCTGATGAAAAAGCAGACCCTAATATAGGAAAGGCTATTTATGAAGCTAAATGTAAACTTTGTCATAAAGAAAATGGTAAGGGTCTGAAAAATAACACAGCCCAATTTTCTGGTTATACTTACCCTCCATTAGGAGGACATGACTCATATAATGATGGTGCAGGTATGAATCGCGTAATTACATCGGCTCAATTTATAAAAGGGAATATGCCTTTTGGAGCTACTTATGATGCTCCTTTAGTAACTGATGCTGAAGCTTATCACATTGCAGCATATATCAATACTTTCGAAAGACCAAATAAACAAAATAGAAAAGATGACTTTCCCGATTTAAAATTAAAGCCTGTATCAACTCCTTATGGCCCCTGGGTAGATAATTTTACTCCTGAGCAACATAAGTTTGGCCCTTTCCCTCCCATCATTGATTTTTACGAAAAGCAATATGGTATTACAAAAACAAAATGATTTGATATTAATATTTTTTCATAATAATGATAACCATACCTAATCAGGACAAAAAAAAGAGCTTGAAAATATTTTCAAGCTCCTTTGTCAATAAAAAAATTAATAACTCCTAATTCGCTTCTTTAATATATCCCCACCCTTCACTTTGTTTCTCAACAATTTCTAATATTCCATCAGGAACAGAACCTACACCTACCACTAATTGCTCTTTTTTAACATTATGACGGTTTAATGTCATTGAACAAATCATAAAAGTTACATTGTCATTAGTGGCAAATTTCTCTATTTCTGCTGCTACTGAAGACTTGTCTATTAACACCATTTCAAGAGCTCCACCATACATCACTACTTCAAATTCAGAATTAGGATAATTTTCAGACATAAGTTTTACATGCCTTAAAGTGGACTGATGAACTTTTACATCAGAACTTGTTACATCAAAAACAATTTTTATAGGTTTTGTTTGTGCTTTTGTAGTATATGCTATCAGCATTAACAACAGAACTAGACAGTAATTTTTCATAACAAAAATGCATTAAATAATTTCCCTGAAAATAATCTTTAAAATCACCCTACGCTAGCATCAATATATGCTATATTGTTCTCAGCTAGACGACCAAGTGCCCAAACTCCAGATGGCGCACCTATGATACCTGGCAATGTACCATCAACAAAATCTTTATATACCTCTTCTGTAGTAGATCCTACTTTTTGAGCTACAAATTGTGCGTTCACTTTCCTCGCCATATCACAAACACAAAATATAGCCCCTTTATCCTGAAGCCCCTTTATACCATCAAGCCCTGGAAGAGGAAAGACACCATCTTCAGGTACATAATATGGGTTTTTAAGTGCTGGCGCTTTTGTAATTGGATCATTGAATCCAAAGTGCTCACCCAGCTTGTATTTACTAATGGTTGCATCATTCAACGCATAAATCATCCCATGGTGTCTTAAAACATTTAGAATTCCTAATTGATCATTAGGAGTTCCTGATTCAGCATTAGTAATGTAATAAACATTAGACCAAATAAAACCCCATGGAATAGCCTGTGATACATCATAAGCAACTGGATGTGCTCTACCTCCTATTTTTTTTAAAGCTTGATCCATCTCATCTCCACTCTTTACAAGATCCTCTAATTTAAAATCAAAAGTTTCTGGATTAATTTTAGCTTGAATAGGCTTAGGAATAAGGGACAATCCTGTAGCTGCAGCTCCAGTTGCTATTGCTCCAATAAAATTTCTTCTTGAGTTTGGTTTGTTAAAATTCATGTTTTTTTTGTTAAATTTTTATTTGTTATAAAAAGTTAAGCCAACCTACTTGTTGATAATTAGTATTTCATTTTTTCATAGGTAATATATTATGAGTTAAATATCCTTTGATTAAGAAATTAATAAGCTCTCACACTATATTCTAAAGGATTTTTAGACACAAAACTATATCAAGCTACAATAATTAATATTAAAATCCTATTTTTAATGAAACTTTAATATTAAAAAATAGGATATTAAGGTCTTTTTATCTTTAGTTATATTTGACTAAAGATATGTTGATTTTTGGGAAGGGAGTGTTTGGGAATGAGTTCAGTATGGTAATCACCATTTATTAGTACAGATGCGCTAATTCTATTATATACTCATCTTAATAAGTTTTAGATGGTAACATAAAAATGGCAAATCCTTTAAAAGGATAGTAATTTTTCATCAGAAAATAAATACCACCACCTATCAATTTTAGTTTTATTGACCCAATAAATAAAAAGTGAAAAGAATTTAAACGTAATTATTCAACATTACTGGCATTACAAGCATTAATATATCTTCATTATCGTCAGTATCTTTAGGAATAATTAATCCTGCTTTATTTGGCTCAGAAAGCTTTAGTTCTATTTCTTTTGAATCAATATTACCTAACATTTCAACTAAAAACTTAGCATTGAAACCAATTTCTATATCTTCACCATCATGTTCACAAGAAAGTCTTTCATTTGCCTCATTAGCAAAATCTAAATCCTCTGCTGAAATTTGGAGCTCGCTACCTGTAATTTTTAAGCGCACCTGATGGGTTGTCTTATTAGCATATATTGCTATCCTTCTAAGAGACCCTAAAAACTCCATTCGGTTGATGCTCATGTTATTTTCATTATCCGAAGGAATTACATTTTCATAATCTGGAAAGCGTTCATCAATTAAACGACATATCATTCGAATATTTCCGAATTTAAAGAAAGCATTGGAAACATTAAATTCAACACTTACATTGATGTTTTCTGCTGGTAATGTAGTTCTCAATAAATTTAACGCTTTGCGAGGTATAATAATTGCATTTCCATTATCAGAAGCTACATCCACTCTTCTATATCTTATTAAACGATGACTATCTGTTGCCACAAAAGTGGTACTAGAATCAGTAAGATTAATATAGACTCCTGTCATTGCAGGCCGTAATTCATCATTACTAGTTGCGAAAATAGTATTGTTTATAGCACTGGATAGTACATCCGTTGACATTTCCACCGAGAAGTCGTTAGACACTGCTGGCACTTTTGGGAAATCTGTGGAATTCTCTCCTGCCAACTTATAGCGTCCATTGTCTGAGCTAATTTCAACACTATAGGTTTCTTCATCAATAGAGAAGGTTACAGGTTGTTCAGGTAAGTTTTTAAGTGTATCTAGAAGTATTCTAGCAGGAACTGCTATACTTCCACTTTCTTTAGATTCTACATCAATTTCTGTAATCATAGAAGTTTGTAAATCTGAAGCAGTTACTGTAAGTAATCCATCACTTATCTCGAAAAGGAAGTTCTCCAAAATCGGAACCACAGGATTAGTAGTTATTACACCATTAATGCTTGATAATTGCTTTAATAATGCGGCAGAAGAAACAATAAATTTCATGTTTGTATCGTGTAGTTAATTGGTTTTAAAAACTCGGTAAAGTTAAAAATAAAAACAGAACTACATATAAAATTCATCAAAAGGATTAATGAAATTACTTTTAAATTCTGTTAAAAGTAAAATTCACAAGTATTTATTCCTCTTATGCTATTTTATAAACCATTCTCTCGATTTCATTAATTTTTCAACATCTTTTGACTTAAATGTAGCCCACTCAAGTGAATCTATTAGCCCGTACTGATTTCCCTCTTTATCTTTATAAAAAGATAAACTAATAGTATTGGTTCCTGCATCTTGCACAATTATGTCTAGCTGATTATTTCCAACTACCTCTGGCTCACTATCTAAAAATTCCTTTACCTGAAGAAACGATATCTGCTCTAAGTAATCGTACATTTTTGCAGTATCAAGCTCTTGAATATTATCAACATAATACCCCGATGGGTCATAAAATATATTAAACCCCTGTTTATCAGGGTAGAATATTTCCATTTTTTCAAGTGTTGTCCAGTTAGATGCAAATACATAATTAGTACGCCATCCCTTCGAGTTAAGGTTAAATAACTTTGCAATATGATAATTATACCCTGGTATATTACCTACATATATTTCTCCTTCATCATTTAAAAGATAAGTAATCGTTTTCTTTTCATTTTCCATTATTTTATACTTCAACAAAACTTCATCTTGAGCAAAAACATGAACTTCAATACTATTTTTAATAGATGCTGTTAACAATTTTTCTTTTTCAATATCTGAAACTTTCCTTCTAGCACTAATTTTTTCTATAATGCCAAACAGGTCATTTACTCTTACAAGATCAGCCATGAATTCATTATTAAGTTTCCATTGCCTTCCCGAAAGAGTCAATATATTCTTTTCTTCTAAGCCTTCTATTTCTATTCGATCCACCAGTTCGGTATTAGTTAATGAGAACTGACTTTTATCAAAACCATCATTTGTACTTGGATTGTAATAGGCAGTTATAAAAGTGACTATAATTAACCCTAATAACACAAAGAGGAGTTTTATGTTTTTCTTTTTCTGCATTCCTAAAAATTTGTGTATTTCTTTCTCCTTAAAAAATACTTTGCCACACCAAGTGCAAATAATACTATTAGCGGCAAAATTATATTAACAACCTGCCAATAAGTTCGGTCTTCCTCTGCCTTAATACTGTCTAAAGGTCTAATTTTCACTTCTTTTGATCTAGCGGAAATTAGACCTTCACCGTCCACCAAATAACTTATCATATTTAATATAAAATCTTCATTCGCAAATTTCATCCCTGCATAGGGGTCAAAACCTAAAGCAAGTGGTTCTCCAGTTTTTGGATTTATGTCATTTCTAGCGATGTCCCCATCTGATATCACTATAATTTTGGTATCAAGGCTTTCGTTAAACTTATCCTCATCTGATACACCTTTTGGCAAAAATCTGTTTTTATATAATGATGAAAATTGTCCTTCCAACAAATACCCTGTTACCAAATTTTGTTCGCTAAACTTATCACGAGTTAAATTATTTCGAAGATCATTCAAGCTTACTTTCACAGGAGCAGTGATATGCCTTGAATATTGAGATGTAAAAAGTAGAGGTGTTTTTTTTATTCCTAGGGCTTTTATGGTATCCATGGTGCTTACAAACTTTGTTGTTATTGCATCAAGATTTTTCACAGCGAAATGATCTCCATACTTACTTATCAATGGGAAAAATGGCCAAGGAATCATCTGTATTTGTGGTTGATCACCAAAATTTCCAGTAACTATGGGATATCTTGCAGAAAGCATATCTTGTACTAAATCACCATTAATACGCACTCCATATTTAAAGAGCATATCATCAAGATTGAGATTGTAGGGAAAAGCAAAATTGTTTTCAGTCGCAATACTATCCATATTTACTTCCAATCGGTCAATAAAAAAAAGAACCTTTCCACCATGCATAATATACTGATCGAGATAATATTTATCTTTTTCACTAAACGATTTAGTGGGTTTTGCTATTACTATCGCATCATATTCCAATACCGATATTGCGGAATCAATAATTATATCTTCCACAAGATATTCATTTGACAATGATGAATTCAATCCAAATGCATTTAGTGAATCTAATTCATTATGTCCTTTAAGCAGACCTATTTTTTTTTGTTCCAAACCACTTAATAAAGCTATAGTGGTTGCTAATTCAAATTCTACTCCTTCTATTGATTGATTGATTTTTTCTCTAGCTGAAGCAGCTCCATTTCCCTTCAAAAGCATTACCCCTCTCTCCCCTTCACCATACGACACTAAAGCCCCAGGTAATATGAGTTTTTGTGTACGTTTACCTTTTTCTTTGTCATACACTTGAGTTGGGGTTATTCCTTTTGCTGATAAGGAGGAAATAAACTCATTTTGTGCTTTTTGATCCAATGCTGTTGTGGGATCAATAAAAGAAAATTTCACTTTGTTATTTGAGTAAACTTCAAATTCTTGTAACACTTCTTTAATTCCTTCTTGCAACCGTCTAAAATCAGCATTTAGATCACCAGCTAAATATACTTCAATATAAACATCTGCATCCAAATTTTGAAGCATGTCTTTTGTTACCTTTTTAATAGAAAATCTCTTTTCTTCAGTCAAATCTACCCTAAAAAAATATCGTGAAGCAATAATATTTATTAAAACAATTACTACCACAGTAATTGCTAATTTTAATAACTCTTCAGTTTTCTTGGTATTCATCATTGCCATTTCCTACTTCCTAAACCTGTTTTTGTGATAGTAAGCATTAAACAAATTACACTCCCAAAGTAGACAAGGTTTCGAGAATCAATAACTCCTCTACTCATTGCATTATAATGATAGATTATGCCCAACTGTTCCATATAAATTTGTGCATTACCTGTAGAAAGTTCTGCAAGAGAGTCAAATCCTGAATACATAATGAAGCAAAGGAAAATTGCAAAAATAAAGGCGACAATTTGATTAGAGGTTATTGAGGATGCCAAAATACCTATAGAAGTAAATACTCCTCCTAATAAGACTAACCCAATATATGAGCCTATTACACCTGATGTGTCTACATTTCCAACAGGGCTACTAATTTCTGATAAAGTAAAGTAATAAACTATGGTAGGAAGAATAGCTACAATCACCAACAACCATCCAGAAAAAAATTTACCAAGTAAAATCTGCCAGTCGGAAAGTGGACGTGTAAAAAGAAATTCAAGCGTTCCTGATTTTTTTTCCTCAGCAAACATACGCATGGTAATTGCAGGAATCAAAAACATAAATACAAATGGAGCGAAAGAAAAAAGCGTAGACATATCAGCATATCCATATTCCAAAACACTTGTTTCAGGAAATACCCACATCATTAATCCAACTACAGTCAAAAACACACCTATTACTATATAGGCAATTAGCGAATCTAGAAAACTGTTAAATTCTTTGACTAATATTTGAATCATTTGCCTGTAGTATTTTTTGTCAACTTCTGAAAAATGTTTTCCATATTAGCTTCTTCTTGCTTCATACCAAGTAGCACAATTCCGTTTTCAGAAACAAGTTTAAAAATATCCTTTCTAATGTCATTTTCTAATGCACATATCAAAGCATAGTTTTTCTTACCAAGTATCTCTACCTTTTGAATATGTTTCAAAACACCCCAAAACAATTCGTCTACCTCTTTATCCAACTCTACAATAACCTTATTTAAGGTAGTTTGGTTATTTTTTAATTGATCTAACTGATCATTAGCTACAATTTTCCCTTTGTCAATTACCACAATCCTATCACATAATGCTTGAACTTCTTGCATAATGTGCGTTGAAAGTACTACGGTTTTATTTTGTCCAATATTTTTTATAAGTGCCCTCACCTCTAATAATTGGTTAGGATCTAGACCTGTAGTAGGTTCATCCAATATCAGCACTTCTGGATCATGAATTAAAGCCTGTGCCAACCCAACTCGCTGTCTGTAACCCTTAGAAAGGGCTTCAATTCTTTTATTTTGCTCAATTCCAAGCCCACATAAATCAATCATTTCCTCTACACGGCTTTTCAATTGAATTCCTTTCAAACCATGAATTCCACCTACAAAATGGAGATATTCTCGAACATACATTTCAAGATAAAGTGGATTATGCTCGGGCAAATACCCAACTACTTCTTTTACTTTCATCGGGTTATCAACGACATCAAAACCACAAATTTTAACATGACCTGAAGTAGGCGGAATATATGAAGTGGCAATTTTCATTGTTGTCGATTTTCCTGCTCCATTAGGACCCAAAAAGCCCAATATTTCTCCTTTTGATACTTCAAAAGAAATATCATTTACCGCTTTTTGACGATTAAAAGTTTTTGTAAGATGAGTTACTTCTACTGACATTCAGGTTTGATTAACTCTAAATCTATCATTTCCAGTATTCAAAGCCAACTGTTTTTGAAAAAGTACTTTTTTATTATGATGCTATTTCAAAAGTATGGAAAACAGCATCTATTCCGTCTCTATTTTCGAAATAAAAAACCCTTAATACCTTTTAAAAGGTATTATACTAAAATCCGCTAATGGTAAGTCCAAGGCTATAATTAGAAACTTTGGTATCATCTGGACCACTATCGGAACTAAAAAGTTGAGAAAAATTATGGTAATAAAATAAATTAAAAAAGCCTATTCCCACTCTTAAAGTAGTTCCATACCTAAAACGATTTATATCATAATTTTGATGATATTTCACTTTAATATCTTGTGAATTACCACCTGCATCCTCAATGGTTGAATATTTAAATTTCGTTTTTTGATTTACCAAAACTCCTATTCTACCGCCTACAGCTACTTTAAAACTTCTATTTCTATCATCAGGATTAGAATGAAAGCGAAATTCCAAAGGAATATCAATATAAGTCATTGCTAATTTCGATTTTTTAAAACTACTTCCATCTGAAAATGCAGTAGTTAATGGCATTACTATTGTTTCTCTATTTCCAGTAGTATCAATCATACTAAAGATACCACGATCATCTTTAAAAGCTATCTTATCTATACCTACTCCAACCCCTGGATTAAAAGTAAATTGTCCTTTTTGATCTATTTTAAATTCGTATATATAATACGCATTTAAAACATTAGAATTAAACCATTTGGTTTCCAAAGTGTCATGGCGATGCGTAGATAAAAAATTAGAACCATAATCAAACAAAAATGTGCCTGGAATGTTAGGCATTCCTTTTTTGGAAGTTTCTGTAGATTGAGCCATTATCCCAGTAGTTAAAATAATAGCAAAAAATAAAGTCAATATTTTCTTCATAATGATTGTTAACAGGTAATTCTCCTTTTTATTGTTGGCGGCAAAGTTAATATTTTTTAAAGAAGTATGAACAGTAAGTCTTTTTTTTGGGGATAATTATTATTTAATTTGCAATCCGAAATCGGAATGGCCTCGTAGCACAACTGAATAATGCACCTGATTACGGCTCAGGAGATTACAGGTTTGAATCCTGTCGAGGTCACAAAAGTGGTTTCTTATGAAACCCAGTGAACGATAAAAGCCCTTAAATTAACTTTAAGGGCTTTTTTTATATCATACTTTTGATTGTTTTATCATAACCTTACCCCTCTAGCACCCCCTGTTTTAGTAGTTGCCTAGTTTAAAAGCTAATGATAACACCAAAGTTTATGCCTATGCTACCATACGGTAGTTTAAGCTGTAGCACCTGATTTGGGCTCGTAATCGGTATATTGGCATTATTATCGACCGTTTCAACAAAGCTGATTTCTTTATCTATGGTGTCTAGCCCTGGCAATTCGTCAACGCCATTTCTTGTTGCTGTAATAAGTTCTCCTTCTTTGGGAGCATAATTAAGCGCGGTAATATTGAATTCGCCAAATAATCTCATCTTATCGCTAAGACTGTAAAAGGTACCAAAACCGCTATTTAGGCCAATGCCTAAACCACCCTTAAATTTCCACTCTTC
>JAOUKH010000162.1 GCA_029882685.1 Cyclobacteriaceae bacterium
TTTTCTAGCTACAGGGTCTACAATAATTTCAAAATGAATATCTTCAAATATATCCTCCACAGATGCTGTATCTTCATTGATGAACACATCCAACATTCCTTCTACATCACTAGTAAGTAGTTCTGTTGCATTATCAGGAATAACTAATGCTACTAAATACTCACCATGTAACACTCGCTCCTTGATCGATTCAGTTGTAGGATAAATTTCACCATGATCAACTGTTAAATCACAAATAGGATTATCCTTGAAACCTTTTTCTATAGCTCTGCCCAGTTGGCCATTATCATGGTTAACCAATAAGACTGGAATTCCAGATTCATTTAAGCTTTTATAAACTTCATTTTGAATGAGTGTCATTAACACAACTAAAATCATTGGCATTACAAACAATACCGTTATGCCTGTCTTGTCCTTAGCAAGTAGTTGAATTTCCTTTATAAATGTAGCAACTATCCGAAACATTAGTCTCTAATTTTTTTACCAGTTAATTGGATAAATACTTCCTCCAGATTATCACAATTATGTTTTTCTATCAACTCATTGGGTGTTCCCTTCTCCAAAATATTTCCTTCATCAAGTATAGCAACTTTATCACAAAACTGTGCTGCTTGCTCCATGTAGTGAGAAGTATAAATAATAGTTGCATTTTGTTGTTGATTGATATTTTTTAAATACTCCATCATGGCAATTCTTGATTGCACATCAATACCTACTGTTGGCTCATCTAATAGAATAATTTTAGGTTGATGAAGAATTCCAGCTATTAAGTTTATCCTTCTTTTCATTCCTCCAGAGTAATTTTTTACTGCCTTATTTCTGTTTTCATCAAAACCAAAATTTGTCAAAGCTTCATCAACTCTATTTTTTAAATCCGATCCTTTTAAACCATACATTCTACCTATAAAAAACAAATTTTCTCTTCCCGATAAGGTAGGGTACAATGCAATATCTTGAGGAACGACACCAATTTGTTGCTTAATTAAGTTCTGTTCTTTATCTAGTGATTTTCCATCAATTACTACCTTTCCTCTTGTCGGTAATAGTAACCCACACAATATTGAAAAAAAAGTAGTTTTACCTGCACCATTTGGTCCTAACAAGCCCATTACCTCCCCTTCGGATATCGTTAAACAAATCGAATTCAATGCATTATGATTACTATTGGGGTAGTTCTTAACTAATTCATGAACAGAAATAATTGGCTTTGTTTTCATTTAGGATAAATATTGAACTTCTCTATTTAAATACAAAGGCAATATCACTATTTTTGACTTACATGAAGAACAGAAACATAGCTATAATTGGGGGTGGTCCTTCAGGAAGTACTATTGCTGCTCTATTAAGTAAAAGAGGATATAGAGTAGGTATAATTCATGACAATAAAAATACTGAATTATTTGTTGGAGAATCTTTAATTCCAGCAATAATGCCAGTTATTCATGAGTTAGGAATAGAAGAAGATATAAAGAAGTTCAGTATTTATAAACCTGGAGCTTCGGTATGGTTAAATAATAAAACCGTAGCTAGTATTAAATTTAAACAAGGAGAGGGCAAATTACCCGACTATGCTTATCAAACTATTCGAAAAGATTTCGATAATCTTCTATTGAAAACCGCAATTAAAAATGGTACAAAAGTATTCAATACTACTGCCAAACTAATAAGTGTTTCAAACAACAAGGTTGCTCTTGAAAAAAATACTCTTGATTTTATTGATGATTATTTTGATGGTCAACCAGATATTATCATTGATGCCACAGGTAGAAAGCGACTTATTTCCAACCTACTAAAAAGCAAAACCAAAAAAGGGAAAAGAAAAGACGTTGCTCTTTTTGCACATATGAAGAACGTACATTTCGATAGTGAATCTGGTAATATACATATGCACCGATGCGAAAAAGGATGGTCTTGGCGAATCCCATTACCCAAAAGAACATCTGTTGGAATAGTAGCTGAAAGCAGCCATTTAAAAACATTTGGAAAAACTATAGAAGAGCAGTTCGATAATTTTGTTATTAATGATAAACAGTTAAGCCCCTTTCTAAATTCAGCCGAACGAATTACAGGAATACAAAAATTTTCTAACTATCAATTAGTAACTGAACAGCTTTTTGGCTCCAATTGGGTACTAGCTGGTGATGCCGCTGGTTTTTTAGATCCAGTCTTTTCATCGGGGCTATATCTGGCAGTGAACTATGCCTCTAAAATTGTTAATGCTATAGATGAAAAAAAATCATATACTTTATTGAACTATCAAAACGACTGGCACAGAGAAATAAAATCATGGCAAAAAATGATTGATATTTGGTACAATGGAAGGTTATTCACCACATATAAAATAGGACAGGATAGATTAAGTACGTATATAGGTCGTAAAATTGAACCACATATTGTAAAGCATTTTACAAGAATTTTTACTGGGGAAGCTGTAAATAGTAAGTACAGCATGTGGCTATTAAATTTTATGTGTGGAAGTCTACAAGACACTATGAAATTTCTTAGAATGCAGCACTACGATCAGAAAGATTTGGAAATATGACAAAAAAAAAGACTTGTGCAGTAATTGGTTCAGGTATTGGAGGAATAGCTGCAGCTATCCGGTTAGCTGCTAAAGGTTATAAGGTTGAAGTTTTTGAAAGCAACTCATATGCTGGTGGAAAAATTCGCCAATCATATGCTAAGGGATATCGATTTGATATGGGGCCATCAATAATCACTTTGCCTCATCTTATTGATGAACTTTTTGAACTTCACAATAAAAACCCTCGTGACTATTTTAATTACAAACAACTCGAAAAACCTTTTAAGTACTTTTTTCCAGATGGGGTTGTGATAAATTCTTTTGCTGATATAAATAGATTTAGTAATGAGATTGCTGAAAAAACGAAAGACTCGAAAGAAAGTTTTAAGAGGTATCTAAAAAGCATAAAAACAAAATACGATATTACAAAACCAGTATTTATCGAAAGCTCAATTCACAGGTTTAAGGATTTTTTAAAAAAAGATTTTTTTTATGGGGTAGTCAATTTTCACAAAATTGATGCCTTTACTACAATGGATGAAGACAATAAGCATTACTTTCAAGATTCTCATATAATTGAACTTCTAAATTACTATGCTACTTATGTCGGTTCTAACCCTTTTCAAGCACCTGCCACCCTAAATGTAATACCACATGTGGAAATAGGTTTGGGTTTATTTATGCCTAAAAAAGGTGTTTATTCAATGATCGAAGCCTTAATACAACTAGCCAATGAGGTAGGGGTGAAATTTCATTTTAATACTCGTATCGATGAAATCATTATTAAAAATAAAATAGCTTCTGGAGTAAGGATAAATAATGATATAAAGGAGTATAATGTAATAGTAAGTAATATGGATGTGTATTTCACCTATCAAAAACTATTACCAAATAATAAAGGTCCTCAACGGATTTTAAATCAACCAAAATCAAGTTCTGTAATTGGTTTTTATTGGGGGATAAATCGAGAATATCAAAGCATGGAATTGCACAATATGTTTTTTTCTAGTAATCAAAAAGAGGAGTACGAAACTGTATTTCATAAAAAAACAATCTATAAAGACCCAACATTATATATCTACATTAGTTCTAAGCATGTAAATAAGGATGCCCCAAAGGGTTCTGAAAATTGGTTTGTATTAATAAATGCACCTAATAATGAAGGTCAGAATTGGGAGGAATTAATAAAGGAATCACGAAAATTTGCCATCAAAAAAATAAATACCATTCTAAATACCTCTATTGAAAAACATATTGAATATGAGGGAAACATATCTCCCTCTTCTATAGAAGTGGATTACTCTAGTGCTTTCGGATCAGTTTATGGTAATAGTTCTAATAAAAAATTTGCTGCTTTTTTACGGCATGCTAATTTCTCAAGAAAAGTCAAGAACCTCTATTTTGTAGGAGGGAGTGTTCATCCTGGTGCAGGGATACCTATGTGCTTAAACTCCGCTAAAATTATGGAGCAAGTCATGCATTAGCTTTCTATTTCACAATCTCTTTCCTCTTAAAAAATTCGTAAAAAGTAATTAACAAAAGCATCATAAACATACAATAGAAAACATCTTCTATGGGGATTGTGAAAAGTCGAATATTAAAAATATCGCTCCCATTATACCATACTACTTGATCCTGAATAAAAGACCCTGTTAATACACCATTCATAATAAAAAAAGGTATTAAAATAAATAAAAAGGCTACATAAAATCGACCCAAATAATTAGCGTAAATTACAAACTGGTGGAATAGTAACAACACTATCAAAAGACTCATAATAACTTTTGTATACGTTTGTTCAAGTCCCAAAAACAGTAGTATAATGACGAGAATCAGTACTATAATATTTGTGTTTTTACCATATTTTTCAAATTTATTACTTCGATCAAAATATGCGACCACCTCATAAATAAACGTACAAGAGAAGGGTACAACAATAAAAAATATCCATTCTTCAATGGGTAAACCAGCCACATACCATCCAAGTATATATTGCTCATTAAACCCCCATATACCGCTATGAGTGAAAAATATATCCCAAACTATCATTACCACCATCATGATAGGTAGGGCTTTAAAAAAGTGTTTCCATTTATGGTAATAATTCACACGTTTATCCCAACTCATAATCAAGGGATATGAAAGCGTAAGTAAATTGAGTAATAAATAGAGATAAAACAATTTAGTATTTTAGTTAAGTATTTTGTGTCTTTTTTCTTCCCTTAACTTCTATAAAGAAACGCATAGGCACCCATAACATACCATAACATATATCATTATCCTTATTATAATCTTTACTCCCATCATGTTTATGATGTGCCCAATGCCCCTTTTTTAGTGCTTGTAAATAAATACTTTTAGTATTGGGGAAAACTTTAAAACGTTGATGTATCAAGCCATCATGAATTAAAACATAACAAATTCCATACAACGTTATGCCAATTCCCATATACAATCTGAAATCACAGCCTGCCATAATTCCAAACATTATCAACAGCCAGCTAGGAATTCCAAATACTAAAGCAAAAAAATCGTTCCTCTGAAATTTTTTATTGTTTGGTATATGATGATCTTTATGAACATTCCACATGAATTTATGCATTACATACTTATGCAAACTCCATGCTACTAACTCCATTCCTACAAAAGATAGAACAATTACAAATACATTAAAAAGGTAAATCATCTAATTATATCAACCTTAACACCTTCCTGACTATACTTACAATAAATATAGAATATTTTACTCCATTAGGTAGCCTTACCCTATTATTTAAAATACCATTTACACTAGTATTTTTTATTCTTTTCAATAATCTGAAATAATATTTATAGGCAATATAAGTTCCAAAACGAGCCTTTTGCGGTAAGTTTTTAATACCTATATACCCCTCTTCAAAATCTTTAGTGATATCTTCTTCTATTTTTCGCTTAGCTTCAATATTAAAATTATTGATTTCCATATTTGGGAAATACATTCGCTTAAGATCATAGTAATCTGTTTTAAAATCACGAAGAAAGTTAATTTTTTGAAAAGCTGCTCCAAGTTTTTTTGCTGGTATTTTTAGTCGTTCATATTGTTCATTATTTCCCTCACAAAAAACCTTTAAACACATTAAACCAACAACTTCTGCTGAACCTAATATATATAATTCATACTCCTTTTCATTATATACACGTTCTTCCAAATCCATTTTCATACTCTTCAAGAACTGATGAATTAGATCGTGATCTATATCAAATTTATTTACTACTTCTTGAAAACTATTCAATACAGGATTAATACTAATACCATCATTAATAGAGTTAAACGTATCTTTTTCGAGCTTTTCGAGCATCAGTTTTTGGTCATATCCCGAAAATGAATCTACTATTTCATCTGATAAACGTACAAAACCATAAATTGAATAAATAGAGTTGTGTAAGCTTTTATGTAAACAGCGAATACCAATAGAAAAAGACGTGCTATATGAATTAGTAATAGTTCTACTAACTTTTATAGACACATTATCATAAATCTTTTTCATTGAAATAATTTTACTATTTCTTTTGCTACAATTTTACCTGATATTAATGCAGGAGGAACACCAGGACCTGGAACAGTTAACTGCCCCGCATAAAATAAATTGTGCAATTTAGCATTCTTTATTTTAGGTTTCAATACTGCTGTTTGTTTTAATGTATTTGCCAAACCGTAAGCATTTCCTTTATATGCATTATAATCTTGAATAAAATCCTTATGAGCATAACTTTTAACAAAAATAATATCAGGCTCAATCTCTACACCTGTTAATTTTTCAATTTTGTGTATCAATTTATTTTTATACTCTTTCCTTACCGCAGGTGTATCTTCCAAATCAACAGCTACAGGTATAAGACCAACCAAAGCATCACAATTCTTTGGAGCTATAGCAGTATCTGTTTTTGAAGCTACTGACACATACATTTGAGGTTTTGAAGGCCATTTTGGATAATCATAAATCTCCTTTCCATGTATTTCAAAATCCTCATCAAAAAATAGGTTATGGTGTTCTAATCCTTTTATTTTTTTATTCAAACCTATATAGTATAATAAAGCTGAAGGGGCCATTATGCGTTTCTCCCAATAGGAATGTGTATAATTTTGGTAAGCTTTAGGAAGTAAATATTGATCCACATGTTGATAGTCTGCTGCCCCAACAATTATATCAGCTGACTGTAATTCATCATCTATAATCAGCCCCTTTGCTAAATTATTTTCAACAACAATCTGCTGAACAACTTTGCCAAATTGGAATTTAACTCCTTGATTTTTTGCCACTTTAACCATTGCCTCGACAATTTTAGACATGCCTCCCATGGGATACCAAGTTCCCAATTTTAAATCGGCATAATTCATAAGTGTATATAGGGCAGGAATATCTTTTGGCATCGCTCCAAGAAAAAGAACTGGAAATTCAAGAATACTTCTAAGTTTAGGGTGCTTAAAATGAGACGCAACTAATGACTTTACTGACTTAAACAGATCAAGTTGAAAAGCTCCCATTAAACTTTTAACACTTATATATTCAAGTAATGAAATGCCTGGTTTCTCAATAAACCCATCTAAGGCTATTTCATATTTTTGCTGTGCTGCTTTAATAAATTGATTTAATTTTTTAGCACTTCCTATTTCAATACTTTCAAAAACGTCTTCAATTTTACTCCAATCCGAAGAGATATCTATAGCATCTTTTTTATTAAAAAACACACGATACGAAGTATCGAGTTTTATTAGTTCATATAGCTGATTAACCTGATACCCAAAATCATTAAAATAATTTTCAAAGACATCGGGCATCCAATACCACGATGGCCCCATATCGAAACTAAATCCTTGGTTATTATATACTTGTGCTCTACCTCCTGCCTTTTTCAACTTGTCAATAACGGTCACTTCAAAACCTTGTTTTGCTAAATATGTAGCAGCAGATAATCCTGCAAACCCTGCTCCAATTACAGCTACTTTTTTTGACATGATAAATTCTATTTATATACAATTAGTGTTTAACCTAACTTTAGTTTCCCTTGCGATATACCCATCCAGTTACAAAGTTGATAAAGCAATCGTGCTCCTACATTTCCGTCCCATTCATCATTACCTGGAGCCACTTCATTAAGATCAAATCCAATTATTTTTTTTCCTGAAGCTACAACCACTTTAATTAAAAATATAGCTTCATTATAGCTAAGCCCTCCTGGTACTGGTGTTCCCGTGTTGGGACAATATTTAGGATCTAAACCATCGATATCGAAGCTTATATACACATATTCTGGTAATTGGCTTACAATAGTCTCACACATTTTTTTCCAAGTTGTACCATAAAAGGATGCCTCCTTTATTTCCTCATCAAAAAAAGTAGTGATTCGTCCTTTAGAATTATTTATTATATCAACTTCTTGTTCACAACAATCTCGAACACCCACCTGTACCAATTTGGTTAAACTTTTACATTTTAAAGCATTATACATTATTGATGCATGTGAGTACTTAAAATCTTCATATGCTTTTCTTAAATCGGCATGCGCATCTATTTGAAGGATACCGAAATTTGTGTATTTTTCACTCAATGCTCTAATTAAACCTAAAGAAGTACTATGATCTCCTCCTACTACCCCTACCTGTTTTCCTTTTTCTAGATATTTCTTTGCTTCTGATTTCACATATATATTAAGCTTTTCTGATATTTCATTAATGGTTTGAGGGATTACT
>JAOUKH010000163.1 GCA_029882685.1 Cyclobacteriaceae bacterium
TGTCTATTTCTTTTTATTTATCTATTTTTTCAAATCATTTGCCCAGTTGAATCGATCAGTAGGAGCAAATTTCCATGGTGCAAAATTGGTTTCGATATTCTGAAACATATTATTCCATGCCGCTGGTGATGCCGATTCTTCCATCGACACATACCTTCTCATTTCTAAAATAATTTCTAAAGGGTTTATATTTACAGGACATGCTTCTACACAGGCATTGCAACTTGTGCAGGCATTAATTTCTTCATGTGTAACATAGTCACCCAACAGTGTTTTTCCATCTTCTAAGCCTTTACCTCCTTTGGCTAGGCTTGCACCAACTTCTTCGGCTCGATCACGTGTGTCCATCATGATTTTACGTGGCGATAGTTTTTTCCCTGTAATATTCGCTGGACACTCTGAAGTACACCGACCACATTCAGTACAAGAATACGCTTCCATTATATTTTTCCATGTAAGGTCATTAACATCCTTAGCACCAAACCGAGCTATCTCAGCAGATGGGGGAGTAGCTTCACCTTGGGGCTGAATACCTAACATCATGTTTACTTCATTAGTTACAGCATCCATATTAGTTATGTGACCTTTTGCTATTAAGTTTGAATAATAGGTGTTTGGGAAAGCCAAAAATATATGCAAGTGCTTTGAATAAGTAACGTATATGGCAAAACCTAAAATACCTATTATATGAAACCACCAAGCTCCTCTTTCAAATACTATCAAAAAACTTGTGCTAAAACCCTCCATATGTCCCATCAAAAATGAGCTAAAGAACATTGTTCCTGTTGATACATAATGTTCAGCACCTCTGGCTTGTAATACTTGATCAGCTGCATTCATATCCAAAATAGCAACCATCAATATTATTTCTATTATAAGGATAAGGTTTGCATCTAATGCTGGCCAACCAATCATTTCTATTTTTTTGAAACGATTAACTTTTAGAATATTTCTACGAATAAGAAACACCACACAACTCACAATTACCATCACGGCTAAAAACTCGAAAATATTCATAGCCATGTTATAAGCTCCTCCTAAATAAGGAGCAAATATTCTATGTGTTCCTGCGAGCCCATCAATCAC
The DNA here is from genome assembly GCA_029882685.1 of Cyclobacteriaceae bacterium. Taxonomy (GTDB): domain Bacteria; phylum Bacteroidota; class Bacteroidia; order Cytophagales; family Cyclobacteriaceae; genus JAOUKH01. The sequence goes on from JAOUKH010000163.1 coordinate 1,087, forward strand.
AAATTCTAGCACCTCTAAGTTGATTACTAAAAAACCTACATAAACAAAAAGGTGCAGTACCGCAGGAATAATTTTTTTGAACATTTTCTTTTGACCAAACGCAACTAACAACATTGTTTTCCAACGTTCACCAGAATTATCATTGCGATCCAGCGATTTTCCTAACTTAATATTACTGCGAATTCGTCTAATTCGTAGAGCTAAAAATAGTGAGGCAGTACCTAGTACTACTAGAAATATAATTTGTTGAATGTATACCATAATTCTACTTAAATTTCCCTCAATTAATTTATTTTAAATTTTATTTGTCACCTATTTAAAATTATATACTTTTGCACACTCTAAAGCGGTGCTGTAGCTCAGTTGGTAGAGCATCGGACTGAAAATCCGTGAGTCGGTGGTTCGAGCCCACTCAGCACCACTTCAAAAAGCTTCTCCTTGTGAGAGGCTTTTTTGTTTTCTAGCCATTCCTTTTTGTCTATTGAAATTACTTCTAAAATTAATAGGAAAAAAGAAAATGGTATGCATGCCGAATAATTTATTTTTATTAATCCTAAACAAAAAATTTATTATTGGAATTTTATTTAAAAAAATGGTTCAACCTGGATTATGCAATAGAATTCGTAATGAAGCCATAAAGCACAAAGAAATAGGTGGTTATGCAAAGAAGCATAGCACCGCTATGGTGATGCGCATAATCAAAATGAAGTGTCTATTTCACAGTGATTTATGGATGTAATACCTGCCTGGCCAGCAAGGCAGGGATTCTCTATTGCATAATGTGGGATAAAAAATCCTAAGGAAGGTCGTAAGATTCTTGTAGGTGTGAATTGCATTGTTAATTTCATTATTGCTCAAAACAAAAAAACAGCTTAAATTCATTAAGCTACTCCTTTGTATTTGATTTTAATTAATTGTTTAATTACTTTTTGTTCTTCCATTATAGCATCTAAAGGTAATTTTAATTGGTTATGGTAAAGTTGATAGATAAGTTTCCATTCTTCTTTATCCATAAAGCCATCTGAATTAGCTATTATACACATCCAAGCTATGTACCTTATTTGTACTTTTTTTTCAAATTTTTTAAGTACATCGGCACACTCAGGTAATAACTTTTTATAATCAACATTTTCTAAACGATCAATTTCATTATAAAAAAGCTCTGGATTAAGCTCTTCTGTCTCCACAAGCTTCTTTCCCATTTCCGTTTCTTTTTTATCAACTCGATCATCGGCATGTATTAATAAATAGTAAAGCTGGGCGATTGTGGCATTTGGATTTAAAGCATTCATAACGGCATGTAAGTTTTACATATAAATATAACAAAATCGTGCCAGCTTTTAAAACCCTTTATAATATAAATTACACTCTTTTTATAATTGTATATTTCTCATAATGAGAAATATAGTGTCAAATTTAGAAGCTTGGTATTTAGACTGAATTTATACCATACTAACTCTTCTGAAAACTATCTTATTTCAAAATTATTTTTTTATATCTTCAGCGATTAAATTACTTCACTATGAAAAAATCACTACGTCTATTACTATTTTTTATACTTCTAGTTAGTATAGCTAATGGTCAATCATCACTAACAATTCAGCAGATAATGCAAGGAACAAAGTTCGTAGGTAACTTACCCAACAATATATATTGGGGAGAACATGGAGAGCATTTATACTTTAACTGGAATCCTGAAAATAATTTAGGAGATTCTCTTTATCGCATTTCTATGACCGATCATTCTCCAAAAATGGTTAGTACACAAGAGAAAATGAAATTGCCTTCAAAAAACGGAAGCTACAACAAAGACAAAACAATAAAAGTTTACACAAAAAACGGTGATTTATTTATCTATAACTTAACCTCTAGAACCGAAAAACAAATTACAAATACTATAGAAAGAGAGTCTTCACCAACATTTTCATTTAATCAACAAAAGATTAACTATTTCTTATCGGGAAATCTATATTCATGGGATATTAAATCGGGATTGATTACACAACTGAGCAATTTCAAAACTGGAAATGAAAAAAGAGATAGCAAAATTGCAGAACATGCAGCTTGGGTTGAAAATGAAGAAATGGAATTGATAAAAATACTTCAGGAACGCAAAGAAAAAAAAGAACAACGAAATAACAATAACGAAAACAATACTCACAAAAGACCAAAAACAATATATACTGGCAAAGCAAATGCTTCCAATATTCAGGTTAGCCCTGATGAAAAATACATTACCTATTCATTAATAGAAAGTCCTTCAAATAGAAAAGGAACAAAAGTCCCCAACTATGTCACAGAATCTGGATATATAGAATCATTAAATTCAAGACCTAAAGTGGGTTCTCCTACTACCGAAATGAGCGTAGGAATATATGATATTGTCAATGATACTACCTATAAGGTTATTACTACTGACCTTCCAAATGTTGATAATCATCCAGAATTTGTTGAAAATAAAGATAAGAAACGTGGCTTATATGTTCATTCTCCTATCTGGTCGGACGATGGCACTAATGCCATTTTGATAGTTCGATCTAAAGATAATAAAGATCGTTGGATTTGTCTTTTGAATATAAAAAATGGAAAGCTCACTTCACTTGACCATCAACACGATAACGCTTGGATTGGAGGTCCAGGAATTGGTTGGTCACAATGGGATAGAACAATTGGTTGGATGCCTGACAATCAAAACATCTGGTTTCAATCAGAAGAAACAGGGTATTCGCACCTTTATACTGTTAATGTAACATCTGGAAAGAAAAAAACACTAACCAAAGGAAAGTTTGAAATTTATAACCCAAGAATTTCTAATGATAAATCATCATGGTATTTTGAAAGCAATATGCCACATCCAGGGGAACGCTATGTTTATAAAATGGATATTAATGGAGGAAAATTTATTCAGTTAACAACTACGCTTGGTAGAAGTGACTCCTACTTCTCTCCTGACGACAGTAAAATTGCCCTTCGCTATTCCAATGCTACGCAACCATGGGAACTATATATAATGGATAATAAGGAAGATGCCGTTCCTCAAAAAATTACGACCTCCACCACATCAGATTTTAATGACTACAAATGGCGAACTCCAGAACATATCACTTTTAAAGCTAGAGATGGCAAAAGTGTAAATGCACGACTTTACAAACCCACTAATGTAGAGAAAGACAGCCCAGCTGTTATTTTTGTTCATGGTGCAGGCTATTTGCAAAATGCACATAAATGGTGGAGTTCTTATTACCGTGAATATATGTTTCACAACTATTTAGTCGATAACGGATATACCGTTTTAGATATAGATTACCGAGCCAGTGCTGGGTATGGTCGTGACTGGAGAACAGCAATTTATCAACATATGGGTGGTTTTGACTTATCCGACCAAGTGGATGGAGCTAACTATTTAATTAACACACACAATATTGATCCTAAACGACTTGGAATTTACGGAGGCTCATACGGAGGCTTTATAACATTAATGGCAATGTTTACCGAACCTGATGTATTTGCAGCTGGAGCAGCACTTCGTTCAGTTACTGATTGGGCACACTACAATCATGGCTATACTTCTAACATCTTAAATACTCCTGTAGAAGACCCAGAAGCATATAGAAAGAGTTCACCCATCTATCATGCAGAAGGATTAAAAGGGGCTCTACTAATGTGCCATGGAATGATTGATACTAATGTGCAATTTCAAGATATCGTCCGACTGAGCCAACGATTAATAGAGCTAGAAAAAGCAAACTGGGAATTGGCAGTTTACCCTTTGGAAGGGCATGGTTTTATAGAACCCAGTAGTTGGACGGATGAGTATTCAAGAATATTTAATCTGTTTGAAAATAATTTGAAGTTTTAAACCTATATAAATGCGCTTTATCTATTCAAAGACACTATTCAACTAGAGAAATTTTGAACTAATTCGATTACAATTTACTTTTGAAACGTATTAAAGATAAAAATGCCTAATTATGAAATCAACAATTAAAATTTTAGCCATCCTACTCCTTTCAATTGGATGTAGTGATTCAGAAGTAACTCAAAGAATTCAAATTCGATTAACGGATGCGCCAGGTGATTATGATGCTGTATACGTAGATATTGCAGGAATTGAATATCACTTATCTACAGGTAACCAATCTTCAGGTTGGATGACAATGGAAAATGTAAATGCAGGAGTATACAACTTATTGGATTTCTCTAATGGTATAGATACTGTGCTAGCAGATACAGAATTATCTTCAGGAAAAATTTCACAAATAAGATTTATTTTGGGAAATAATAACTCTGTTGTTATTGATGGTGTAGAATATGCCATGAGTACGCCAAGTGCACAGACTTCTGGCTTAAAACTTAATTTACATGCTGACATTTTAGAAGGCATCACCTACAAAGTATTACTTGATTTTGATGCTGCCAGATCTGTTGTACAACGTGGAGGCAATTTTAGTTTAAAACCAACAATCCGTGTTGTAAGTGAAGCTCAAAACGGAGCCATTACAGGAACTATTAACCCTGTAGAAGCAGCACCAGCTATTTATGCTATCTTAAATGAAGATACAGTAACCACCTATTCAGATGCTGAAGGTTACTTTTTGATAGGAAATTTAGATGCTGGCACTTATTCAATTCTATTTGATGCAGATTCATTGTACAATGATCAAGAAGTAAATGGTGTAGAAGTAATTATAGGTGAAATTACGGACATGGGTGTGATTGAATTCTAAATCATAACATTTAAAATTTTATGCAAAAGGTTGCTTTGAGACAAGGCAACCTTTTTTTTTGTTTTCATGTCTCGTCCTGAAATAACGTTATATTAAAAGTAGTGTTATGGAAAAAAAGTATCAGAATATAAATCTATAAAAAACAAAACTGCATCAAGTTCAAACTTGATGCAGTTAATTAATTTATATCCTTGTAAAAACTGTATCGTTTATTTAGGGCGAAACACAAAGAAAAACTAAAAAGCCGTTAAGAAATTCTTAACGGCTTTTTTTGAAATTTGATACTTTTAATATTCGTCTTCATTAAAGAAGAAATCATCTTTTGTGGGATAGTCGGGCCAAATCTCTTCGATATTTTCATATGGCTGACCATCATCTTCCAACTCTTGAAGGTTTTCTACTACTTCCAACGGTGCTCCAGAACGAATTGAGTAATCAATTAATTCGTCTTTTGATGCCGGCCAAGGCGCATCTTCAAGATAAGAAGCTAATTCTAATGTCCAGTACATGGTTCCTCGTTATTTAATTTCGTGCAAAAATAGAATTAAAATCATTAAAACAAACACTTCTTTGCTTTATTTATCTTCTGAATATTCAACACAATAAAATAGTAACCCATTCAAGTATTATCTTTACTACTTTTAATGGCATTTACGACACAAAAACAATATTATTATGTCTGAAATGTCATAATTTACATAGATTTAAAATTCACATTATATATATAAGATTTTATGAGTGACGAGAAAATAATTTTTTCAATGTCGGGAGTAAGCAAAATTTATCCTCCCCAAAAACAAGTACTTAAAAACATCTATTTATCCTTTTTTTATGGCGCTAAAATAGGTGTTCTTGGCTTGAATGGTTCTGGGAAATCTACGCTATTAAAAATAATAGCAGGATTAGAAAAAGAGTATAAAGGAGAAGTAGTATCCGATGGTGATTATTCAGTAGGTTTACTCGAACAGGAACCTAAGCTTGATCCCGCAAAAACAGTAAAGCAAATTGTAGAAGAAGGAGTTCAAGAAACTGTAGATTTACTTAATGAGTTTGAAGAAATTAATTTAAAGTTTGCTGAACCTGAAATATTGGAAAACCCCGATGCAATGGATAAGCTTATTGCCAAACAGGGTGAGGTACAGGAAAAGTTGGATCAGCTGAATGCATGGGAACTAGATAATAAATTGGAACAGGCTATGGACGCACTACGTACCCCTCCTGCCGATGCATTAATCAAAAATCTTTCGGGTGGTGAAAAAAGAAGAGTTGCGCTTTGTCGTCTATTACTTCAGGAACCTGATGTATTGCTTTTAGATGAGCCAACAAACCATTTAGATGCCGAATCCGTGCACTGGTTAGAGCAGCATTTACAACGCTATGCTGGTACTGTAATAGCAGTTACTCACGACCGATATTTTCTGGACAATGTTGCAGGGTGGATATTGGAACTCGACAGAGGAGAGGGGATTCCTTGGAAAGGAAATTACTCTTCTTGGCTAGAACAAAAAGAAAAACGCCTGTCTCAAGAAGAAAAAACAGAATCGAAACGACAGAAGACCTTGCAACGAGAATTAGAGTGGGTACGAATGACTCCCAAAGGAAGACATGCCAAAGCTAAATCTCGTATTAATGCCTATGATAAATTATTAGGGGAAGATGCGAAAAATAATGAAGATAAATTAGAACTTTTTATTCCAGCAGGTCCTCGTTTAGGATCCAAAGTAATAGAAGCGCATGGTGTTTCTAAATCTTTTGGAGATAAGCTATTATATGAAAATCTAGAGTTCAACCTTCCTCAAGGTGGTATAGTAGGTATAGTAGGGCCAAACGGTGCAGGTAAAACTACCCTGTTCAAAATGATTACTGGCAATGAAACTCCCGACTCAGGAACTTTTGAAGTAGGCTCAACTGTAGATTTTGCTTATGTAGATCAGGAACATGATAATCTTGATCCTGATAAAACTGTTTTTGAGATCATATCTGGGGGAAATGAATTGATTGAAATGGGGGGCAAACAAATGAATGCACGTGCCTATGTGAGCAAATTTAATTTTAGTGGATCAGATCAACAGAAAAAATTAGGCGTTTTGTCTGGTGGCGAACGCAATCGTGTTCATTTAGCTATAGCATTAAAGCAAGGAGCAAATCTGTTGCTACTCGATGAACCTACTAACGATTTAGATGTAAATACTCTTAGGGCACTAGAAGAAGGGTTGGAAAACTTTGGTGGATGTGCAGTAGTAATTTCTCACGACAGATGGTTTTTGGATAGAATATGTACTCATATTTTGGCATTTGAAGGAGATTCTCAGGTATTCTGGTTTGAAGGCAACTGCTCTGAATATGAAGAGAACAAAAAAGCCAGACTTGGTGACACAGGTCCTAAACGAATAAAGTATAAGAAGTTAGTGAAGTAA
>JAOUKH010000014.1 GCA_029882685.1 Cyclobacteriaceae bacterium
CGTGAGGCTGATTTTTATGGTGGATAAATAGCTGTAATCTCTCTAATATATTTATTATTTTCTGATTGAGTTCTATCAATTAGAGTTATGACGTACGTCATAGATTTTTGTTTTTGTAGTTTTGATATTTGTATAAAGTAACTATTGTTATGAAAAAGATATTAATTCCTACAGATTTTACTAGCAATGCAGATAATGCTATTGATTTCGCATTTGAAATTGCTAAAGAAAACAATACTAAGTTGTATTTACTCCATGTAGTTGAATATCCTACTAGTGCTGTAGTTGACCCTATTGGAGTGTCAATAGTTCAATCAGCTGACATTGATTTAATAGATGATCTTACTAAAAATGCAATTGAAAAATTAAAAATCATTGCCAAAAAAATTAAAGATAAAGGTGTTCTTACAGAATATTTTGTTGATTTAGGAAATCCTTACTTGAGTGTGATCGATAGAGTTAAACAAGAGGGAATAGATATGATAATTATGGGGACTAAGGGAGCCTCTGGGTTTAAAGAGTATATGATAGGATCAAATGCTGAAAGGGTAGTACGACATGCTTCTTGCCCTGTAATAACTATTAAAGAACCCATAAGTAAACAACATAATATAAAAAATATAGTCTTTGCTAGTGATTTTAAAGATTTGAGTGAAAGTCTAATTGAGAATTTGAGGCAATTACAAAGTATTTTCAAGGCAAAACTTCATTTCGTTAAGGTAAACACTCCAAATAGTTTTGAAAAGGATCGAATTACTAGAAAGTTAATTGAAAACATGATTGAGAATTACAAGTTTTCAAATTGTACTCATACTATTTACAATGATATCTATGAGGAGGATGGTCTTATTCATTTCGCACAAGATATAGATGCAGATATGATTGCCATGGCTACACACGGTCGTACAGGAATTAGTCATTTGATTTCTGGAAGTATTGCAGAAGATGTAGTAAACCACGCAAAAAGACCTGTTTGGACTTTTCATTTGCCCAAGTAAATATTATTAACATGACTTGTTTATTGATATTATCAGAGCATGAAAATGAGTCTCAATATTGGGAATTTTTTACAAATAAAATGCCGTCAGTTGCATCAAATGAATTAAGTGTTTCGTATTGTCCTGAATTAATAGTTGATAAAAACAAGCAAAATTCGGAAAGTAAACAGTGGTTAAAAAATGTTGCAAAATCAGCAAGTAAATTTGGTATTCATATTCAAGTGGATTTAGATAAAGTCGATACCATGCAAATGCTTAAAAAGAAAACGCAATCTTCTCAATGCACTATAATGAGTCATGAAATACTTCAACAAATTAATAAAAAACCAATTTTTAGTTCTTTGCACAGCCCTCTGATAAGTATCCCTGATTCATTTCATTTTATCGAAAAGTGTATAATACTTTTTGATAAAAAAGTAGAGTCCATAAATAATTTTAAAAAATTTTTTAATCAATTCACTTCAGCATTAAGTAGTATTGAGGTGATATTGTTGATAGAAATGGGTAAAACAATTAACGATGCTTTGAAGAACAAAATGGCAGTAGAGTATGTTGTTAGTTCTTTAAAAAATGTAGGGGTAATTACCTTTAAGAAATCTCATATGAAAGATGAGGTGTTAAAATATGTTTTAGAAGCGGAAAGTTCAGCTTTGGTATTTCACAAATCAAACTACACAACGCTCATAGATTCTAATTTTATTAATGAAACACAAAATAAGAAAATAACATATTATTTGGACGAGTTTTAGTAATATGGAGGCAATTATGGAGAATAAAGTATTGACCTCAAAATTATTGTGTTATCACTGTGGAGAAACTTGTCAGGAAGAAAATTTACAGATAGAAGATAAATATTTTTGTTGTTTGGGTTGTAAAACCGTCTATGAAATATTAAATGAAAATGACCTTTGTGGCTATTATGATATAGATAATAACCCTGGAATTAGTCTTAATAATAATGTGTCCAATGATAAATATGCTTATTTGGACAATGAAAAGATTAACCATCAGTTATCTGACTTTATTGGTGACCATCAACAAATTATAACTTTATATATTCCTGCTATTCATTGTAGCTCATGTATTTGGTTATTGGAGAATTTGTATCGTTTAAAAAAAGGAATTAATCAGTCACGCGTACAATTTTCAAAAAAACAACTTACACTTCAGTTCGACCCTTCAATAATAAGTTTACGCAATGTTGTTGAAACTTTAGTTTCGGTAGGATACGATCCTCAAATTACCTTAGATACTCGTAAAAAAGAAAAATCTAAAAAAGAGGGCACATCACTATATTTAAAAATTGGAGTAGCAGGTTTTTGCTTTGGAAATATTATGTTTTTGTCATTCCCTGAATACTTTGGATTTGATGGGATAGACGTTGTTCTAAAACAGTTCTTTAGTTATATAAGCTTGTTGCTTTCATTGCCTATAGTTTTTTATGCAGCATCCGATTATTTTAAGAGTGCCTTCAAAGGATTTAATCAACGTTATGTAAACATTGATGTTCCTATAGTGTTGGGTATTGTAACTCTTTTTTTACGTAGTGCCTACGAAATATTAATGCATTCTGGTAACGGATATCTTGACTCATTGGCAGGATTACTTTTTTTCTTACTGATAGGTAAATGGTTTCAAAGCAAAACATATCAAGGGTTGTCATTTGACCGAGATTATAACTCTTATTTTCCACTTGCGATACACCGAATTATTGATAATAAATTAGAAACAGTTCCAATAAATGAAATTGAAATTGGTAACGAAATAGTGGTTAAAAATAATGAACTTATACCCTCTGATGCGATTTTATTGAGCGATACTGCATTCATAGATTATAGCTTTGTTACAGGTGAATCTCAACCCATTCAAAAATTTAAGGGAGATTATATTTATGCTGGAGGTAAGCAAAAGGGAAACCGGATTAGCTTGAAAGTAGAAAAAACTGTTTCACAAAGCTATTTAACACAACTTTGGAATAACGATGCTTTTCAAAAGAACGAAGAATCATCAGATACATTTGTAAATAGTATAAGTAAGTATTTTACATTGATTATTTTGCTTATTGCTATTACTTCAGCGATAACATGGTTTTTTGTTGATCCGAGTAAGATGATAAATGCATTTACAGCAGTGTTAATAGTTGCTTGTCCTTGTGCATTAGCACTATCCACGCCTTTCACCATGGGAAACGCTTTAAGAGTTTTTGGAAGGCTGGGTTTATATCTTAAAAATGCTTTTGTAATAGAAAGAATGAGTAAAATTAATCATATCGTTTTTGATAAAACAGGTACGATAACTTATAATGATCAAAGTCAAATTAATTATGAAGGACAAGAATTGACTATTGAGGATAAACAAGCAATAGCATCTCTTACAGCACAATCATCCCATCCACTTAGTATAATAATTAACACTTTCCTTAATGAAAAGAATACACTGAACGTAATGGATTATGTTGAAATATTAGGGGCAGGTATTGAAGGTGTAATTGGGAAGCACAATTATAAAATTGGATCAGAAAGTTATGTTTTGTCAAAAAGCAACAAAAATGAATCTGTCAAAGAAACTCGAGTTTATATTTCTAAGGATGGTCAGGAAAAAGGATGTTTTTTAATTCGAAATAAGTATAGAGATAGGATTAGTGAAGTGATTAGAAAACTTTATCCATTCAAAGATTTGTCAGTACTTTCAGGAGATAATGATACTGAAAAGGAGAGGTTAACACAATTATTTTTTAACGAAGCAGAATTAAAGTTTAATCAATTACCTGAAAATAAATTAAATTACATTAGCGAATTACAACAACATAATAAAAATGTAATGATGCTTGGTGACGGCTTAAATGATGCAGGAGCTTTAAAGCAGAGTAATGTAGGGATTGTTGTTGCTGAAAATGTAAATAATTTCACTCCTGCTTCAGATGGAATTATGGATGCAAAATTATTTAATCAACTTCCAGAGTTACTAAGTTTTTCCAGTTCCGCTAAGCATATTGTTTATGCTAGTTTCATCCTCTCGTTTGTATATAATTTTGTCGGACTTTATTTTGCGGTAACTGGTAATTTAACTCCTGTTTTTGCTGCTATATTAATGCCATTAAGCAGTATTTCGGTTGTATTGTTTACTACTTTTGCTGTAAATTATAAAGCCAAGAGAGTATTTTCAAATACAAATTGATATTATGTTAATAATAGTAGCACTCATATTGATAAGCGTGTCTGTGGCACTAATTTTTTTAGGAGCTTTTTTTTGGGCAGTAAAAAGTGGTCAGTATGATGATACTTATTCACCATCTGTACGTATGTTGTTTGATGATAAAAAGAAGAAAACAATTAAAGACGAAGACAAAAATACGACAAAAGATGAGTCTTAATATATTGTAATCTGCATTTAAGAAAGGTTACTTATCAATACATAAATGTCAGGTATCTATTATTTACAAAAAACATAGTCCATTCAACATGTTTTGTACATGTATTATTCAAATATATTTCATGAAGCATGATTTATATCAGTTTATCTCTTGATAGGCATCAGTCATAATTTTCACTAATTACTGTTCCTTTGAGTATTAGATCAATTTGTCAATAGTTTGTAATTACGAAAATGAAAAAGCGAGAACTGGTTTCACATATTATGACCACTGATGTTTTTAAAGTGAATTTAAGTGACAGCTTATACAAAGTAAAGAGTATGCTCGAGAAGAAGCATATACGCCATTTACCTGTAGTATCTAACCATAAACTTAAAGGGATAATTAGCCTTACTGATATTCTTCGTATTAGTTTTGGTTCTAATTTTGGTGATAATCAAAAAGAAGTAGATACAGCTATTTTTGATATGCTTACAATTGAGCAAGTTATGAATAGTAACCCAAGAACAATAACTTCTAAACAATCCATAAAAGAGGTAGCAGAAATTTTAACAAAAGAGGAATTTCATGCACTTCCAGTAGTAGATGATGATGAGCTGGTTGGAATTGTGACTACTACAGATATAGTAAAATATTTGTTGGAACAATATTAAATTAAAGTAAAAGAAACTTGTAAATGTTTATAAAACAGCTTTACACCAAATGTTTGGCCGAATGTGCTTATTATATCGAATCCAAAGGAGAATCGGTAATTATTGATCCTTTGAGAGATATTGATGTTTATTTGGAATTGGCGAGAGAAAGGAATACAACTATTAAATATATTTTTGAGACACACTTTCATGCCGACTTTGTTTCCGGGCATTTAGATTTAGCTAGAGAAACTGGTGCTGAAATTGTTTTTGGTCCAACATCGACAGCTGATTTTGATTTTTATCAAGCCAAAGATAGGGAAGAATTTATTTTAGGAGGCTTGGTAATAAGAGCACTTCATACGCCTGGACATTCGTTAGAATCTACCTGTTACTTATTATTAGATGACAATCACAGACCACATGCTGTATTTACTGGTGACACACTTTTTGTTGGAGATGTAGGACGTCCTGATATATCCGCAAATACTGAGCTCAATACTAGCGATCTTGCGGGTTTATTATATGATTCTTTACATAAGAAAATAATGTCACTACCTGATAGTGTAATTGTATTCCCTGGTCATGGTGCTGGATCCTTATGTGGGAAAAACCTTAGTGATGAAACTGCTTCTACAATTGGTACACAGCGTAGAAATAACTATGCTTTATTACAACCTGACAAGGAGAGTTTTGTTGATGCTGTTTTGGAAAATTTATTACCTCCACCTAAGTATTTCTATAAAAATGTAAGAATAAATAGATCTAGATACGAAAAACTTGATTTAGTTTTAAGTAAAGAATTAAACCCTTTATCGGTAGATCAGTTTAAAAATGAAATGCAAAATGGTGCATTTATTATTGATACAAGAAGTAATAAATTGTTTTGTGAAGAATATATTCCTGGCACAATAAATATTGGTCATGATGGTTTTTTTGCTGTTTGGGTAGGTACACTAGTTGAAGATTTAAATACTCCAATTGTACTGATTACTGATGAAGGGAAAGAAGAAGAAACGATCATTAGGTTAGCTAGGGTAGGATACGAAAATGTAAGAGGGTACTTACTAGGAGGAGTTGAAATATGGAAACAAAAAGGTGGAAGTGTAGACTCATTACCTTCTGTTTGTGCACCAAAGTTTAAACTTCGCAATGATAGCTATCCCGTTATTGACGTTCGAAATTCAGTTGAATTTGATGATAGTTTAATGGATAATATTACCAACATTCCTTTAGCTGAAATTGAGCAAAGAGTTAATGAACTTGGAAAGGAAACAAGTTATCTTCTTTGTAAGTCAGGATATCTTTCAACTGTTGCAGGATCAATTTTACAAAAAATGGGTTATAGTAACTTTATAAATGTTACTGGAGGAGTAGATGCCTTAGAAGAAAATAGTTAATGGTTTTTTCTTTTAACACCTTTTATTGGTTCAGCTTTCCAAGGATCATCTGGCCATGAGTGTTTCGGATATCTTCTTTTTAACTCTTTTTTAACTTCGAAATATGCATTGTCCCAAAAACTACGTAAATCTCTAGTGATTTGAACCAGTTTGAAACCTGGAGATAATAAATGTATTAACAAAGTAGTATTTCCATTGTTGATGACAGGCGTGTCTTTCATCCCAAACATTTCTTGCAACCTTACAGATAGAACAGGGGGTTCTCCATTAGGGAAATATTTTAATTTAATACTTGAACCACTAGGAACTTTAATGTTAATAGGCATTAGAGAGTCCAATGCTTGTTGCTTTACCCAATCTAAGTCGTGCTGCAAAACATCCACCAAATTTATTTTTTTAAGGTCTTGAGGTTTTTTAACCTGATTTAGGTAGGGTGAAAGCCACTCTTTATTCGTTGTTAATAAAGTTGATGTACTTACATCAGGCCAACCTTCTTGAGGTTGCCATTTTCGTAAGGATAATACTCTATTTTGCCATTGATGAAATGCTTCATCAAAAGAAAGTAACTCTTCTCCTTCAATTTTTATAGCATCCGAAATAGCTTGTACAAGATGAGTTTCGTCAGGAGAAGGCAGAGGTTTTGATTGTAAAACTATACTACCTATTCTAAGATCTTTAGTAGCTATTAAGCCTCCTTCATCAGTATCCCAAGTAATTACTTCTTTCTCCTTCACCAAAGAGGCTAAGTCTTTAGGATTTAATGGTGCTGCCAAAAATATCTTACCCATTCGTTCACGATCGTTAACATGAGCGATTGCTAGCCAAGGTTCATAAGCCAGATCGTCTTTATGTCCAGCTACAGCTAATTTTCCATTTGCTAATTTAAACTGTGCATTATTGCCTGGTCTGGCGTGGGCTATTCGCTCTGGATAGGCATAAGTTAATATTACACCTGTTTCAAAAGGGTCGTAAGTTCCATTTTCTAGATCAATATTGAACATTTGACGATAGGAGTCTGCTATCCTTTCTATCCTTCCTAATCGCTTGCCTGCTCCGTTATTAGATCGATATCGTCTCAATGCCTCAATTCGTAAATTTATGTCAATTCCACTCTCTTTTGGAAGTGGATCACGCTCTTCTAAAATTGAAGCGATATCAGTAGCTAATGCAAGCATATTACCATCTTCTGCCATGAGTAGCATATGAGCTATTCTAGGGTGACAAGGTAATCGATGAATTTTCTTTCCATGCTCAGTAATACGGCCATCGTTGAGCGCTTCAAGCTGATGTAAAATTTCAGAGGCTTGTAATAAATGACCTTTTGGAGGAGGTGTAACCCAAGTTAATTGTTGTATATCCATAACACCCCATTGTGCCATATCTAATACGAGGTTGGCAAGATCGGCTCCCATAATTTCTGGGGTTCTATGTGCTGACAGTCTTGAATGTGTTGCTTTTGACCACATACGATAACATACACCTGCACTTAGACGCCCAGCTCTACCAGCTCGTTGATTGGCTGAATCTTTTGCTATTTGGACAGTTTCTAGCCTTGTTAATCCAGAATTAGGATCGAATCGGGCAATACGACTAAACCCTGAATCAATTACTATTTTTACCCCTTCAATAGTAAGGCTAGTTTCAGCTATAGACGTAGCAAGCACTACTTTCCGTTTTCCATTTTTGTTAGGTAGAATTGCTGATTGTTGTTTATTAAAAGGAAGCTGTCCATATAATGGGTGTATAGCAAAGTTGCTCAATTTATTTTTCAATAATTCTTCACATTTCCTTATTTCGCTCTCCCCAGGAAGAAATACTAGTGTGTCACCTTCATGTTTCTTTACTGCTTTAATTACGGTATTTGCAGCCATTTCAGGTAGTAACATTATATCTTGCTCACCAGTATATACTACTTCAATTGGATATTGCCTTCCTTTACTTTCTACTACAGTAGCTTTTAGTAATTCTGATAAGTTAGGAATATCTAAAGTGGCAGACATCACCATAATACGTAAGTCAGGTCTTAGAATTTGTTGAGATTCACGGCATAGTGCCATAGCCACATCGGCATGGATATTACGCTCATGGAATTCGTCAAAAATAACTAATCCAACTCCTTCCAGTGAATTGTCATTCTGTATCATTCGAGTAAGGATACCTTCTGTAACTACTTCAATACAGGTGTTTTCGCCTATTTTACTTTCAAAACGAATACGATAGCCAACTGTTAACCCAACAGTTTGATTTAGTAAAAATGACATGCGAGAAGCGATAGATTTTGCTGCCAATCTGCGTGGCTCAAGCATTAGAATTTTCTTGCCTTTTAGCCAGGGTTCTTTAAACAATGCCAGTGGGAGTAAAGTACTTTTTCCTGCACCAGGTGGAGCGTGGATGATTAATGTACTTTCATTAGCTAAGCGATTCTTAACTTCTGGTATTATCTCCGTTACTGGTAAATTGACATCTAAGGGGTTAAAGGACAAGATTGAGTGAGTTATTGTTTAGATTTATTTTTCTAGTATTTCACAAAAGTAAACAATCTTGTCAGCAGTTTATGTAAATCGAAATGTTTGGTGTAGAAATCAAAACTTTCCAGAAACAGTAAAAGAAGAAACTTTATAGCTTCTGGAAAGTTGAAAATCATAAATTATAAAAAAGCTGGGTCTACAGGTTTATTATTTAATATCGTATCAATTTTTTCCATTACCTCATCAGTAAGTAGTGGTATAACATCGAATACTTTCAAGTTTTCTTCTAACTGACTTGTTTTTGAGGCTCCTAAGATCATAGTACTTACATTGTCATTTTTTAAACACCAAGACAGACCTAGCAGAGGCATTGTTGTCCCTAATTCTTGAGAAAAAGAGGTGAGGTTTCTAACACGTTCTAAATGAGCTTCTGCTAAACTAGTATCTTTTAACCATTCTAATCCTTCGATATTTAATCGGGTGTCTTTAGGAAAGCCATCATTATATTTTCCAGTAAGTACTCCTGAAGCCAATGGTGACCAAATTGTAGTTCCAAGTCCTACAGTTTTGAAAATCTGGCTATATTCCACCTCCATTTTATCACGGTGAAGCATGTTATATTGTGGTTGCTCCATAGTAGGACCAATCAAGTTATATTGCTTGGCGATCATGTGTGCTTCCATAATTTCTTGAGCACTCCATTCCGATGTTCCCCAGTATAAAATTTTTCCTTGTTGGATTAAGTTGTGCATTGTCCAAACAGTTTCTTCTATTGGAGTTTCTTTATCGGGTCGATGACAAAAATATAAATCAAGATAATCTACCTGTAGGCGTTGCAATGCTTGTTCGCATGCTTCAACCAAATGCTTTCGGTTTAAACCTTTTGCTGTGATAGGTAGATCTTTTCCTCCAAGTCCAAAAAATGCTTTACTACTCACAATATAGGAATCTCTTCTCCAGCCTTTTTTCTTTAGGATTTCACCCATCACAATTTCTGATTGACCACGTGCATATATTTCTGCATTGTCAAAAAAGTTAATTCCATTGTCATAGGCTATAGTCATTAAGTCTTCAGCAGTAGTATCACCTATTTGCTTGCCAAAGGTAAGCCATGAGCCAAATGATATTCTACTTACTTTTAATCCAGATTTCCCTAAGTTTTTGTATTCCATGTGTTATGATAATTAATTTTTCCGAATACAATATTAAAAAAATACCCTGAGCAATTTGCTTAGGGTATTTAAAATTTAGAGTTGAAAGTTTGAATTCATTGTAAAGCCAAATTATTTAGTGGCTATAATTTTAACTTCCATTTTAAATTCATTTGAAAGCATGGCGTTTTCAATAGTCCAGCCATAAGAAACCTCATGCTTAGTTCTGTCTATATTTAATGTAGCTGAAGCTATAACTTTATCATCTTTTGCTTCTTTTATTTTTATATCAAATGCTATAGGTTCAGTAATATCTCTAATAGTCACTTCACCAGAGGCTTTTGATCCCTCCACCTTTTTAATTACTAATTTAGCTTCAGGGAATTTTTCAGTATTAAAAAAATCATCTGATTTAAGATGGTTAACTAATTTGGCGTTTTTCTCCCCTTCGATATCATTGTTTGTAATTGTAGTCATGTCAATCACAAAATTTCCGCTTAAAATTTTTCCATTTTTTACTTCAAGGCTTCCTGATTTCAATTTAACATTTCCATTGTGTTCATACGATTTGGCAAGATGATAACCTGTCCATTTTAGATTACTTTGTTCAACATCTACCTTGTAAGAGTCTATTTCAACAATTAAAAATGATGTCATTACAAGTACTGTTATTGCTGCTAGTGTTAATACTTTCTTGTTCATGATTACTTTTGTTTTTAGTATGATAATATAATTTATTGATAAATACGTTTCTAAACTTTATCTATTTACGTTTTAATATTCAGTCTTCTCAAGAGTTTTGTTGTTGAAATATCCAACCTTATGAAGAAGTATTACATGTTTAAACATATAATTTAAAAATAAGTTTCAAATAAGTTAATTTAATTTAAATTTTATCAGTTATTTATGCTTCATTATTAATTGATATACTATGCTAGAGAAGATTAAGGAAGCTGTTGAATATATTAAAAATCAATATGAAGTAAAACCGAAGTTTGGGATTATTCTTGGAACAGGGTTAGGCTCACTTGTAAATGAAGTGGAGGTTGAAAAAACAATTGAATACAAAGATATTCCTCACTTCCCATTATCTACTGTTGAAACACATTCAGGAAAATTAATTTTTGGAAAATTATCAGGTAAGCAAGTAGTAGTAATGAAAGGGCGTTTTCATTATTATGAAGGATATGATATGGATCAGGTTACTTTTCCTGTTAGAGTAATGAAGTTATTGGGGATTGAAAAATTATTTATTTCAAATGCAGCAGGAGGACTAAATCCTGAATATCAGGTTAGTGATTTAATGATTTTGAACGATCATATTAATTTACTACCAGAGCACCCTCTTAGAGGAGAAAACATAAATGAGTTGGGAGATCGTTTCCCAGACATGAGTGATGCATATGATGAACATTTAATAGAAAAGGCTTTATCTATTGCTACAGAGAAGGGTATTCGAGTGCATCAAGGAGTATATGCTGCTGTATCTGGCCCAGCATTGGAAACAAAGGCTGAATATAAGTACCTGAGAATTATTGGTGCCGATGCAGTAGGGATGTCAACAATTCCAGAAAACATAGTAGCCAGACATATGGGGCTGCCATGTTTTGCTATTTCAGTTATTACAGATTTGGGAGTGGAGGGTAAAATAGAAAAAGTTGTAGTGGCTAATATTATAAAAGCTGCTATGAAAGCTGAACCTTACATGACTGCTATTTTTAAAGAGCTAATAGCTGCTAATTAATTTCCGTAAATAACCTGACCAGGACCATTTTGAATAATATTTACAGAATCTGGAACATTCGTTACTATTAAGTTACCAAATGCTTCAATAGATCCAGTAAGTAGTAGTTGAGGATTAACCATCATATCATTAGAACCACGATGAAAAATGTTGACATTGTTAGCTATTAAATCGGTACCCTCAAAACGACCTTGCCCAGAGTAGAACCCTACAAATAATTTTTCTATACTTCCATTAATGTAAAAGTTGGAAACTTTATTACTCGATATTCTTAATTCTCTTCCAGTTACGTCTAGATAATAGTCGCCACTTGCATTTTTAGAAATAAGATACAAGTTGTTTGCAATGTTGTACGTGCCAATACTATTTACATTTCTGCTACCACTATTTTTAATTGAAGTAATGTTATTAGACTTGATATGAAGGGTAGTATTACCATACTTTCTAACCCAACTGCAATCATTATTGTCAGCAACGGTAAGTTTTCCATCTACTACTTTTAAATCAATTTTTGGATAAAGGTTCTGTCCAGTTGTAAGAGAAACACTTTGTTCAATACTATTTTCAATTTGAAGTGATATGTCTCCAATGATTTCTATTTCAGTAAATGAAGGAAGAGCAATTTCATAAGTAGAAAAATCACCCACTGTTTTCACACAATCAAATGCATTCTCGTTATCGCACCCCCAAAAAGAGACTGTAATTAGTAAAACTATATACCGTATAGACTTTATCATAACTTTATACCAATACCCCATTCGCCAGTTTCAGCTGTTCCGTAATGAGTTTTTAATGCAAATGTTGCAAACAACTTATCGTTAAAATAGTATTTCATTGCAAATCGTTGATAAATAGGTGAATATACATGGTATGGGTCATAAAAATAATATCCAAATTGAGCAAGAATTGAGATTTTGTTAATAAATAATTCATGCCCTAACGCTACACCAAATCTCTTATGATCTGGTTTTTCTAATTCTCGAAGGCTAGGGTCGTATTTTATACTTTCTTTTAATGAGTAATTAAAAAAACCATCTACTCCTAAGTTAATAGCACTTATAAAGCTTAATCTTTTTTCTGCATAAGCACTAAAAACAAAAAATGGGAAAGGAGTGTTGCCACTATGTGGTGCAGTATTCACACCACCATTTACAACAAGATTATATTTAATTTTTTGTTCAAAATTATATTTATCTATAGTAGTATATTCTATTTTTTGGTCTGTTAATTTATATGAAGCACCTAAGCTTATATTGGCAACATTAACTCCTTTATTGGGTTGCTTTATCGAGGCATTTGAAAAATGAATTATTGATATACTTGAATTAACTCCTAGTCGATCAGTAATTTTAAATCCATAATCTAGAGCAATTTGCATTCCGTATGCTAAAGATGTGCTTAAGAAATTATTTTTGTTATTAGTTTCTTTACGATAAGGGTTGGTATTGTATGAACCCCCAAAAGCCAATTTAAACCTCAGGTCACTTCTGTTTAGATGATTATTTCCTATATAAAAATTGTAGTGAACCATTGCAGCTAACGATTTACCAATTTTAGGATTTTTATAGTCAAGGTAAATGAAAGAGTAGCCTATGTCTGGATAGTTATATTTGCTTTGCCAATATTCTCTACCATATGTTTTTTTGTCTAAGTATACCGAAAATCCTACAGGGTGGTCAATAATTAAATTAGCAACATCAGGAGAGTGAGGGTAGATAAAACCTTTAATAGCTGCAGCTTGTATGCTGTAGGTATATTCTTTTTCTTGAGCAAGAGCTGCAAGTGATAGAATAAAGAAAACAGATAAAAATAACGTACGTGTTGGGAATATTACATTCATTGGTTGGCAATAATATATATTCTCCAAGTCAATAAAAAGGAAATAGAAATAGAATGAAGTTACTTTTTGAATTCCAGAAGTTTATTGCGTTCTGTTTGTAATTCCCTTTTGAGTTTCATTTGATTATCAAGAGTACGTTTTCTATGATCTTCATATTCGTTTTCTAAGCTTTTTAATTGTTTTTTAGCTTCTTTTGTCCTTTGATTATTGTGTTGAAGTTTAAACAATAGAAAACCAATAACACCAATAAGTAATAAAGGGATTATTACACTTATTATGGCATAAAAAACCTTATTAATTTGTATACCAATAATAGAAATGCTGCTGTTTTCTTCTTCACTTGATGATAGTTGGTTATTTTTTTCACTAATAGAAGAATTTAAATCTACAATAATTACTTCTTGTGATTTTATCTTAGTAAAAGCCTCCTGTTTAGAGCTGTTCAAAGTGTTCAGCGAATCAATCATGATCTTTTCAAAGTTGCTGAGTTCACTCTGCTTTATTACTTTGTAATCGTTATATGTTTCTGACTTTTCTAAAAGTAATTTGAATTGTTTACTAAGTGTTTGATTTTCAGAAATATCATTTTTTTGTGCTATACTAGCATTGAAAATTAAAAATACATATATTAATATGTTAAGACGAGAGAATAAGGCGTAATTCATAGGTGAGGTTATATTTTGATTCTTAGCTGTAAACAAAGATACTAATTGAACAGGATTATAAAAATTAGAAAAGTTCAATTGTAGTATAAAACGGTAAGTTGCAAAATAATAAAGATAAAAACAGTAATGAAATAAATGTTAATCACTTGCTTACTTTCTAATTTTTAAGACATAATCGTATAAAAACCCCTAGTCAAATCAACATAAGCCGATGTATAATCATTACGGTTTTCATGTTGTATAACGAGTTCAGAAAAGTTAACTTTTTTCTCAACTCGGGTAAACTCCATAAGCATTCGTTCAAATGGCTTGTTGATTTTTGGTTTTACTTTAGTAATCTTTGAACAGTACAAGTTGGATTGATTGGCTCTTGTGATGAATATTTTGCCTTCCTCAACAGGTAATATAAGTGCAAACCTTCCAAGAGGAGATAATAGTTGGCTTACAGAAGAAATTAAGTCTTCTTGAGTTAGTGTTTGTGTGTGTCGAGCTATATTTCTATGTATGTCTTTTGATTTAGATCCTGTTAAAAAAAACGGTGGGTTTGAAATAATTAAATCATAATTGGAAGTAGTAGTATCTGCATATTCTTGAATAGAAGAATGATGTATGTTTATTTGATTTTTCCATATGCAATTATCTCTATTTTCTAAAGCTTGTTCATAGGCATTTTCTTCTATCTCAACAGCATCAATTATTACATTTTTTAGAGTGCGTTGTGCCAACATAATAGCAATAAGTCCAGTCCCTGTACCAATGTCTAATATTTTTGTTGTTCCCGAAGTATCAGCCCAAGCTCCTAATAACACTCCGTCTGTACCTACTTTCATACTACATTTGTCGTGATAAATTTTAAACTGTTTAAAATGAAAGGGTTTTCTATGCATTGATGTTGTTAAATATTCAATAAATATTGTATGTTTCAATTACGAATTAAAAAATAATATATGACTGCTTATAAATCTGATCTTGAGATAGCTCAAAGTGTGCAAATGAATCACATCAAAGATATTGCTTCAAAATTAAATATTAATGAAGATGATTTAGAAATGTATGGTAAATACAAAGCAAAATTACCTCTTAAATTAATCGATGATGAAAAAGTCGATAAAAGTAATATGGTATTAGTGACTGCTATTACTCCTACTCCTTCAGGGGAAGGAAAAACAACTACTTCTATTGGGTTAACGGAAGGATTGAATAAAATAGGAAAAAAAGCTATTGTTGTATTAAGAGAGCCATCACTTGGGCCAGTTTTTGGTATGAAGGGAGGTGCAGCAGGAGGAGGAAAGTCACAAGTTGTACCTATGGAAGATATCAATTTACATTTCACAGGAGATTTCTCAGCCATTGAAAAGGCAAATAACTTACTTGCTGCTATAATTGATAATAATATTCAAAGTACTAAAAACAACTTAGGTATTGATCCCAGAACCGTAGCTTGGAAACGTGTGATGGATATGAATGATCGTTCCCTCAGAAACATTGTAACTGGTATGGGAGGAAAAAATGGAGGGTTTATGAGAGAAGCTGGATTTAATATTACTGCAGCTTCAGAAATTATGGCAATTTTATGTTTGGCTAATAACATATCTGATTTAAAAGAAAAAATAGGGAATATATATGTAGGCGATACCTATGATAAAAAAGCTATTTATGCTCGTGATTTAAATGCTCAGGGAGCTATGACAGCTTTATTAAAAGATGCAATTAAGCCTAATTTGGTGCAAACATTAGAAGGAAACCCCGCTATTATTCATGGGGGGCCATTTGCAAATATTGCACAAGGCACTAACTCTGTTATTGCAACAAAAATGGGAATGAGCCATTCAGAATATGTGATTACAGAAGCAGGTTTTGGTGCAGATTTAGGCGCAGAAAAATTTCTAGATATTAAGTGTGGATATGCTGGGCTATCACCAAAAGCTATTGTAATAGTAGCCACAATTCGTGCACTAAAATATCATGGTGGGCAACCTCTAAATGAGCTAACTACTCCTAATGTTAAAGCATTAAATGATGGACTAGTTAACCTTGAAAAACATTTAGAGAATGTACAGAATTTCGGTGTGCCTGGAGTAGTGTCTATTAATAAATTTATAACCGATACAGATGAAGAAATAGAAATAGTTAGAAGAAAATGTGATGAAATGGGTATGCGTGTAGCACTTTGTGAAGGATGGGAATATGGAGGAGAAGGATCAAAAGATTTGGCAAAAGAAGTTGTGACAGCTGTAGAAAGTTGTACTTCAAAATACACCCCAGTTTATGATTGGAATAGTACAGTAAAAGAAAAAGTTGAAGCTGTTGCTAAAAAAATATATGGGGCAAATAAGGTGGAATTTCAAAAGAAAGCGTATTTGAATATTAAAAAAATTGAACGTTTAGGGTTGTCTGATAAACCAGTTTGTATTGCTAAAACTCAAAATTCTTTTAGCGATAATCCAAAAGCATTGGGTAGACCAAAAGATTTCACACTTACTATTAGCGAAATAGAAATTGCAGCAGGGGCAGGCTTTATTATTCCAATTACAGGAGATATTTTACGCATGCCAGGTTTGCCAGCAATTCCATCAGCCGTAGATATTGATATTGATGAAGAGGGAAAAATAACAGGACTATCTTAACTAGTAGTTAGTCGTTTACATAATGTTGCGGAAGAACTTAAATGTGATTTATTTTTTCTTATATGCTACTATTTCTAAACCCACATTAACAGTATTATAAATAAAACGATCCTTAGTTTTGTCAACAACTGAAGCTTCATCACGATATTTTAAATTCCAGTTAGTTCTATCGATATTGAATTTTGCTCTTGCAGTTAGTATACTATCACTAACTTCAATTTGGGCTGGAAAGGTAATACTCAAGGTAGTGTCACGCATGGTTAAGTTTCCAGATATATTGTGAGTAGGTTTCTTTATACGATGCTCATAGGAAGATGCTGGAGTATACTCTGATTTAAACTCTTCCATTACATCCATTATACTATCTGAAACAGATTCATTAAGTGATGTGATTTCAAAAATTGCTTCAGGATAATTTTCGGCATCAAAAAAATCATCAGACTTTAAATGATTAATTAATCGTCCATGGCGCTCTGGGTTATCAATTAAATCGTCAGATTGGATGGAATTTATATCAATAACAACATTGCCTCCTGTTACATTATTATTTTCAACAGCTAGTTTACCAGACTTTATCAATATAGTTCCATTGTGTTTTCCTGCAGGTTTACTACCTATCCAAGTTATATAACTTTTTTCTAATGATATTTGATAAGCTATGGCTTTGTTACTTATATCTTTTACATTTTGGGCATTGCTTGTTTTTACATTTTCTTCATTTTTTGAAGATGAACATGAAAAAAATAAAAGAATACCAAATAATAGAAAATGAAAGGATTTCATGTTATAGAATGTTTGATGAATATTAAATTATACATTTAAAACTTTAACACAAAGTTCTAAATATTGTAATTTACAAAATAACATAAAAATACAATGGCATTTATAAAAAGTGTAAGAGGTATTAATCCTGAGTTTGGAGAAAATTGTTTTATTGCTGATAATGCAACAGTGGTAGGAGAGGTAGTAATGGGAAAGAATTGTACTATTTGGTTTAATGCAGTAATTCGTGGTGATGTAAATTCAATTACTATTGGCGATAATACAAATATTCAGGATGGTGCAATTATCCACTGTACTTATAAAAAGTCAAAAACTATAATTGGTGATAATGTTTCGATAGCTCACAATGCAATTGTTCATGGTTGTACAGTTGAAGATAATGTGCTGATTGGAATGGGCGCAATAGTAATGGATGATGCGATTGTGAAAAATAATTCAGTGATTGCTGCAGGTGCTGTGGTTTTGGCTGGTACTGTAGTGGAAGAAGGAAGTATTTATGCAGGAATGCCTGCAAAAAAAGTCAAAGATATTGGACAAAATATGAAAGAGGTAATTACTAGAACTGCTCGAAACTATCCAATGTATGCAGAATGGTATAAAAAATAATACTAATATTTTTTGCTTATAATACTAAATATATTAGTTTTGTATAAAGTAAAAAAATATGAGCTATTACATTGACAATACGACTGGATATAAATTAAAAATTGATAGTAAGAAATTGTGTTCAGGAAAGCATCAGGTCAGATTTCAGACTCAAAATGATGATGAAAAAAGTAAATATGGGTATGTATTGGCAGATGAAGGAAGTTCTTTAAAGGAAGTTATTGAGCAAATAAGAATGGAGTTACTAAAAATGAAAAAAGGAGATTTTTATTTTCATAGTCATTTATACTCTTTGGGGAAAGAAAAACAGCATTCAAATGTTTTTGTATTCGAATATTAAAAAAATAGCATGACACTTATTAGCGAAAATATTAAATATCTACGAAAAAAAATTGGTAATACTCAAGGTGAATTTGCTGAGAAAATAGGTCTAAAAAGATCATTAGTAGGAGCATACGAAGAGGGTAGAGCTGACCCTCGGATATCTAATCTTATTAAAATGGCGGAAATTTTTGATGTTTCTGTTGATGTTTTGATCAATATAGATATCACAAAAATGACTGATGAACAGTTAAGTTTCAATAAAAACAGCCGTGGTTCTGAAATATTAGCAATAACAGTTGATGAGCTTGGAAATGAGAATATAGAATTGGTACCACAAAAGGCTGCCGCTGGTTATACAAATGGATACTCTGATCCTGAATTTATTAAGGATTTACCAAAATTTTATCTACCAATACTTCCTAAAAATGCCACTTATCGGGCTTTTGAAATACATGGTGATAGTATGTTGCCTTTATTGTCAGGTACAATAGTTATTGGGGAGTATATAGATAATTTAAAAAACATTAAAAATGGTAAAACCTATGTTCTTGTTACTCGAAAAGAGGGAGTGGTGTATAAACGTATATTTAATTATATAGATGACAAGGGAAGTCTTTTCCTTGTCTCAGATAATAAACAATATTCTCCTTACGAGATTTCACCTGAAGAAGTATTAGAAGTCTGGGCTAGTAAGGCCTATATTAGTGTGCAATTTCCAGATGTAGAACCTGAAAAAGATGTTTCTGTGGAACAATTAGCATCTATGGTGTTAGACTTACAAAAGGAAATCGTGAGCTTAAAGGAGAGAGAGTAATTTACTTTTTATGATTAACTTTTTCAATCATCTTTATAATATGTTTTTTGGCATTAAACATATCCTTATAGATAGCAGTAATAATGTGATTTTCATCTAAAAGGTAAGTAACTCGTTTTGATATGTTCAAAATAGGGATATGAGCTTTATAAAGTTTAGAAACTTTACCTTCTTTATCTGACAAAAGTTCAAAAGGAAGATTGTGATTTGATTTAAATTTGTAATGAGTTGAAATGGAGTCAATACTGATTCCATAAATGTTAATGTTTAAATTTTCAAAAACTTCAAAATTATCTCTAAAACTACAAGCTTCTTTAGTGCACCCAGAGGTAAAATCTTTAGGGTAAAAATAGAGAACACATGCTTTTGATTTACTTGTCTTACTAAGAACAAAATCTTCTCCTGATGTTGAAGGAAGAGTGAAATCAGGAGCTTTGTTTCCTGTTTTTATTGCCATATTATTGTTTTACAAATTCAGGTGAAATCTCCTCCACATCCATATGACCTGATTCATTTATATTAACCAATTTTACTTGCTTCAATTCATTAACTAGTATAGGGTCGTATTTTGCAGATACACGTACATAATTTTCTGTAAAACCGTGCATTAATCCATTTTCTATATCGTTTTCGAATAACACATTAGCTTCTTTATTAAGATTATCTTCATAAAATTTTCTACGTTTTTTTTCAGAGAGGTTACGTAACATTTTAGAACGTTCATTTCGTGTTTTTACAGGAACTGAATCATCCATATTTGATGCCATAGTATTAGCCCTTTCCGAGTATGTAAATACATGTAGGTAAGATACTTCCAGATTATTGATGAAGTTATATGTTTCCATAAAATCTTCATCACTTTCTCCAGGAAACCCTACTATTACATCTACACCAATACAGCAATGAGGCATTTTATTTTTAATTTCTCTAACTCTATCAGCATAAAGTTCACGTTCGTAACGTCTTTTCATTGCACGTAGAATTTTATTAGAACCTGATTGCAGTGGAATATGAAAGTGAGGAACAAATCGTTTTGAGTTTGCAACAAATTCAATGGCATCATTTCCTAATAAATTTGGTTCTATAGAGGAAATTCTAAACCTTTCAACCCCCTCAATTTTATCAAGTGCTTTTATTAAGTCAATAAAACGCTCTTCTCGTTTTCCATTTTGGATGCCAAAATCTCCTGTATTTACACCTGTAATAACTATTTCTTTAACATCTGTTGTTGCAATTTCGATAGCTGAGTTTACTATATTAACAATAGTGTCGCTTCTACTTTTTCCTCTTGCTAAAGGGATAGTACAAAAGGTACACCCATAATTACAGCCATCTTGAACTTTTAAAAACGTACGTGTACGGTCGTTTATGGAGTATGAGTTGTTAAATGCTTTTGCTTCTGATATTTTTGAAGTCAATATTTGAGTTTGTGGTTGACGAACAAAGCCATCCAATAATTCAATTAATCTAAATTTTTCAGCTGCACCTAATACTGCATCTACCCCTGATATTTCAGAAATTTCTTTTGGTTTAAGTTGTGCATAACATCCAATGATAGCTACGAAAGCATCAGGAGATATTTTTCTAGCTTCCTTAACTATTTTCTTACACTTTTTGTCAGCATTTTCAGTTACAGAGCAAGTATTGATAATAAAAATATCAGGAGTATCATTAAAATCTACTTTTGAATAGCCTTTTTCTTTAAATTTTCTCGAAATAGTTGAAGTCTCTGAAAAATTTAACTTGCAGCCAAGTGTGTAAAATGCGACTTTTTTCATGTTTGATTTGAAACCGAATCGCAAATTTAAGTAGAAAAACTACTATCGACAAGTTAGACTGAAATTCAGGGCTGTAGAGAAGTGATTAATCTCTTATGATAGTTTATTTGGCCTAAATGATAACTTAGATGAGCAGATAGATGAAGAATGAAAAATTCGGTTGTCATTGGATACCCTAATACTTCTATAGGATAATTCTTCTTCAAAATATTGATATCAAGATTAGGAAGAACGTTATTAAGAGTGTTCTTTGTAGATTCTATTTCAGTGTAAAGATAACTTAATGATATGTCTGTAGCATTAAACTCGAATTCACGATTACGTTTGTAATCAGTATTACCTAATATTTTGCCTATATAATGCTGTAAATTTCCACAAATATGTAAGGTAAGGTGTCCAGATGAATTTTTAATATCCCCCTTTATTACCCAAAGTAGTTTTTCATTATTATATTCGGAAATTTCACTTCTGAGTTTATCTAAATCACGCTGGAATAAAATATTTATAGCGTATAGCATTATTTACGTTTTTTACGTTTAACTTTTTTCTTTTTACCTGATATACTAGCTCCTTTTTTAAATTCACGAACATCAAGCATAAAGTTATATGTTGCATTAATACCAACTACTCTATAGTTAGCTATAATATTATCAGTAAATTGGATAAAACTGTTACTTAAAGTTACTTCACTATTTATTTTCCCTAAAAAAGTTTGTCCATATGTATATCGAAGTTCAATGCCCACAAACTCTCTAGCTCTTGTCTGAAGGTTAATACCAGCACCAATTTCTAATCCAAATAGAAATCGATTTTCATTGGTAATGAACATTACATCATCAGTAGTATTATCAGGTGCTTTAAATTTCACATCGTAAGTAAAAGGTTCAGCAACATTTTTAAATTCTCCACCTCCTCCTAACCAATAGCTAATATTTGGACCAATTTCCATATACCATGCCGATTTCATGTTTTCTTTAATATTTAATACAAACTCCCTTCTTATCATCATAGGTAGTTCTATGAAATTATATTTTGAAATATGAGTAAGTCTTCCTTGATCTGATTTAATAATGTTTTTTCTACCCCTTCTTACATAGCTTAATTCGGCTATTAGTGAATAATGATCTTTTAATGGAACATTTACAAACCCCCCAAGGGTAAAGCCAAGTCTCATTTTAGAATCCAAAGTATCATTAACGCTTTTATCATCAAAAACGGTTTTATAACCTTGTATACTTCCTTTTGGACCCCAATATATTTGACCATACATGGAAGCCGATCCAATAAAAAGCATTAATGTAAATAGTATTCTAATGTTTCTCATAACAATCGAAGGTAATAAAAAAAATAATAGGTTTACTCACTTAAATTTCAAACTACTGTAAATCAATAATATATAATATTTAGGGTTTTAATCAATTTTAACTAAAAAATATTTATGGTGTCTAAATTGGGTATGATATCTAAAAAAAATCATATGCTAATGTCATATATCATTTACTTTATATCTAATTTTGACCTTAACTTCGTATAATTGACAGTACTATTTAACAACTAAACTAAGATTTTTTGATTTTGAGTACAATACATGTTATATTTCTGCTGATTAAGGGAGTTATATTTTTTGATATAAGTAAACATACGCATGATTAGAAAGGCGTTTTTTATTTTTTTATTTTTTAGTTATTCAATAGTCTCCGCCCAAGAATCCTCAAACTTCACCCAATTCTATATGAATCCATATAGGATTAACCCATCATATGCGGGGATTGAAGCTAGAGGAGCTATGTTTTTGACTTACAGAAAACAGTGGGTAGGTATTGAAGGGGCTCCTACTATTATGAATTTTTCTTTTCATAATGCATCAAAAGCAAATGCAAACTTTGGAATTAATGTCAATAACGATGCAATAGGAATTGTTAATTCTACATCTTTTTCGTTTACCTTGGGTTACACTTTACCAGTTTCGAAGAATAAATACGTAAGATTTGGAATATCAGCAGGTGCTGCTATGAATACGTTTGATGTTGATAAATTAGGGAATGCATATTTATCTGACCCTGATTTGGAACGTTTACTTTCTAATAATTTTAATATGATTGGTGATGTTGGACTATCTTACCACAATAAATTTTTTGCTATTGGTGTAGCTGCTCCAAATGTGTTTTCAAGTAGTTATGATTCCTTGAGTAGTTTTGCCGTGGGTAATATTTCGGCTGCTGATAAACTTATATTCCACTCGAATTATAGGTATTATTTTGGATATGAGGATCAATTTGCAATAGAACCTCATGTTATCTATCGATTAAGAAACAAACTACCCAGTCAGTATGAAGCAGCTTTAATTTTCCATATGAATCATGCATTTTGGATTGGTGGAAGTTATAAACAGAACTTTGGCTTATCAGGTGTAGGAGGTATTAAAATTAATGCACTTTTTGCATTAGGATATTCTTATAGTATTGCTAATTCAGAACTGAATAGTCCTTCTCACGAAGTACAAATCAACATGCTGTTCGGTAAAAAGAAAAGACTTAAACATGTGTATTCCTTCACAGATTCTAAAAAACCAATTGTTAGAAAAACTAGACGACAATTATTAGCTGAGCAGCATAAGGCAGAAAGAGAACGAATTGAAGCTGAGAAAGTAGCAGCTGCAAAAGCTGCAATAGCGCAAGCTGAAGAGGAAAAACAAAAACGTTTAGCTGAAGAACAAGCAGAAGTAGCACGTATTGCTCAAGAACAAAAAGAAGCAGAGGTTAGGCAACAGCAAACGGAAGCTCAAAAACAACAGCAGGAAGAAGTAGCACGCATAGCTCAAGAGCAAAAAGAAGCAGAGGTTAGGCAACAGCAAACGGAAGCTCAAAAACAACAGCAGGAAGAAGTAGCACGCATAGCTCAAGAGCAAAAAGAAGCAGAGGTTAGGCAACAGCAAACGGAAGCCCAAAGACAACAGCAGGCAGAAGTAGCACGCATAGCTCAAGAGCAAAAAGAAGCAGATATAAGACAACAAAAGGAAAATGAAAGGCAACTTCAGGAAGCTGAAACCAGCAGAGTAGCAAAACAACAAGAAACGAAGCTACCTACACAAATGCATGAAACAAAAATTGATGATAAAGGAAATGTAGAAAGTGCTTTTACTACAAATGAAAAAATTGCGGTAAAACAAGGAGGACATTTTCTGGAATTAACATCTGGAGAATATGTGGTTATAGGTGCATTTTCAGAATTTGAACATGCGGAACTTTATTCTGATAGACTCTTTGAAAAAGGATATAAAACCAGATTCGGATATATATCTCAAACTAAACTCTGGTATGTCTATTTACATGAATCACAGGATATTGAAGTTGCTAGAAGAGAAAGGGATAAGTACAGAAAATTAAATCTGTTTAAAAGCGTATGGGTGTTGACAGTAGAACAGTAAAGAATAGTAATGACAAATTTTAGAAGATTATTTTTTTTATTTGGCGTTTTAATCTCACAGGCATTGGGAGTATATGCTCAAGCTCCAACTATAACCTCTATTGACTATCGTTTCAATTACCCAAAAGAAGTAATGGTAATAACGGGGATTAATTATGGCACAGCTGCAGAAATGGTTGTGTTATTTGGAGGAGTTGAAGGTAATGTTCTTTCATCAAATGGAACACAACTGGAAGTGGAAATCCCAGGAAATGCTAGTGCAGCAAATATAGATGTCATCAATACTACAACTGAACTATCAGTATCATCTCCAGATAAATTTTTCACAACATTTCATGGCACTACTCCATTTAGCATAGGTGATTTGCAAAATCCCATACAATTTGGATCTGCTGCAATACAACAATTTGATGTATGCTCATGTGATTTTGACGGTGATGGAAGACGAGATATGGTTACAACTAATTCAGGAGGTGTAAGTTTACAGTATTATCGTAATACCACTACTGACCCAACTAATATTCAATTTTTTGAATCTAGTCAAAATATTGTAATTACATCTAGAAATATAACATGCAGTGATTTGAACGGAGATGGGTTACCAGAATTGATTTTTGGAAGAAATGATGTGGGGAATAAAAACTTTATTTATGTTCTTGAAAATAACAGTACCGTAGGTAATATTGCGTTTGGTACTAGTAAGCAATTCCAACTTGATGTAGGGTATGAAATAGTAAGTATGTTAACAAATGACCTTGATTATGATGGAAAACCAGAAATCATTGCTACATCAGCACATCAAACTGAAAATAATATTTTTATTTTAAAAAATCAGAGTTCTGGAGGAGTTATTGACTTTTCCAATACACCTGTTAAAATAGATATGCTAGAAGCGGGGGTAAATGGAGGTTTAGAAATAGAAGATATGGATGGAGATAGAAAACCTGAAATAATTGTTGCGCAACTTGGTGCAGTTAGTGGTGTGGCTAATATTTATATTCTTAAAAATAATAGTGGTGTCAATAATATTTCCTTTGATGCTCCCGTTGCATTCGATGTGGGGAAAAGTATTCAGAATATGAAGGTAGGAGATTTAAATAGTGATGGTAAAGCTGATATAGCGGTTACGAATCTTAACGAAAGTAAATTATCAGTGGTTGTGAATAATACTACTCCATCATCAGGGCTAGATTTCTCATTGGTTAATGTTAATTTGCCCACAGATCAGCCTTGGGGGATTGATTTGGGAGATTTGGATGGTGATGGAGATCTTGATATTGTCACTTGCAGTAATAATAGTGCTACTTTAGATGTATTTATTAATAATACTTTAGAAGGAGCTACTTCTATAGATTTAGCTGCTCCTATTACTAAAACTTTACCAACTCGTACTAGAAATATTCAAATTACAGATATAAATAACGATGCTAAACCTGATATTTTATATACTGGCGCAAAATTTGGCGCATATCATTTAGGAGTAATAAGAAACACAAATTGTTTTGTTCCTGAAATCGAAGGAGATGCTACACGATTTATATGCGATCAACCTATTCAGTTGAACTCAATTTACAATCCTGCCGCTGTATTTAATTGGTATAAAGATGGTGTTCTGGTGCAAGGACCTGCCCATGGTACTAACACAGTAAATGAATCTGAATTTATAGTAGCTCTTGGTGAAGTAGGTGATTATAAAATAATAATAGAAACACCTGAAGGAGGGGCTTGCGATTTGGAATCTAATTTGATAACTGTTGATCCTGCTGCTGGAACAGTACCTGGATCACCAACAGTTGTAAATGACGGGCCTGGATGTGAAGGTACAGATGTAGTATTAACGGTTAATTTTGCTGCACCACCTCCTGTTGGCATAACTTATGAATGGGTAGGACCAAATAATTTTTCTGCAACTTTGACTGATAACCCTTCAGTTACAATTTCAAATGTAATGCCAGAGAATATAGGCAAGTATACTGTAGTTGTAGCAGCAGGACCATGCGAAACAAACGAAATAAGCACCAATGTTGAAGTCATTTCATTACCAGAATTTAGTGTAACTGCTACTGGTGATATTGCTTTTTGTACAGGAGGTTCAACTCCATTAAAAGTAAATACACTTGGTGGGTATACGTATCAATGGTTAAAAGATGGTTTACCTATTGGTGGTGAAACGAGTGCAAATTATACAGCTACGGAAGTTGGTTTATATAGTGTAGAAGTTACAGAGGTAGCTACAACGTGTGTTGCAATTACCAATGAGGTAGAAATATCAATATTTACATCACCTGTTGCTGATTTCAATTTTCCATCATCTATATGTCTTGATGAAAGTATATCTTTTTCTGACATTTCTTCTACTGATCCATCGGCTAATGTAAACTACCTATGGAGTTTTGGAAATGGAAATACATCTACAGAACAAAATCCATTTAACTCTTTTAATCTAACAGGGAGTTATACTGTAACCCTTATTATAAATTATGTAGAGGCCAATTGTTCTTCTTCTAATTCTTACGTTATTAATGTAGTCGCTCCAGAAGTGTTAAATATAGAGGCCAGTAGTGATGGTATATGTGAAGATGAAGATGTTATTCTATCTACAAATATTGTTGTAACTAACCCAATTTGGAATACTTTAGAAAGTACGCCTTCAATTACTGTGAATGCTTCAGGTGTATATAATGTAAGTGGAAACGATGCTAATGGATGCGTGGTAACTGCACCTGATTTTGAATTATTGCAAAAAACTGTACCTAATATTACGATTATCGCTAGCTCTCTAAGTATTTTTTCAGGTGATATAGTAAACCTCGAGGCTCAAGGTGCTGATACGTACCTATGGTCACCATCTGAAACACTAACTGATACTACTAGTGCTGTTACTGAAGGTACACCAGAAGAAACAATCACCTATTTTGTTGAAGGGTCTCTGGTTAATGGCTGTTCAGCTGTTGATAGTATAACTATTGAAGTAGAACCAACTATAAATACAGCTTATAAAGTATTGAATGTTAACGGAATAAATCCTATACTTACCATAGAAAATAAAGAAGTTACTGCTATTTGTGTGCTTACCATTTTTGATCGTAATGGATCAAAAGTTTTTGAAATGGAAGGGGGAAATACCCTAGATTGGGATGGTAGTGGAAATGGAGGAAAGCTTCCTCAAGGAACTTATTTTTATGTTTTTAATTGTGGTGAGGCTGAACCAACAACAGGATCTATCTTACTTATTCGGTCTTAACACTAAAAATATTTCCTATGTAAGGTTTGTTAGCTTATTGTAGGAAGATGATGACTTACTTATTTCATCTTTGTAGTATAAACTTAAACTGCCAATAAAGTATATATTATTTTGTTACGGTATTTATACATATTTATAATATCTTTAATTTATTAATGATTATTTCATGATTAAATGTATTAAGTATTTATTAGCTTTTTCCTTTTTATTGGTCTCTGTAGTTTCATTTGCTCAAACGGAAATTTGTAGTGGAGGAATAGATGAAGATGGCGATGGGCTCATTGATTGTGATGATGGAGATTGTGACTTACTGGAAGTTGGTTGTAATTGTGAAGATGGCATTGACAATGATGGCGATGGTTTAATTGATATTAAAGATGGTAATTGTGCCAATTACTATGGGCTAACTTTTATGGGCGATGGTGCCGAAGGAAGCTGTAGTGCTATACCAGATAATGCAGATGCAGGCGTACTTTTCGATTATATGGGTACTCCTGTCATGACAAGTCAAAATACTGCAGATACACAAACTAAAGTTGTTGTAGGAGACGTAGATGGTGATGGAACTCCTGACATGGTAGGTACTTCCAAATGGAATAAAGAAATTCGGGTAATTGCTTCAACCAATCATACAGCATTCGGTGAAAGTTTTACTGAAGGAGATGTAAAAGGTTCTTTTTCTTCCACTCAAAATACTATCCCTGCTAAATGGTGGGTAGATGCGGATGGTAATTCGGTATCTAATTCCAAACACACTTTTGAGTTGGAAGTTGCGATTGCTGATATTGATGGAGATGGTGTTTCTGAAATTTATTCTATAATGAGTACACGAAACACGCCTAATGATTCACCCCAAGAATTTTATTTAGTGGGCTTCACCTACCGCTCTGATGCTAATGGTGGTCTGATTCCATTATTTGATCCAGTATTTATAAGTGATGAACGCCCAGGGGAAATTGCTATTGCTGACTTCGATGGAGATGGTTTGTCTGAAGTGTATTTTAAAAATCAAATTTATTCTGCCGAAGGCGGAATCTTATTAGCAGATGGTGGGGGAGATTGGAATACTGAAATTGCAGGAAATTCTGTAGCGATTAATCTTAATACAAGCTCGAGTAATTTAGAGTTAGTTTGTGGAAACTTTGTATATCACGTGCCCTCTTTGGCATCAAGAACTTTGGTAGCATATAGTAGTGTAGATGACATGAATGCTATTGGAGGAGCTACTAAATTTTTCGTGAAAAGAATTAATGATGCTTCGGAATATGGTTACACCACTTTTTCAGGTACTAGTGTGGCGGATATTGATGCAGATGGAGACTTGGATGTATTCTTAACTGGAGCTACGGGTAGTTATTCAGGAACGACTACGATATTTTGGTGGGACTATGCAGCAGGAACAGTTAAAACTTATGTGCCTACAGATGGTACTTATGCAGATGGTTGGATTTGGGGAACAAGTAGACTCAATATTGGAGATGTTGATGGAAAAGCCAAATGGGACAACCTTCCTAGTGTTCCTGATCCAGGACCTGATGGAGATCAATACCCATTGGAAATAACATTTATTGCTGGTAACCGACTTTTTTGTATTGATGTTAATGATGAAACAGGTGTACTGGAGCCTCTATGGATTAGAACAATAAATGACTCTAAATCGGGAATTGTAATGAATACAGTTTACGATTTCAATAACGATGGTTATCCTGAAGTTGTTTATCGTGATTCTCAACAATTGGTTGTTATTACAGGTGTTGATAATGATGGTGATGGTCAACCTGAAGTGCAATGGGCAGTTACTTGTCAGTCGCATACCATGACTGAAGGACCCATTATTGTAGATGTAGATGGCAATGGCAGTACTGATATATGTGTAGCTTGTAATACTTCAAATAGTTTTGATATTACAGCGAGTATTCAGCAACAAGCACTAGGACAAATTAGATTATACTATTCAGAAGAAAATAACTGGTTACCTACAAGGCAAGTATGGAATCAGGCAGGTTATTTTGTGGTGAACATAAATGATGATTTAACTGTCCCAACAAACATGGTGGACATGACATTAAGCTATGGTACAGGACCTTGCTTAAATGGAATTCCTGGTGAAATAATGCCATTCAATACATTTCTCAATCAAGTACCTACATTAGGAGGTGATGGATGTCCATTTTTTCCTGGTCCAGATATAGAGTTTGCAGGTTTAGATCCTAGTGATCCAACATTAGATCCAACAGATCCAAGTTACGACTCCACAGCCCTTCCTTCTGTAGTTGTTATCCCACCTACTTGTGGAGATTTACAAATAGGTGTGGCATTTAATATTGTAAATTCAGGCTCTTTAGTCATTAGTGATAACTTACCTGTAAGTTTTTGGGAAAACAATCCAACAATAAGCCCAGATACTATTTCAAATTTGGATGCCACATTACTACATACTTCTACAATTGTATTAAGTGGATTGCAAGTGGGAGATACGCTTAGAACGGATACCATATATTTCAATTATAGTGGAGAAGTTTCTACTTTATATATAGTACTAAATGATGATGGAACACAAACCATTCCAATTTCATTAAACACCAACCAGTTTGAAGAATGTACTCTAACTAATAATATCATTAGTATTCCAATGATCCCAGAACCTTTCGAAGTGTATATCGATAAAGTGGCTGATAATTATAAATGTGATGATACAGCTCCAGATAATGGAGAACTTGGGGCAATAATTATTCAAAATGGTGATACCGTTACTGACTACAGTAATTTTTCTTTTCAGTGGTACGATATTGATGGGGCAACTGTTACAGCTTTAACTGATGCTGAAGCAACAACCAATTATTTAACAGCCAGAGATTCTTTATACTATGGTTTAATAGTCACCAATAATGATAAAGGTTGCGAGAGTATTATGGCAATTGATACTGTCAATCGTTTAGGAGTTGACCCTACAATTACTATTAACATTAATTCTGACCAAACGCAATGTTCACCTCCTAATGGAGAATTAGAAGTATTTATTGATGGAGGAAATTCTGGGTTTACTTTTGATTGGAGAGATAGTGACAACACACAAATTGGTACTGGTGCTGTGGTGAGTAATCTTACTCAAGGTGTATATACTGTTAATGTAAATAAAGATGGTTGTACAAAAAATGCTTTACAGACTATAGGGGGGCCTACATATCCAACAGCACAAATTTTAAGTACAACACATATTACTGATTGTTCTAATTCAACTGAAGGCGCAATTACTGCTGAAGCATTAGATGGAGGAGTTGTTCAAGACCCATCAGAATATACGTTCAATTTTTATTACTATGACAGCACTAATCTCCCTACACTTACAGGAAGTATATTACCTGCTATTAATGGTACAGGACAGACAAGAACTGGGTTAGAAGCTGGTAAATATGTTGTTTTTGTATTGGAAGATTCAACCCAATGTACTTCAAGTTTACCTGTTGTAACCGAAGTATTAACTGAGACCGTTATACCAGAAGTAATTATTACTGAAATTGCTCCTCAAACTTCTTGTGGTGTACCTAATGGTATATTAGAAGCCACTGTGTTTTCAGTAGGTGTCGAGCAAGATGCAAGCAACTTTACTGTTGAGTGGTTCTTAGGAGACAACACATTGGCTCCTTCCATCAATGCAAGTGAGCCAGGTCGGGTTTCTATTGTCAATGGTCGATCTCAGTTAACACAAGTTGTTGGTGGTGGCGTTTATCATACAGTAAAAGTAACTACTGGTTTTAATTGTACTGATACTGATAAATTAATAATAACAGAAAATCAGATAACTCCAGTAATTACATTATCCAAAACAGATAATTTTATTTGTGATCCAGCTACTGCAGCCGGAGGTGCTTATGATGGAAGTGTATCGGTTGCATCGTTAACCGATGCCAATGGTTCTTCATGGACATACAATTGGACGGATGTAACTCATGGTACTGATTTAAGTGGTCAGACTGCTTCAACTTCATTGTCTGGACTACAGGATGGTATTTATTCATTAAGTGTAACCAATGATTTGGGCTGTACTTCGGCTATAGTAAATATTGCTGTATTACCAAATATTACTTTACCAGCAATTACATTCCCAGTTGAGACACCAGATACTCGATGTGACGGTACAGGTAATGGTACGTTGGAAGCATTTGTAGTACAAACAGGTACAGAAACGTATAAATATCAATGGTATACAGGTACAGATACAACAGCTGTAGAATTTGCTAATGGGACGGCAATAAATAACTTAACTGGAGGTAGCACTTATACAGTTCGGGTAACTAATGAATTAACAGGTTGTGTGAGTTCTGCTA
>JAOUKH010000164.1 GCA_029882685.1 Cyclobacteriaceae bacterium
AAATAGCTCAACCCATCATATTCCATCACAAAAGAAATGGCATCTCCTCCTTTTCCTGAACTAAAACATTTATAAATTTCTTTTGATGGAGACACAAAAAATGAAGGCGTTTTTTCGTCAACAAAAGGGCTTAATGCTTTATAATTAGCACCTGCCTTCTTAAGCTGTACAAAATCACTAATTACCTCGACTATATCAGCCCGTTGCTTTACTTCCTCTATGGTTTTATTGTCGATCAATACTCTATGAATTTCAATTTCAAAGATAACTTATTAAAGAAGTATTTCACTCCAAAATATTATGTAATTCATAACTTTATCTTCTTGGACAGTTAAAACATGAAAATGGTTGATACCATTTAGGTTTATTCACTACTTTTGTTGCATAACACATTATTTTTATAAAAATGACATTTACTAAAGAAGATATATTAAAAGCCCTTTCAACAGTTGAAGAACCTGATCTAAAACAAGATTTAGTAACGTTGAAAATGATTTCGGACGTAGAAGTATCTGAAAACACGACTAGTTTCACAGTTATTCTTACAACACCTGCTTGTCCATTAAAAGAGCTTATACGAAAAAGTTGTGAAGATGCTATCCATAATCTTGTTGACACAACTATTAAAGTGACTGTTAACATGTCTTCTGATGTTACGTCAGTAAGAGATGATGGGCCAATTCTGCCTGGTGTGAAAAATATTATTGCTATATCTTCAGGTAAAGGAGGGGTTGGCAAATCAACAATAAGCTCAAATTTGGCTGTAGCATTAGCTAAAACAGGGGCAAAAGTAGGCTTAATAGATGCTGATATTTTTGGTCCTTCTATCCCCACTATGTTCAATTGTGAAAATGAACAACCAGGTGTAAAAAAAGTAGGCGACAAAAATTATATTGTTCCTTTGGAGCAATATGGTGTAAAACTTATTTCCATTGGTCTTTTAACTAAAGCTGATAATGCTGTTGTGTGGAGAGGGCCAATGGCAAGTTCTGCCTTAAAACAATTTCTTACTGACACTGATTGGGGAGAACTAGATTATTTACTTATCGATTTACCTCCAGGAACAAGTGATATTCATTTAACCATGGTACAAACAGTTCCTGTGACTGGAGCTATTGTGGTAACTACACCTCAAAAAGTAGCATTAGCAGACGCTACAAAAGGTTTAGCTATGTTTAAACAGCCACAAATCAATGTTCCAGTATTAGGTATTGTTGAAAATATGGCCTATTTTACACCTGAAGAGTTGCCAGAAAACAAATATTACATCTTCGGTAAAGATGGTGGAAAAAAATTGGCAGAAAAGCATGATGTTCAATTACTTGGTCAGATACCAATAGTTGAAGGAATTAGAGAAAGCGGAGACAATGGATATCCTGCTGCATTAAAAGATAATATCACTGCTAGAGCTTTTGTAGACTTAGCTAAAATAGTGGCACAAAATATAGCTATACGAAATGCTAATTTCGAACAAACGAAAAAAGTAGAAGTAAGTGCATAATTTATGAATACAGACACGTTAAATGGTAATGATTTATTAGAACGAATCGAAAAATCTCTAGATAAAAT
This sequence comes from Cyclobacteriaceae bacterium, assembly GCA_029882685.1. Classification (GTDB taxonomy): domain Bacteria; phylum Bacteroidota; class Bacteroidia; order Cytophagales; family Cyclobacteriaceae; genus JAOUKH01. The sequence continues at coordinate 1,570 of JAOUKH010000164.1, forward strand.
ACGCCCCTATCTTGAGGCAGATGGGGGAAATGTTAAAGTATTAGAAATAACTACTGACATGGTTTTACGGCTAGAGCTTCTAGGGGCTTGCGGTAATTGTCCAATGTCAACCATGACTATGAAAGCTGGTATTGAAGAAACAATTAAACGTGACTTGCCAGAACTTAAAGAAGTAGAAGCTATCAATATTACTTCTACTAAGAATCCAAATGCAAAGTTACCAAACTAGCATGTTCGGCTATTAACTATATAAGTCGGAATTGGAAATTGTTGAATTTTTATGAAATTTATAACAGCCCTACCTCTATTATTAATATTATTGCTTCCTTTTACTACCATTTATGGTCAGGATAGATGCGGAACTGTAGAATATGAACAGCAAAAACATTTGCAACTAAAACATCCCGAATCAAAAAAATATTTTGAAGAGTGGCTAAAAAATAAAATTTCTCAAAAGAAAATAAATAGCAAGAATTACTATAGGCAAGAACGTACTGAAGCGGTAATTACAATTCCTGTTGTTGTTCATGTAATTCATAATGGCGAGCCAATTGGTACGGGGTTGAACATTCCTGACGCTCAAATTATATCACAAATTGATGTGTTAAATGAAGATTTTAGACGAACTAATGCGGATAAAATAAATACTCCCTCAGTATTTACTTCTGTAGCTGCTGATATTGAGGTGGAATTTATTATGGCTAAACGAAATCCAGAAGGGTTATCTACCAATGGTATTATTCGTGTTCAAGGATCGAAAACAACATGGTCGATGAGTGATGATATTGAACTTAAAGCCCAAAGTTATTGGCCTGCAGAAGACTATTTAAACATTTGGGTTACACAAGTCTCTAATGGTCTATTAGGCTATGCTCAATATCCTGTATCTGATTTAGTAGGTCTAGAAGACTCTTCAAATAGCAGTCTAACTGATGGGGTTGTAGTTGACTTTGAAGCCTTCGGTTCTAAGGATAAGTATCCTCCTGCAATATTAAAAAATAGATATGCATTGGGAAGAACAGCATCTCATGAAGTAGGTCATTTTCTAGGATTACGTCATATTTGGGGTGATGGTGGCTGCTCTGTTGACGATTTTTGCGCAGACACACCTAGTGCTATTAGTGATAACGGTGGACTTTCCGACTGTACATTTCCTGGTCCAAACAGTTGTAATCAGGGTGTAGGAGATTTACCAGACATGTTTCAGAATTTCATGGACTACACTGATGATATATGTATGAACCTGTTTACATTAGACCAAAAAAGCAGGATGAAAACGGTTCTGGAAAATAGCCCCAGAAGGCTTAGTCTTACTACATCCAAAGGAGGCTTAAACCCAATTGTTGTTGATAATGATTTAGGAATTAGAAGTATATTATCACCACTAACTTTTGTTTGTGACAATCAAATCACCCCCCAACTTGAGCTACGTAATTATGGAGCAAACAATGCGACACAAGTTACTATCGAAGTATTGCTAAACAGTATTGTTGTACAAACTACAAGCTTTAATTTTAACCTAAACTATTTGGATATCATTAATGTAAGCCTCTCTCCTGTTGTACTCAATACAACAAGTGAACAAGAATTAATGTTTCAAATAACCACTACTAACAATGTTGCCGATGGAAGTTCTGAAAACAACACAAAGTCTATGTCATTACTTATTCCTCCAGAAACTACTTTACCACTTTTGGAAACTTTTAATTCTACACCTATTGATTGGAGGTTTGAAAATTCTAGCGGAAATTTTTTATGGGAAATGGTTCAATTATCAAATAAGCCTATTGGAGATTCCAGCCTTCTATTAAATTGTTACAACTACGAAGTACAGAATGAAAAAACTTATCTAATTTCTCCAATTATTGATTTATCTCAAACCAATTTCGCTCTGCTATTGTTTGATGTAGCACATGCTAATTACACAGGGTTTCCTGATGAACTAAAAGTAGTGGTGTCTACAGACTGTGGTAATTCATTTATAGATGCTAATACATTATATACTAAATCGGGTAGTGGGTTAGCAACTGTAGGAAGTAAAACCAGTGAATTTTTCCCAACTTCTGAAAATGATTGGAGAACAGAATCCCTCGATCTTACTGATTACTTAGGTGAAAAAATTCAGATTGGAATTATTGGTGTAAATGGTTTTGGCAATAATATTTTTCTAGATAACATAAGTCTTATTACAAGCGAATTTACTGACATTGGAATGAAAGCTGTACTTAGCCCATCGCCAGTATTGGGTTTTGAAAATCATGAATTGACCTTTGATATTGTAAATTTTGGCTCATCAGTAATTAATTCTTTTGATTACTTCATTACGCACAATAACGGAAATAAACAATTTTTTTCAGCAACTGGATTGGCTATTAATTCAGGTCAGGTTTACACTATTACACATGGTAATATTGTTGGGAATGAAGGCTTAAACTCTATTAAAATAGAATTAGCTAACCCAAATGGTGAAGTTGAAGTTCAATTATCTAACAATGCCTTAACATACTATTATACTGTTGATAAATCAAGCAATACTATTCCCATTCAAGAGCCTTTTGAAAAAGAAGTTACTTTTATAACTAATTCGCAATACCCCAATGAAGTGGTTTGGAATCCTTTTATGATAGGTGATAATACTACCATGATGATTAATGGTTCTGCACATATTCATAAAAATACAGAAGAATGGTTAGTTACTCCTGCTTTAGATTTTTCAGATTATGAAGAAGCTAGTGTGTTTTTCGACTTATCATATTCACTTGCTACAAGTGGTACGTCTGATCAATTTAAGATTCTTGTATCAAAAGATAATGGTCTATCCTATACTCCTACTTTATTTTCCAGAAAAGGTGAAGCACTTGCCACTACTGCAATACAAAAAGATGCATGGCTTCCCATCAATTCAGCAGACTGGAGGACAGAGTATCTTGACCTCACTGATTATGCTCAAAACGAAGCAGTAAGGGTAGCATTTGTATTTAACAATCAAAACGGTAATGCGCTTTATATCGATAATGTAGAATTTTATGTTGAGGCAAATCCAGACACATTAACCAGAAATGAATCTGTTGTTATTGGCCCAAACCCTATAAAACCTAGCGTTGACAATCTTAACATATATTTTGAGCTAGAACAAAGGCAACCTGTAACAATAACGTTATACAACCAAACTGGACAACTTCTTTACAAGAATCATATATCTAACGCATTAAATCAACATTACCAATTTCCTTTAGGTGATTTACCTTCAGGAATGGTCATAATTAGAGTAATAGGTACTAGTTTCCAGTACTCTGAAAGAATTGTAGTGATAAAATAGACAAACACAATCTCCATTTATTGTTTTTTCTATATTTGTGAACAACATTTAAGTTATAATATCAGTTAATAAATGAGTGAAAAACTAAATATAGGTTTACTTTATGGAGGACGTTCAGTAGAACACCAAATATCTGTTCTATCTGCAAAAAACGTTTATGAGAATATTGATAAAAATAAATTTATCGTAACTATTATTGGCATAGATAGATTGGGTAAGTGGTATTTAATGAATAGTATTGACTCAGACTTTAACCAAGGAAGTCCACTTCGATTGTCGCTTGATGCTTCCTCTCCAAAATTTATTGATTCAAAAAAAAATACTTATGAAATTGATGTGGCATTTCCTGTATTGCATGGCACTGATGGTGAAGATGGCAGCATTCAGGGTTTGTTAAAAGCCATGAATATTCCATTTGCAGGATCGGGAGTATTAGGCTCATCAATATCAATGGATAAACTCATTGCTAAACAACTCCTTTTTCAAGCAGGTATACCTGTTTCCAAGTACATCTCATTCACTATTGAAGAGCGAAATACAATTGATTATAATAATGTAGTGGAAAAAATCGGATTACCATTTATGGTTAAACCAGCTAATTTAGGCTCAAGTGTAGGAATAAATAAAGTAACAAACGAAAATGAGTATGTTTCCGCTCTTAATCATACTTTTCAATTCGATACCACAGTCCTGTTAGAAGAATTTATAGTCGGTCGAGAATTAGAATGTGCAATACTAGGTAATTCACATGCTAAAGCATCAAATCCTGGAGAAATTATTATTAGTGATAATTACGATTTTTATACCTATGAAGCAAAATATGAGGATAAGAATGCCGTTGATATACAAATTCCTGCTAAAATAGATGATGATATAGCTGAGCAAATGAAAAAACTATGCATTAAAAGTTACAAAACACTTAAATGTGAAGATTTTGCTCGTGTAGATTTGTTTTTAACTGCCACTGGGAAAATATTTATCAATGAAATTAACACTATCCCTGGCTTTACTAATATTAGTATGTTTCCTACTTTGTGGGAACAGCACGGAATTAAATATAAAAGTTTAATTTCAAAAATAATAAACCTTGCTCTAGATAGAGATAAGAAAACAAAAGAAATTAACCGATCATACATTTCTTAGTTAGGGATTAAATGTTTTTCAGAAGTTAACAGAAAATTATGGCTAGAAAAAGTAAATTAAAGGACATGCTCCTTCACATAACTATAGTGATTTCAATCTCTGTAGGTATGATTCTATTTTTCTTTTTTGTGTTTCTACCTAGTACCACAAATCATGGAGAAACTGTCACTGTACCTGACATCCAAGGTTTATCCATTGATCAATTGGATGAATATGTGATTAAAAGAGGACTGCGATTTGAAGTAGGTGATTCTTCCTTTTCAAATAAATACCCTTCATTAGCAGTACTAAAACAATTTCCAAAACCTGGTTCAAAGGTGAAAGAAAATAGAAAAATTATTATTACTCTAAACCGAGTCAATCCTCCTACAGTACCTGTACCTGATCTCATAGATAGGCCATTAAAAAATGCTCAAGTAGTACTAAAAAGTAACGAACTTAATTTAGGAAAAACTTATTACGTTCCCAACATAGCATTTAACGCTGTTATAATCATGAAATACAATGGGGAAGAAATTGAAGCTGGTACAGAAATACCAAAAGGATCTACAATAGAATTGGGCTTAGGAAATGGTTATGGCAATAGAGACCTAACTAAATCATACAGTAAATTAAGCGGTATGGCTTTTGATGAAGCACGATATTACTTAATGGGTATTGGACTTGTGGTTAGAAATATTAATAATTTAGGCGATTCTGTTGATGCTCCTGGCTTTATATACAAACAATTTCCTGCTCCAAATAGCAATATTCGAGTTGGAAATAACGTTGATTTATGGGTAGTACCTGAGTACGATTCTACAAAATTTGAAATGTACGAAAGACAATTCCAAATAAAAGAAAATTTATCTAGTGAAAACTAATTTATATAGAGTATTCCTTCTTGTCTTTTTATTTATAGAAATTGCTCTGTCACAAGCTCAAGTATTTACTATTGATATTGATAAAAGCACTTCAACTAAAACTAAACTTCAGAAACAGACAGCTAGAACTGAAGGTGCAATTCCTCTAGTTCTTCCTTTTTGGGATGATTTTAGTTGGAGTAATACCATTCCGAGTGATTCTCTTTGGGAAAATAGTAATAATGTAACAATATCAGCTGGAAATGGAATTAACCCTCCCACATATAAGGTTGCAACATTTGATGGAATTAAGCTAAATGGAGCGCCATACAGCACCAATTTCGGAGATTTTGAATCAGGAAACACTGACTCTCTCACCTCCTTACCAATTGATTTGAGTACGCTTACCGCCACTGAAAAAAGTACCGTTTACCTTAGTTTTTTTTACCAAAAACAAGGTAATGGGGAATTACCTGATAATGAAGATGGGCTAAGGGTTGAATTTTTATCTATTTCTGCTACTGATACTACTTGGAAAACAGTAATAGCTCCTAACATCATCAATGGTGCAAATGTTACTGATACTGCATTTCATCAGGTTATACAACAAGTTACAGGAGAAGAATATTTTCACAACCAATTTCAGTTCAGAATAATTTCAACTGGTAGAAAAACTGGCTCCTTTGACACCTGGAATATTGATTATGTGTACTTAAATAAAGGGCGAAACAATACGGATATCTCATATCCTGATCGATCTATAAACCAACCTATTACTTCTCCATTTAAAAATTTTACTTCTATTCCTATTACACATTTTTTCAGTAATTCTAAAATAACACTTGATACTACTGTTGAAATTTCAGTCTATAATTTGGAACATAAAGTTAATCCACTAGATGGTGCTGTCGTCACAGCACAACTCGAATCTACAGTCAGTTACTTTGATTCTTCATTACAAAATAGATTTAACTTTATTGCTCTTGATGAAACAATACCTGAAATTAGCCAAATTTTTTCTCCTGGATTCAAGACAGTTTGGAACAAAGGTTTTCATGATTTTTCACCTTTACCAATTACAGCAGAATCTGCCAGAATTGATATAAAGCTTTATATCGATTCTGGAGATAAAATATCGCCTGAATACGACCCCTTCAAACCATTAGATTTTTTCATTAATGATACAATTACTACAACCTATTATTTAAAAGATTATTATGCATATGATGATGGTACAGCTGAAAAAGGTGCTGGTGTAAACAGTGCTGGAAATGAAATAGCTTATCAATTTCCATTTTTGGGCAGCATAGAAAGTAGCTTAATAG
>JAOUKH010000015.1 GCA_029882685.1 Cyclobacteriaceae bacterium
ATCCTGACGTGGTTATTTTAGTTGATTTTGGTGGTTTTAATATGCGAATTGCTAAATTTTGTAAGCAAAATAACATCAAGGTGTTTTATTATATTTCTCCAAAGGTTTGGGCATGGAATCAATCAAGAGCTTTGAAACTAAAGGAAAATGTGGATCGATTGTTTTGCATATTACCTTTCGAAAAGAATTTTTTTAAAAAATATGATTGGGAAGTGGATTACGTAGGTAACCCAGTAATGGATGCAGTAAAATCACATGTTGTTGATAAAAATTTTAAAGTGAAATGGGAGTTAGAAGCTGATAGAAAGATCATAGCTCTTCTTCCTGGAAGTAGAAAGCAAGAATTAAATAATATGCTTCCTGTCATGCGTAAAGTGGTAAAACGATTTCCTGAATATCAATTTGCAGTAGCTGCTATTCGAAATTTTGACAAGTCACTGTATGGTTTAATTTGTAAAGAGCCAAATGTTAAATTAGTTTATGAAGACACTTATAATCTATTGGCACATTCTACATCTGCAGTAGTTACTTCTGGTACAGCAACACTAGAAACGGCACTATGGAAAGTACCCCAAGTAGTACCTTATCGATCAAGTCCAATTACTATGTTTATTGCAAAGTTATTGGTGAAACTGAAATATATATCATTAGTAAACCTGATTGTAGATAGAGAAGTTGTAAAAGAATATATACAAGAAAACATGACAGAGGATAATATTTCTACAGAACTTATAGCCATTACTCAGGGTAATAAAAGAAAACAAATACTCGAAGACTATGATGATTTGTTCAATATTTTGGGTAAAGAAAGTGTTTCTAATAAGACAGCTATGTTGATGGTGAAGTATTTAAATGAATAAATTATCTACCCAATAACTCCCGAACCAATTAATTCTTCGCCATCGTACCAAGCTACAAACTGACCTGCTGCAATGGCTTTTTGAGGAGTGTCAAAAATAATATAAAGACCTTCTTCACGCATGTGAAGTATGGCATTATCTAATTTCTGTCGATATCTGATTCTTGAAAGGTAATGTGTTTTTTCACCAACTTTTAATGAAAGATCATCCCGCACCCAATGAATATCATCTTTTGCTACAAATAACCCTTTCCTTAATAAACCTGGATGATTTTCTCCCTGACCAGTGTATATAATATTGTCATTTGTATCCGTATCAATAATAAATAGAGGAAGTGGTTTGCCACCAATATTTAGTCCTTTACGCTGGCCAATAGTATAAAAATGAGCACCATTATGTTCGCCTACTACTTCCCCATCATTTGCTGAGTAGGTTAAAGATGAAGTAACTGCTTTAAGTGTAATCGTATCAGTTCCGTTTATTTCAAAATTGATAGGGTTGTTATTATAAATGTCTGCACTGTTAGGTATTTCAATTACTTGCCCTTTTTTAGGAAGAAGTTTTTGTTGAAGAAAATCAGGCAGTCGTACTTTGCCTATAAAACATAGCCCTTGAGAATCTTTTTTCTCTGCTGTAATTAAGTTTGCTTTTTTAGCAATTTCTCGTACTTCAGATTTAGTTAAATGCCCTATTGGGAATAAAGCCTTACTTAATTGAGCTTGTGTAAGCTGACATAAGAAATAACTTTGATCTTTATTATTATCTTTACCTGCAAGTAAACGATATATACTTTCCCCATTTTTACTAATTTCTTCTTTCTGGCAATAATGACCTGTAGCTACGTAGTCAGCGTTTAATCGTAAGGCAGCCTTTAAAAACACATCAAATTTTATTTCTCTATTGCAAAGAACATCAGGATTTGGAGTTCTTCCTCGCTGATATTCATCAAACATATAGTCAACTATACGAGTTTTATATTCTTTGCTTAAGTCGATAGCCTGAAACGGAATTTCCAATTTTTCAGCTACAATCATGGCATCATTGCTGTCTTCTAGCCAAGGACATTCATCGCTAATAGTTACCGAGTCATCATGCCAGTTTTTCATAAACATACCAATAACTTCATAACCTTGTTTTTTCAACAAGTATGCAGATACACTAGAATCAACACCTCCTGATAAACCTACAACTACTCTTTTCATTTTATTAACTATTAGTTTACAAAGTTATGTTATAGAATGCACAATCTGTAATAACTTAAAATAAGTTTGTTTTGTACTGAAAGCTTGCATTGAAATTTTGTTTTTATTGTGATTAGTCCAGTATTTAGTTATTGTAAATGCTAAACCTATAAATATTTATAATACTGATAGTTAGGTGTATATAATTAAATATTAGGTTTATTGATGTGGATAAATTATCAAAATAATAATAGATAAAAAGGTCTTAAATACTTATTATAGTATTCATTTTTTAGACTACAATTATGGTAACTACTCTTTTAGAAATTCCTTTTGAAAATGTTGAAGAAACTAAGCCTAAACAATTAAGTAAGCCAAATACAAACCCTGTTTCTAGGAAAAAATTACTTAATAAACTTATTCAACCACAATTAAGTAAATCAAGCCAAAAACAAAAGGTTGTAAGTAAGGAGGAAGCATTGCAGTGTGCTACTAAATATTTTAAAGGCGATGAATTAGCAGCAAAAGTATGGTTGGACAAATATTCACTAAAGGATACACTTGGCTCAGTTTACGAGTTGTCTCCAAAGGATATGCATTTGAGATTAAGTGCTGAAATAGCCCGTGTAGAAAGTAAGTACCCCAATCCTTTACAAGAGGATCATATTTTCAACTTACTAGACAAGTTTAAATACCTTGTTCCACAAGGAGGACCTATGACTGGGATTGGCAATAATTTTCAATATGCATCTTTATCAAATTGTTTTGTGGTAGGTCATGAAGGGGATGCAGATTCTTATGGAGCGGTAATGAAAACTGATGAGGAACAAGTTCAATTGATGAAGAGAAGAGGGGGAGTAGGACATGATTTGTCAGGTGTTAGACCTACGGGCACACAAGTGCAAAATAGTGCACTAACAGCTACAGGTATTCTTCCATTCATGGAACGTTATTCTAATTCCACACGCGAAGTAGCTCAAGGAGGAAGAAGAGGAGCCTTAATGCTTAGCTTAAACGTTAAGCACCCAGATATTGAAAAATTTATTGATGCCAAAAAAGATTCCACTAAAATAACAGGAGCAAATGTTTCGGTAAAAATCACGGATGATTTTATGAAGGCAGTAAAAGAGAAGAAAGAATTTCAGATTCAGTTTCCAGTTGATTCATCCCACCCATTGATAAAAGACAATATAGATGCTCATAAACTTTGGAGTAATATTGTTCATAATGCGTGGCAATCAGCAGAACCTGGATTGCTTTTTTGGGATACAATAATTAATGAATCAGTGGCTGATTCTTATGCTGATCAGGGATTCAAAACTGTATCTACAAATCCATGTGGTGAAATTCCATTGTGCCCTTATGATAGTTGCCGTTTATTGGCTATAAACTTATATAGTTATGTGGAACAGCCCTTCACGCAAAAAGCAGCATTTAATTTTGATAAATTCCGAAAACATGCAAAATACGCTCAGCGTATTATGGATGATATTGTTGACCTGGAAATTGAGAAAATTGATAGAATTCTTGAGAAAATAGATAAAGATCCTGAACCCTATGAAATTAAAAGAACAGAGTATAAACTGTGGAATAAAATTAAGCAAAAGTGCATAGATGGAAGAAGACAAGGGATAGGAATAACGGCAGAAGGTGATATGTTGGCTGCTATGGGATTACGATATGGCTCTAATGAAGCTATAGAGCATGCAGTTAAAGTACATAAAACATTAGCTATTGAAGTATATAAAGGTTCTGTAGAGTTGGCTAAAGAGCGTGGAGCATTTCCCTTATTTAATTGGGAAAAGGAAAAGAATAGCGGCTTCATGAAACGGATAACTAATGAAAGCCCATCATTATTTAAAGAAATGAAAAAATATGGACGTAGAAATATTTCTATGCTTACAATAGCGCCAACAGGAACTACTAGTATGATGACTCAAACTACAAGTGGAATTGAACCTGTTTTTAGCATAAATTATAAAAGACGAGTAAAAATTAATCCCGAAGATAAAAAATCAACACCTTCTTTTATTGATAAGTCAGGAGATGCATGGAAAGAGTATAATGTGTTTCATCATCATTTTGAAACTTGGTTAAAAACAAATCAATATGATATTGATAAAATTAAGACTATTCCCGATAAAGAACTTCAAGAGATAATTGCACTTTCGCCTTATCATAGAGCTACTGCGAATGACGTAGATTGGATTAGTAAAGTAAAAATGCAAGGAGCCATTCAGAAATGGGTGGATCACTCCATAAGTGTGACGGTAAATCTTCCTAATAACACTAAAAAAGAGTTAATAGGCGAAATATATTTTAAAGCATGGGAAAGTGGTTGTAAAGGGATAACTGTTTATAGAGATGGTTCAAGAGATGGTATATTAGTAAATGAAGAAAAAAAAGAACATAAAAATACGTTTAGTATAAAAAGGCCTAAAATTTTAGAAGTTGATATTATGCGTTTTAATAATAATCATGAAAAATGGTTAGCTGTAATAGGGAAAATGAAAAACAGACCCTATGAAATTTTTACAGGGAAAGCAGAAGATTCCTTTTTGTTGCCTAATTATGTTAAAAATGGAAAAGTGATAAAGCATAACGTAAACGGTAGGAATCAATACGATTTACAATTTTGTGATAATGACGGTTATGAAATAACAATAGGAGGCTTGTCAAGGGCATTTGATAAAGAATACTGGAATTATGCTAAAATGATATCTGCTATGCTACGTCATGATGTGTCCATAGATAAAATTGTACATCTAATAAATAATTTGCATTTAAATGATGAGTCACTAAATACTTGGAAAAATGGAGTAGTAAGAGTTTTATCAAAGTATATACCAGATGGCACAACACCAAAAAATAAGAAATGCCCTGATTGTAATGAGGAATCTTTAGTATATGAGGAAGGTTGCCTTAATTGTAAAAATTGCGGACACTCAAAATGTGGATAGCTTATTTAACTTTTAGAATATAGAATTAAATTAGTTTTACCTTCATTTATTTCATCACAAAGTTGTTTTAATGATTTTTGTGTTAATATTTCTTTAATTTTATTTTTAACCTGCCTGAAAGTATCATGAACAGGGCATGGAGTGTCATCAGAGCAACGCTTGAATCCAATACCACATTGGTTAAATATTTCAGAACCATCAATAAATTCCACCACTTCAATTAACTTAAAATTTCTAATAGGTTTATTGAGTATAAAACCACCATTTGGACCTTTTACTGAAGATAATATTTTTTGTTTAACTAGTAATTGAAGGATTTTTGCTAAAAAGTGATTAGGAATATTTTGATCGTTGCAAATGGATTTAATACTTACTGGAGTTTTGTTTCCACCCTTAAGACCGATGTATAGAATTGCTTGAATAGCGTATTGACAAGATTTTGAAAACATAAATTATTGTACTTAAGATTTCGAATCTACTAATACGTAATGAATTGGCACTACTTTTTTTATTATTAAAATTACTCAATGATGAAAAACAATAACAATGTAATGGAATTATATTTATAATGGGTAAAACATTTGATTAAAAGGATAATATTTATCAGTAATAGTTGTATAGTTTGTTTTTTGGTGTGAAAATAACTGCTAAATTATAGAGATAAATAAAATAGTTGTTTTGAAAGAGCATCAATTTTTTTCATTTAGAATGAATTTTAAAAGAAAAACACTAAATTGAATTTATAAATGTTGAAAAACTAATCAGTATTAAAAAAAATAGATTTATCTATTTTAAATGACATAAACTAATAATCAATATAAAAATGGAAAATCAGAGTTCTTTATTGGATGTATGGCCTTATTATGCTACTCTAACTGCTAATGTGTTAATTGCATTTGGTTTTATAGTTCTAGTTATTCACTATGTGAGATTTTCGACTACTAAAGGTTATGCTAAAAAATATGACTACCTCAATAGAAATGAGGCAAAATATCTATTAGTAGGTAATTTATCATTAATTATAGCGGTTAGCCTTTATTTGAATAGCGCAATGGTTAATTTTTTTAGTCGTGGAGGAATATTTGAGTTGGCAGTAGGTTTATTTATTTCATCAATAATTGGTGTGGCTTTTGGGTATGCATTATATGCGTATCTTAAATTTTATTACCCATCTATTTTGGAAGAAAAATTAATGAAATTAAGATTTAAACCAAGAGTATCTCCTGAAACTGGCAATGTAATGAAATTACTTACAGAAGATGAAGAAGATATTCATTTGACAGACGAAATGATTGAGCATGAGGAATCACTAAAATATGAATATGATGTTTGGTTAGATGAAGAATCAGGACATAAATTTATAGAACGATATGATGGACACCAACATGCAAAACTTTGCCCTAGTTGTAATTTCAGAACATTGAAAGAGTATAAAGAGGAGGAAGTGTTAGCTCCTACTCAATCAAAAGCTGGATTAGGAAAGAAATTTTTCAAATGTTCATACTGTTCTCATCATGAAACACATGAGGTTAATATTGCTCCATTAAATGAAGAAGTTATAATATTACAGGATTAATTAACTGTATTCTTTTTAATAATTTTATTTAACTTCTTTATAATAGATGCATACTCGTAAACTTCATCTTGTGTTATAGAAAAAAGATCATAGCGCTTACCCGTTGTAAGGTCTTTTATATACATTGTAGAGGAAAATAGTTTATGCTTTCCAGGTTCAATACTTTCTCCATTATTATAAGAATTCATCATATCATTTTCTAACACATATTTATAACCGTTATTGATAAATTTAAAGTAATCTGATCTATTTGAAATGATGTATTGAAAAGGATAATATGTAGCCTCAAGTTCCAATTCTTTATTGGCTTGTTTAGAAATTAAGTTTCTGTGGCTGATGCGTTTTCGTTGTGCATAAGGCATGCGCACATCGTTTTCAATCTGTTCATACTTAAGAAAAATAATTTTTTCAGTAGTCAAGTCATCAGGAAGTACAACAACTTTTTTTTGACTAATACATATATTAGAGAAAACAAATATTAAGGTTATTATTGTTGAATATTGAAATAGTTTCATAGTAATACTGTTAGGTTTTTTGCAAACCTAGAAATTTTTATTAATAAATATATTAATCAATCGCTGAAGTATGAAATATCTTCTTCATTAAACCTATATTCGCTATTGAATGTAGTTAGCTAAAACATTAGTTATTATATTCGTGCCAAAATTATTTGACTATTATATTATGTCATATCTCCAAAAACTTGATGCAATTGATCGTAGAATATTAGAAATTCTGCAATCAAATGGAAAAATTACTAATGCACAACTTGCTGTAGAAGTAGGCTTGTCACCTGCTCCTACCTTAGAGAGGGTGAAGAAAATGGAGCGAAATGAAATAATTACCAGTTATCATGCAAAACTGAATCATCAGAGGATAGGCATAGGAGTATCTACTTTTGTATTGGTGACATTAAAGTCGCATAACAAAAAACATTTGGAACATTTTGTGAAATGTGTAAATCTAATAGATGAGATAATTGAATGTCACCATATTACAGGAGCAGGAGATTTTATATTAAAAATTGTATGTAAGGATATACAAGCGTATCAGCAGTTAATGTTGGAAAAAGTAAGTGATATAGATGGTGTAGATAATCTGCAATCAATGATAGCAATGTCTACGTATAAAGATAGTAAAGTAATACCTATTCCAGATGGAGAAAAATGATGAATAATCAAAAAGACTTAATATTGAATGACGGTCAAGTAAGACAGAAAATTAAAAGAATAGCTTTTCAGATATTGGAAAACAACTATAATGAAAAGGAATTAGTTTTGGCTGGAGTTTGGCAATTAGGATATAAAGTAGCAGAGTTGTTGAAAGTTGAACTGGAAAAAATATCTAAATTTTCAATATTGTTACTTAGAATAGATTTAGATAAAGAACTACCAACACAAAGTGATATAAAATTAGATAAGAAAGTAGAAGAGTTGCTATACGATAAGGTTGTTATTATGGTTGATGATGTATTGAATACTGGTAGAACAATGGCGTATAGTCTAAAACCATTTTTAAGTCTAAAAGTAAAAAAAATAGAAACTACTTCATTGGTAAACAGGAGTCATACTGTATTTCCGATATCTTGTACTTATACAGGGTATGAATTATCCACAACAATAAATAATCATGTAGAAGTAGAAATAATAAATAATAATGTAAATGTTTTTCTTGTATAAAGGTTTGATCAAGTATTTTTCAACTTGTCATAATTTCCATTAGTTTATTATATTTAGGTATTATTTATGGAGCTATCATTTGATAAAGTAGAGCATGAAAAGTATCAGCAACAGTTCGAAGCTTATAAAGAAGAGATTAAGTTACTGAAAAATGAGCTAAATCGTTATAAGACATCAGCAGATAGTGCAAATGATGGATTATGGGATTTTGATTTGATTACCAATACAAATTTCATATCGGTTCCATGGAAAACTATGTTGGGATATGATATAGATGAAGAACTAGAACTTGATGGATTGTGGGGCAAACTTTTACACCCTGAAGACAAGAAGTATTCTGTAAAAAAATTTGATGATTTTAAAGAAGGGAAGTTTTCTAGTTTCGATGAAAAGTTCAGGCTATTACACAAGAATGGGACTTACCGTTGGATAAGATCTCGTGCAAAGAATATTAAGAATAAAGCGGGCAAAGTGATAAGGTTATCAGGCTCTCATACTGATATAACTGAAATGAAGGAAGCGGAAGATGCTTTAAAAGAGAGTGAGAAGAAATATAAATCACTTTTTCAAAATTCATTAGTAGGAATGTGTCGTTTTGACCTCAAAGAAGAGAAGGTACTGGAGTCTAATTGTAAAATTTGGGAGATAGTTGGAGTGCAAAATTCTAACTATAAAGGTATAATCTGCTCAGAATATTATAAAAACCCTAAAGACAAGGAGAAGTTTATTGAAATTTTGCTAAAAGAAGGAAAAATTGAACACTTTGAGGTAGAATTAGTAAGGGCAGATGGCAAGCCAATATGGGTTTTAATTAGTTCGAAACTATATGCTGAGGGCTATATGGAGTCGATCGTAATTGACATTACAGATAGAAAAAAAGCCGTTTTAGAATTAAAAAAAGTAAATTTTGAACTTGATAATTTTGTTTATCATGCTTCACATGATCTTAGATCACCCCTAAGTTCAATGCTTGGTTTACTCAATATATATAAACAAGAAACAGATGCAGTTGTACAGGAAGAGTGTATATATCGTATTGAAAAAAGTGTAAAAAGATTAGATGATTTTATTGGTGATCTGTTAAGTATTTCAAGAAACGATCGAGTAAACGACCCATACATTCCTATTAATTTTTTAGTAGAAATAAGTGAAAGTTTAAATAGTTATTTTTCTGGAATTAACATGAAGCGAATAGATATTCATGTGAGAGTAAGACAACCCATTCCGTTTGTTTCTGACCTTACCAGAGTAAGAGCTATATTAAATAATATTATTTTTAATGCTATAAAGTATCGAGATTTAGAAAAACCTTTATCGATTATTCAGATTGATGTAGAAGTAAATAAGAAGGAAGCGTTACTTCGAGTTGAAGATAATGGTTTGGGCATTGATAAAAATAAAATAAATAAAATTTTTGATATGTTCTACCAGGCACATGAAGAGAGTAAAGGTTCTGGTTTAGGCTTATATATAGTTAAAAATGTAGCTGAAAAACTAAGTGGTAGTATTGAAGTTAAAACTGAAAAAAATAAAGGGTCTACTTTCTCAGTTGTTCTTCCTAATAGTTATTCAGACAAATAAAAATAATATCTTTATTTTTATTAAAGTACTTACAAAAATAAAGTAGTATGTCAATACATAAACCTAATATAAAGAAAATCACTACTCACCAACTTCAAGAAATGAAGAATAGGGGTGAAAAAATATCTATGCTCACCGCATATGATTATTCTATGGCAAAAATACTAGATAGTGCAGGAATAGATGTTTTGTTAGTAGGAGATTCGGCATCAAATGTGATGGCAGGGAATGAGACTACTTTACCCATTACTTTGGATCAGATGATCTACCATGCGTCATCTGTTGTAAAGGCAACAAAACGTGCTTTTGTAGTGGTTGATTTGCCCTTTGGGTCATATCAGGGAAATTCTTCAGAGGCTCTTCGTTCAGCAATACGAATCATGAAAGAATCGGGTGGACATGCTATTAAAATGGAAGGTGGTACTGAAATCAAAGAATCTATTGTTCGTGTACTTAGTGCAGGGGTACCTGTAATGGGACACTTGGGACTTACTCCACAATCTATTTTTAAGTTTGGTACTTACACTGTTCGTGCTAAAGATGAAGAGGAGGCAGCTAAATTGATAGAAGACGCAAAATGTTTAGAGGAGTGTGGTTGTTTTGCTATAGTTTTAGAAAAAATCCCAGCTTTGCTGGCCGAAAGAGTAGCAAAAGAAGTGACTATTCCAATTATAGGTATAGGTGCTGGAAATGGAGTGGATGGACAGGTTTTAGTCATGCAAGATATGTTAGGAATTACTAAGGAATTTAAACCACGGTTTTTAAGACGTTATGCAGAATTGGATACCATTATCACTGATGCTGTAAGTAATTATATTGAAGATGTAAAATCAAAAGATTTCCCGAGTAAAGAAGAGCAGTATTAGTTATTGATGTTAAGCTGATACAGCGAAATTTATAATAATGGTTCAGTTTCAGGTCTAGTAATAACATCATGATTTTTATTTTGCGCTGAGTAAAAGCTTTTGCCTAGAACTTTGTTCTTATGTCAATCTTCTACATATTGTAGTAAATGAATCAAAAACCTTTTGTTGTATACCGTTCATCGGCAGGTTCGGGAAAAACCTACACACTTGCCAAGGAATATATACTGCTAGCATTAAAGCGTCCCACCTATTTTAAGCATATTTTGGCGGTAACTTTTACAAATAAGGCTACTGCTGAAATGAAGAGCCGTATTGTTGAATACTTGAATACCTTCTCTAAAGGTGAATACCACGATATGGGGCAAGAACTCATGTGTGAGTTGGGTTTGGATGAAGGTGATTTTCAAACCCAATGCAAGGAAGTACTTTCTATGATTCTTCATAATTACAGTCAATTTTCAATAAGTACTATTGATGCATTTTTTCAGAAAGTAATTCGATCTTTTGCTAAAGAAGTCGGATTGCATGGAGGGTTTCAATTAGAACTAGATCAAGATGATGTACTCGATAAAGTTATTGATGATGTTTTTGAAGAAATAGGGAAAGATGATTTACTTACAAATTGGTTAGTAAATTTTGCTGAAAAAAAAGTAGAAGAGGGTAAGTCGTGGGACATAAAGAAAGATATATTACGATTTGCGAAGGAGTTATTTAGTGAAGCCTATAAAGGAAAAGAGAAGGAGTTGTTTAAAATAGCTTCTAATAGAGATTTTTTCAAAAAATTTCTTAATCAGCTGAATAAGGTTATTTCAGATTATCAATCCTCAGCACAAAAGTATGCACAGGAGGCTTTTGATATTATGGACGAGCATGAACTTAATGTAGGTGACTTTGCTAGAAAAATACAAGGACCTGCCGGGTATTTTCATAAAATAATAGAACCTCCCTACGATGTTTCAAAATTACAGCTTAATAGTTACCAATTGCCAGCATTAGACACTATTGAAGCCTGGCATACCAAAACTAGTGATAATAAAGAACGAATTGTAGCTGTAGTTGAGGATAAATTAATGGATCATTTTAATAAGACTGTACAATTCATCAACAATGGGTTAAAAGAGTATGCAACAGCTCAGGTGGCTCAAAAAAATATGTATGCTTTTGGCGTTTTGCTTGATGTGACTTCGAAATTGAAAGTTTACAAAGAACGAGAAGGAATAATGTTAATTTCTGATGCAAACAGTTTTCTGAAAAAAATTGTGGAAGATAACGATGCTCCATTTGTATATGAAAAAACAGGATCTTTCTATAGGAATTACCTGATAGATGAGTTCCAAGATACTTCAGGGTTTCAATGGCAAAATTTTTCTCCATTGATTTATAACAGTTTATCAGAAGGTAATAAAAACCTGTTAGTGGGAGATGTAAAACAATCTATTTATAGGTGGCGTGGGGGTGATTGGCAATTGTTACAGAATAAGGTGGAAGAACAAATAGGTAGTGAATACTCAGAAATAAAACAGTTAAATAATAATTATAGAAGTGCTGGGCAGGTAATTGCAGTAAACAATACATTATTCAGTCAAGGGGCTAAAGTTTTGTCGGATTTGTTTTTGGATAAAATTGAGTTAGAAGGAAAAGAGAGGGAAAGCATTGAAAGCCAAGCAAAGTTGATTGAAAAGGCTTATGCTGATGTTGCACAATTACAACCAACGTCAAAAAAAGAAAAATTCGATGGATGTCTTTCTTTTTCTTTTGTGAAAGAAGATAAAGACGAAGAAAAAAAATGGAAAGAAATCGTTTTGGAACGAATTCCTCTATTGATGGAAAACTTGCAAGATAGAGGGGTGAAAATAAGTGAAGTAGCCTTTTTGGTACGTGGAAGTAAAGATGAAAAATTAATTGCAGACTATTTAATTGATTATAATAATTCTGAAAAGGCAAAAAAAGGATATTCATATAATATTGTAAGTAATGAATCTCTCATGTTAGAATCTTCTCGTTCTGTACAATTATTAATCCATGCATTACAATATCTAAATAATAATAACGACCAAATAGCACTGGCTAATTTAGTGTACCCTTATCAGGAATATACACATGGTATGATTATTCCTGATGAAATTTTCAATTCAAGTTCCTTGGAACAATTTCTACCAAAGGATTTTTATTCGCAGCAATTAAGTTTAAGAAAACTCCCTCTAGTTGATTTGCTGGAAGTACTAATTCGGATGTTTGGGTTAAATAATCAAGAGGGAGAATTCACCTACATTCAATCATTTATTGACGTAGTGTTAGAATATGGAAAGCAACATATTGGCGACATTACTTCTTTTTTACAATGGTGGAACGAGAATAATCATAAACAATTTGTAAAGCTGCCAGAGGGAACTAATGCAGCTAGGGTAATGACTATCCATAAATCAAAAGGGTTACAATTTAAGGCAGTAATTGTACCGTTCTGTAATTGGAAAATTGATCATGAAACAAGTAGTTTTAAAGAAAATAGAATGTGGATTAGTAGTGATAAAGAACCTTTCAGTACTATTCCATTTTTGCCTGTTAATTATGGTTCTATATTAAAATATACTGAATTTGACACGAAATATTATGCTGAAATGCTTCAAGCATACATGGATAATTTTAATTTGTTATATGTAGCATTAACTCGGGCAGAAGATTATCTTTTTACATTTAGTGAAGAGCAGGGGAAAAGCATTAAATGTGTTTCAGACTTAATGTTTGAGGTGTTAAAAAGTAACTATAATGATTTAGGAGGAAGTTGGAATGAAGAAAATAATATTTTTCGTTTCGGACAATTTGAAGATAAAGCTGTAGATGATATATCGAATAAATATCAGGAAAAGGATTCCACTTTTCAATATATATCTAATCCTTGGCAAAAAAAGTTGGCTATCAAATATAACTCCCAAGCATTTTTTAATACAACAACTGATCAGCAACAGTCAAGTATAAATTATGGTAATCTTATTCATGAGTTGATGGCAAGAATTATTACAATCGATCAGTTGCCAAAAGCCTTAGATGCTATGAAGTTTGAAGGTCTTATAACTAAAATCGATAAAGAGGAATTAAGGAATACTGTGTCAAAAATGTTTCAGAATGAAGAGGTTTCGAGTTGGTTTGATAAAAAATGGAAGGTAAAAACTGAAGTGCCTGTAATTCCAAAGACTGGCGAAATGAACAGAATGGATAGAGTAATGATTTATGAAGAAAATGCAGTCGTGGTAGATTACAAAACAGGTATGGTAAGAGATGAGGATAGTAATCAGGTGAAGAACTATGTGCAATTATTATCTGAGATGGGATATAAACAAGTGAAGGGTTATTTGCTTTACATAGATAAGATGGAAGTAATAGCTGTTAAATAAGTGATGAGTGAAATAAATAAACGTCCATTTTTAAAACAAATTGCTCAACAAGTTCAGTTGCAATATGCTGATCGTATGGACGAGGTAACTTTGGTATTTCCCAATCGAAGAGCAGGTCTTTTTTTTCGAAAATATTTGTCTGAAGATATTGACAAACCGATTTGGTCTCCCTCAATATTGAGTATAGAGGATTTTGTTCGGCAATTTTGTGGGTTGGAATTGGCAGATAAGTTCACGCTTATTGTAGAATTATATCAATCATATAGCAAGCACATTGGTAGTACAGAAAGTTTTGATCGATTCTATTATTGGGGAGAGATGCTTTTGGGTGATTTCGATGATATAGATAAGTACATGATCGATGCCAAGTACCTATTTACTGATTTGAGTAATCAAAAAGAATTGGATGATTACTTTGATTATTTAACAGAAGATCAAAGAAAAATCATTTTAGAATTTTGGAGTACGTTTTCCGAACAGTCTTCTAAAGAAAAAAAGAACTTTCAATTAATATGGGGAAAGTTGTATGATATTTATTCTGATTTCACAACCAATCTAAAAAATAAAAATCTTGGGTATACTGGATTGGTATATAAAGAAGTGGCAAACAATTTACCCAAAATTGATAAAAATAAACAAGTTGTTTTTGCTGGGTTTAATGCTCTTACAGTTACTGAAGAAAAAATAATCACTCATTTTATTGAAGGTGGTGCAGAAATAAAGTGGGATGTTGATGCTTATTACATGGAGGATGAAAGGCAGGAGGCAGGTAGTTTTTTAAGAGCATACAAAACGAAAAGCACATTCGCTAAAAGTTTAGAAGAACCGTACCCTATAAATATTGAGGATAGTAGAGATCGTCCTATTTATTTGAATGCTGTAGCACAAAAAGCAGGGCAGGTCAAGTTATTAGGGAATATCATTAACGAGTTTCAAGAAAAAGGAAATTTCAATCCTGAAAAGACAGTGATAGTTCTCCCAGATGAAAATTTGCTTTTCCCTGTTTTGAATTCATTACCCGATTCTATCGATAAAATTAATGTTACCATGGGATTTCCATTGGTAAATACACCAATTTATAGTTTGGTGGAACACTTACTGGGTTTGCAGCAGCATATTAAAAAACAGTCTAATGGAGAGAATACATTTTATTCCAAACATGCAATTTATATTTTTAAACACCCACTTATTCAGCAGAAAATCCCAAAAGAAACTTTAAAAAATATTGAAAATATAGAGTCTAAAAATTGGTCACGTATTAAGACTGATCAGTTACATTCAGATTTATTATTGATTCCAATAGTATTTCAGAAAGTAGATGAAACGGCAGATGTAATCAATTATTTGCAAAAAATAATAGGGATTGTAACTGTAAGTGATGAAGTTAGTTTATTAGAAAAAGAGTATGCGTATCAATTTTACACCCAGTTAAATCGAATAAAAGAAGTAATTGAGTTGTTTAAACTCATTTTGGATTTGGAAGCATTTATACGATTATTCAGGCAAATGATGCAATCGTTGCGATTGCCATTTACAGGCGAGCCGCTAAATGGACTTCAGATAATGGGTGTTTTGGAAACTCGTAATCTCGACTTTGAAAATGTATTTATCCTTTCGATGAATGAAGGTACATTCCCAGCTCCAGGTAAGGGTCATTCCTTTATCCCATATAATATAAGAAAAGGGTATGATATGCCCACTTTCGATCAACAGGATGCTATCTATGCTTATTTGTTTTACCGATTGTTACAAAAAGCTGAAAACGTACACCTGTTTTATAATACGGAGGGAGGCTCTACGGGGGGAGGAGAGTTGAGTCGATATGTGCAGCAGTTAAAATACGAAAGCAAGAGACCGATTGAGCTTAATACATTATCACATCAAATCTCCATTACTAAACAAAATCCAATTGAAATTGAGAAAACAGCTTCTGTTTTCAATAAGTTAAAAAAATATATTATTTCATCTAATGGTAGTGTTCAAGATAGGTTAACCCCTTCAGCACTTAACATATATCTAGATTGCCGATTGAGATTTTACTTCAGGTATGTTGCTGAAATTTATGAATATAATGATTTGCAAGATCAAATAGACCCTATGGTATTTGGTAATTTACTTCATAACTCCATGGAAAATATTTATAAACAAAAGAGTAATATTGTTATTGAGAAGGAGAATTTTGCGGAGTTAGCACCATTAATAGATGATGCAGTAAAAATGGCTTTTGCAATGCATTATTCTATAGATGAAAATAAAATAGAATTTGAAGGTAAGAAAGTTTTAGCCTTTGAAGTAATTAAAAAATATGTAGCTCAGATATTAAAACGTGATTATGAATATGCTCCATTCGAAATTGTGGGCTTGGAAGCAAAAGACTATACATTAAATACGGAAGTAGAAGGGGAGAAGGGAACATTAATCATTGGATTGAAAGGTATAATTGATCGCATTGACTTAAAAGGGGAGCGGATTCGGGTGATTGATTATAAAACAGGTAAGGACGATAGAAAAGTGACTGACATACATTCGCTTTTTGATAGAAACGACCAAAAAAGGAATAAAGCTGCGATGCAAACATTACTATATTCATTACTCTATATCCGTAATAATAAAAGTTTTCAAGGAGCGGTTATCCCAGGCATTTTTAATACAAAGGAAACGTTCAGCAAAAAATTCGACTATCACCTGATGATAGATAAAGAGCCAGTTGTGAATGCGAAACCCATAATGGCGGAGTTTGAAGGCTACCTAAAAGACCTGTTAGCAGAAATATACTCCCCACATGTGTCGTTTGACCAAACCGAGGAAGAGAGCAAGTGTATTCACTGTCCTTATAAAGGAATATGTGGAAGGTAATAGTGAACATAAAAAAACCCTGACGAATAGTTGTCAGGGCTTTAATATTATTTTCTTAATGAAAAAAATGTTATTCTGCTATAACATTGATTTTAACATCGTGCTTTACTTCTCTGTGTAAGTCAATTATTGCAGTATATTCACCTACTTGTTTAATAGATTCAATTTTGATTTTCTTTCTGTCAATATCAAAACCTTTCTTTTTTAAAGAGTCGGATATCTGAAGTGCGGTAATAGCACCAAATATTTTACCACTTTCACCAGCTTTAGTACCAATTTCTAATACTACATCACCAATAGAATTAGCTAATTCTTGAGCATCTTTCTTTAGCTTTTCAGCTTTATGAGATGCTTGCTTAATATTCTCAGCAATCATCTTTTTATTTGACTGATTAGCAATAATTGCAAACCCTTGTGGGATTAAGTAATTTCTACCGTACCCTGGTTTTACTTTAACGGTGTCATTCTTATATCCTAGCCCTTGTATATCTTGTTTTAATATAATTTCCATTTCCTATCTTATTATGGGCCAATAATTATTTTAACGAATCAGTTACATAAGGAAGTAAGGCTATATGTCTAGCTCTTTTTACTGCCTGAGAAATCTTCTTCTGGAACTTTAGACTTGTTCCTGTTAATCTACGAGGTAAAATTTTACCTTGTTCGTTCACAAATTTTAATAAGAATTTTTCGTCTTTGTAATCGATATACTTAATGCCATTTTTCTTGAATCGGCAATATTTTTTTTGTTGTTGATCCCTGTTGATCGGTTCATTCATTAATGTCATGCTGCTTGCTCCTCCTTAGCTTTAGCTTTAGGTTTGTTAAACTCTCCATTTTTCCTTCTTGCGTTATACACAATAGCGTGCTTGTCAAGTGCTACAGTTAAAAATCGCATTACCGCTTCATCTCTCTTGAATTCTATTTCAAGCTTGTTGATAGTGTCGGGAGCCGCTTCAAATTCAAGTAAATGATAGAAACCAGTTGATTTATGCTGAATTGGATAAGCCAATTTTCGCAGTCCCCAACTTTCTTCATTGATAATTTTTGACTTACTATCAGTCAAAATTTTCTTGAACTTGGCGACAGTATCCTTCATCTGATCTTCAGATAAAACGGGATTTAGTATGAATACCGTCTCGTAATTTTTCATGTTCATTAATTATTGTTTAAAAATTTGAGGTGCAAAAATAAAAACATCTAATGAATATTCCTAACACATCTGTTGTGCAATTTTCGAGATGTGATAGATGAAATAATTCTTGTTATAATCTGTTAAAATTTATATATTTTGAATCAATTGTTTTAATTAAATTAAAGGTCATGAAAAAATATCAAATAATATGTTATATATTAATCATAAATATATTTTTTTCTAGCTGCACTTGGTATAAGGTAATAAAATCTGATCATCCTTCTTCATTTATTAATGACCCTAAAAAGACGTTGCCGCCTTATGTAAATCATTACATTCTTCATTTTGAAGATGAATTATTGGAATTAGCTACTGTGGTGATAAATAAAAATAATCAAACAATATCAGGAAAACCTATTCCATTTGAAGGTCTTCAGCGTGAATATTATGATAAAATAAAAAAATATAATGGATCCACAACGTTAAAAACTAATAAAGAACATAGATCAGCTGTAAAACAGATTCACCTTTATGTTCAAAATTATAGTAGTACCGAAGATGGTAAACTTTCTTTTAATTTTGATGATATTTTGAAAGTTGAAGTATCTCAAATGGCTTATGGTAAAACAACTTTTACAACTATTACGCTTGCTACTCTAGGTGTAGTTGCTGGTGGTGCTATTTTTTTAGCAATAGCGTGCGGATGTCCACATGTGTATATAGATAATAATGGCACATATGAATTGAATTCCACATTATTTACAGGAGCTAATGCATCACAATTAGAACGTCATGATTATAAAACGCTACCAAATCACATTAGTAGCTCCGACAATTTTGAGTTAAAGATAGTAAATGAAGAGGAAGAAAGTCAATTTACAGATTTACTGGAGTTGCTTGCCGTGTATCATAGTGATAGCGTTGAAGTATTAGTAGATAAAGACGGTAATTTTCACACTATAGTTAAACCAATAACAGCAAAAAAAGGGGTAGATAATGGCACTAACAATATTCTTGATGAAATTGCTATAGCTGATAACAATTCATATCGTTTTAATGCAGATTCGACTAAGAGATTAAGTGAAGTTTTTGTGACGTTTGAAAAACCTAAAAACATAACAAATGGCAAACTGATATTAACATTGAAAAATTCAAAATGGGCAGGTATAGTTTATAATGAATTTAGTTCTCTTTTTGGTAAGCGTTATGAGTATTGGGTAAAAAAGAACCAAGACAAACCGAGAGAAGATCGTCTTAAATGGATGAAAGAACAAGGGATTAATCTATTGGTAGATGTTAAGACAGATAATGGCTGGGAAAACATTGAGTATGTAGAATTAGTTGGAGATGTAAGTTATAATTCTATAGTTGTACCGATGAATTTTTTAAATAAGTCAAAAGACATAGAAATAAGGTTACGATCTGGGTTCATGTTTTGGGAATTAGATTATGTGGGAATGGATTATTCAGAAAACACTTCACTTGATGTGCAAATTTTAAAGCCCATATATGCTAAAGGAAATAATGGGGAAGATTTTGTTTCAGCATTGAGTACCGAAGATGAATATTATATGGTTCATCTAGAAGATGGTTCGTCAACAAAAGTTAAGTTTGAGCCAATAGAAATTCAAGAAGGAAAGAGTAGTACGGTTCTAATTCATAGTAAAGGGTATTACATCATGAATAAAAATTACTCAGGCAAAGTCTATAGAAAAGAGTTGGCAAAATTTATAGAGCCAGGAGAATTATCTCGGTTTTCCCAGAAGCTTTATAATTATGAAATGAGAGGTGTAACAATTATTGAATAATGGAGGATCGAATAATATTTCAAGAGGAAAAAGATGAATTTTATATTACTGCTAAAAAAAGAGTTAATGATTATTTTATGGAGATTGGTGAAATAGGCAAGAAGAATATTTTTTTATACTTTAAAGCAATTCTTTTTCTGTCAATACATGTTATACTTTATCTGCTTCTCTTGAAGTCGGAAAATATTTGGATTGCTGCGTCTTGTATGATTTTGATGGGACCTATGTCTATACTTATCGGAATCAATATTGCTCATGATGGTGCACATGGAGCAATATCTAAATATAAAATTGTCAATAAATTTTTTCTTTCGCTTTTAGATTTTCTTGGGGCAAATTCATATATGTGGAAAAACAGACATGTACATTCGCATCATTTATATCCGAACATTTTGAATAGCGATGCTGACTTAAAACAAAATCCATTAATTAGAATTTTCCCCAACGATGAGTTAAAATCATATCATCGCTATCAATATTTGTATGCGCCATTCTTATATTTATTATACACTATGAATTGGTTACTGTTTAGAGATTTCCATGATTTTACGGCAGAAAAAATAGGATCGTTTAAAATAAAGCAACATCCTAAAAATGAATTTTTAAAACTACTACTCTTTAAAAGTATTTACCTTTCTTACATTTTGATAGTACCTGTTATTTATTCAAATTTATCTATTTCCGCTATTATTTTGAGTTATATTTTAATGAATTTTTCAGCTAGCATATTAATTACACTTGCTTTAATACCGTCTCATGTAGCAGAAAATTCTTTATTCCCCTTGCCTGACGAAAAAGGAATGATGCCGAATTCATGGTCACATCATCAAGTGCTAACAATTATTGATTTCGCTACTAAGAATAGATTTTTAAATTTCTTTTTCGGAGGTTTTAATCATCATGTAGCTCATCATTTATTTCCGAAAATTTGTCATATTCACTATCCCAAAATAACGCCAATTATAAAACAAACTGCTCAAGAATTTGGGTTAAAATATAATTATGAAGACAGCTTTATTAATGCATATATTTCACATTTTAAGCTATTGAAAAATAACGGAAAACTAATCTTAAATCAGACTTAATTATGCTAGAGTGGGGAATTTTCATACCAGCTACTGCTCTATTTTTTATTCTTTATTTTCATTTTTTCAATAAACTATTTAATGGTAAAAAAGTGATTTATAAAATTGAAATTGCTCAAGAATTACGTCCTTTTAAATTTGAAATTTTATACACTTGTATCTCGTTGATTTTATTTTTATTAGTTGGAGTTTTTCTTGGATATTCTATTGATAATGGATGGACGGTAGTTTATCATGAAGTTGGATTTTCAGCTTTAGAAATAATTTATCTGATTTCTAGTTTGTTCATAGCATTAATTATACACGATATATATTTTTATTTAATTCATCGATTCTTACATATAAAAATTATATATAAGTACGTCCATTCTTGGCATCACAAAACGCATAATACAAATGCATGGGCAGCCTTTTCATTTCATCCTATTGAGGGGGTCTTGCAAATAGGAATAGTTCCTATTATAGCGTACTTCTTACCATTACAAATAATTGTTTTATTTTTATTTACTAGTTTTCTTTTGTTTATGAGTGTATATGGACACTCTGGCTATGAATTGAGAGCAAATAAATTAAAAGTGTTAAATATATTTAACACTTCTTTACATCATTTTCAGCATCACAAATTTATTAATTATAACTATGGTATTTATTTTAATATTTGTGATAGGTTGTTCTCCACTAACCATCCTGAATATTTTAATGCAGTTAAAAAAATTGGAAATAGAATTATTGATGATAAAAAAAAGATTAGTGATCCCAATCTCGTTTAATAAACCAAACTTTTATGCCGTTGTAACCAGTTTCCCATTCATCGTATATACTAAACCCATATCTTTGGTATAGCGTCAGGTATTTTTCAACAGTAGTTTCGGCATATATTGGTAGTTGTAATTTTTTGGAGTATTCAAATACAAAATTTCGGATTTCAATAATAGTATTTACCCCATTACTATTATTTTCAACACCAATCATCCAAAAATAGAGGTGTGGAAATTTCGGTCGCCTACTTACAATTTCTTTCTCTCTTTTAATAATACTCCATGCTCTATCCCAACCAATACAATAATTACCCAAATCAATATATCCCAAAAGTTTTTTAATGGAATTTTGCTTTAACCAATTTTTATAAATTAGTGCGATTCCTTTTTCATCTAATGTTATAAAAGCACCTTTTTTTTGCATAGATGTTGATAAACAATACTTGCATAGTACTTGTAGTCGATTAAGAATTTTTTTATCTTTTTTGATCACCCATAAGGCACCTGGATTGTCCTTAAAGGCAGTCACAAGAATTTGTAAAGCTTTTTGTTGATTATTTTTTGTTACTTTTAGCATTTCATTAAGGTATTTTTAAACCTTATTCAGCCTCGCAAAGTTCAGTGTCACTAGTGGGCAAGGTCATTTTTGCTTTGCAAAAAGGGCATGGGTATAAGTTTCCATCATAATCGAGAAAGAGATATGATTTTCCTCCTCCACATGGCATCATTTTTCGATATGCTGCTGGATATATAACAGTTGGGCTGTCAAAAAATGCTGGATTAAAGTTGTATTTTTTACTAATTCTTTCCAGAGACTCTTTATGCTTTATTTCTAGTTCAACATCCTTGTCTTGATAATTACCAACACCTCTTGGTTCAAGTATATTAACAATTGGTACATCTAATTCTTGAGCCAATGAAATAAAAATTTCAACGCTATTCGAGTCTATATATTCTTTGGTAGGACAGATATTAATAGCAACAAATATCCCCACCTCTTGTAGGTTTTTTATGCCTTCAAGAACCCAATAGTATGATTTTTGATTACCTCGAAATTGATTATGCTCTTCTTCAATATGGTGATCCAAGCTTATGGCAGCTCCATTTAGTCCTGCTTTTTTTAACAATTTAGCTTTTTCAATAGTTAATCCATAAGCTGAAGTATATATCCATTGATCGCATTTATTGTTATAACGAGTAATTAATTTCACTAAATCTTCAAAACGACTTAAAGGCTCTCCTCCAGAATAGACTAGTTGCCCTACATTTTTTTTTATAAATGGGTCTATTCTTGAGATAATATCATCATAGGAAAGAACATCTTGATTATATAATGTTGCTCCTTCACTACAGTGTTCACACTTTAGTGGACACCTTTTAGTAATAGCTATTAATAAACGTCTTAATGACATGTGTTCATCAGATATATACTCTAATTCATGAAGGTGATTTATGAAAAATGAATTAAATGCTTTTGATGGCCAAGCTGGATTATAAATATCCCAAACATATTTCCCATTAGTTTTAAAAGCTCTTACAAGTTTATTCTTGCCCATCATTAACTTAAAGTTGTTGATTAACTTATAAACTATTTTAAGAGACTTTAAGGGATTGCTATATGCTATACAGCCAACCCACCATATGTTAATTAACATTAGCAAGCGTACAATGTTATATTCAGTCCTATTTATTCTTCTGTATCTCAATACAATTGGTTTTGATAGTTAATTTAATAAAATTTATTCAATATTAAATAGTAAACTCTATGTGTTTACATACTACAGCCTTTACCACTCTAATATCAATTCACACAAAATACCAATACTCATAGGTATTTAATCAATGATTTGTTTAAGGCATATACAGTCTTTATTTTTGGAGTAATCGGATTACTCCATTTTATCATCTATAGCCCTAAAAACTCCATGCAAAAAATATTTTACACTTTAGTGATTGTCGTCTTTATTGGACTTATGATGAGTTGTCAGAATACTACTACTAATAATGGTGTTACTGAAGATACTGAGAAACAAGTAGCTGTTAAAACTATTGGTTCTATAGAATTTATAGACGAATCATTTAAAAATCTAGTTTCTAAAGGTGCTAAAATAGAAGTGTTGGCAGAAGGGTTTGAGTGGACAGAAGGCCCTTTGTGGATAGAAGAAGGAGGTTATTTGTTGTTTTCTGATATTCCTCCGAATAGTATTTTCCGTTGGGATGATATAAATGGTATTAAGCTATATCTGAAACCATCTGGATATACTGGTAAAGAAGAGAGAGGAGGTGAACTAGGTTCAAATGGGTTGCTTTTAAATAGTAATGATGAATTAGTACTTTGTCAGCATGGTGATCGAAGAATAGCCAAAATGGATGCCCCTCTTAGCAACCCAGTATCCAAATTTGTTACATTGGCTGACACCTATGATGAAAAGAGATTTAATAGCCCAAATGATGCTATTTTTCATAGTAGCGGTGATTTGTATTTCACTGATCCACCGTATGGTTTAGTTGATAATGTAAACGATTCTACAAAAGAAATACCTTTTCAAGGAGTGTATAAGTTAGACAATAGTGGTAAAGTTTATTTACTTATTGATAGCCTAACCAGACCAAATGGTATTGTGTTTTCTCCTGATGAACAAAAGTTATATGTAGCTAATTCAGACCCAGAACGTGCTTGGTGGTCGATGTATAATATTGATGACTTAGGTAATATTGTAGCTGGCCATATAATGTATGATGCTACTGATTTGGTAGGGCAGGAGAAAGGTCTTCCAGATGGAATGGCAATTGATAGTAATGGAAATATTTGGGCTACTGGTCCTGGAGGAATTTTTGTTTTTAATTCCCAAGGTCAGTTAATAGGTAAATTAAAGACAGGTGAAGCCACAGCTAACTGTACTTTTGATACGCAAGAAAAATACCTTTATATAACGGCAGATATGTATTTATTACGATTGCCGTTAAAGTAACAAGAAATTAGTTCTTTTTACTAATTACCTCTTATTTCACCACAAAAGTGTGCGAACCCATTTTATAATCTTCAGTATATACTTCCATTGTATATTGACCTAGTGCGTAGTCACTACCTTTATCGTATAGAAATGTTACTGTTTGTTTAGAATTATCGAATAATATTTCCTGACTTGCTGTGTAGAATGTCTCTTTATCGTTGAGCATAAAAGTGCCAGAGCCATTAGCAACATCAAAAAGTACCTGACCATTGTTATCTATAATACGAATTAGAATGTCTTTTCCTTCAATTGGAGCAACATTATTCTCTGAAATTTCAAAAGTCACTTTTAATTTATCAATATGCTTGTTCCTGAATGGAGATGACCGTTCCTTGTTATTAGTGTTTATAGCAAGTATGCCAATATTTTCTGCTTTTAATTGAGAAGCCATAGCTACTTTACTAGCTAATTTCTCTGATTCTTCACTCAAAGAGCTAATCTCACTTGTTAACTCATTTTTTTCAACTTTTAAACCTGTGTTCTCTGTTAGTAATTCATTATTTACTTCTCTTAGTTTTAGAATTTCTTCATCTTTTAGTTTAAGAAGTTCCTGATAACCAGCCACTTTATCGTTTAAGGAAGAAATTACTTTTCGATTTGCTGTACGAGTATATTGTAACTGGTTTCTTTCCTTTTCAATTTCTGCTTTGGCTTCTTCAAGTTCAGTGATGTCACCTCCTAGCCTTTCAATTTCTTCGATTCTTTCATCCAACTCATTGCTAATTTCTTCAAGTTGGGTTAATGTACCTGATAATTCTAGTTCAGTACTTTCTATACGTTCGTCTTTTGCTTTTTTATCTTCATAGTCAAGATAAATTTTCACACCTTGTATAATTACTATTATGGATAGTAAAGCAATAATTATGGGAATCCTTTTAGAGTTGTTGGATGAAGTTGGCTCAGAAGTATTTGTAGTCATATAAGTTTCTAACTTTAATTTATCATAAAATTATTGTTTATTTATAGTTAATGCAAACCCTTTTTTATATCAGTGGGAGTAGAATTGAACGAATGCTTTTGGGCAGGTAAATATGAAACTAATAATACGGGATGGGATATAGGTGAAATATCTAGACCTATAAAAGAATATATTGATCAGATTAATGATAAAGAAATAAAAATTCTTATTCCTGGAGGAGGGAATAGTTATGAAGCCGGGTATTTATATGAAAATGGATTTGTTAATGTATTTGTTGTAGATATTTCTCGACTTCCATTAGAAAATTTTAGTAAGCGTTGTGTGAACTTTCCTAAAGACCATTTAATTCATGCTAATTTTTTCGATATAGATTTGCGATTTGATTTAATAATTGAACAAACCTTTTTCTGTGCAATAAACCCTCAATTGCGTAATAAGTATGCTCATAAAATGCATCAGTTATTAGAACCAAACGGAAAACTTATAGGTGTTTTGTTTGATGATGAATTAAATAAAGATCACCCACCATTTGGTGGGAATAAGTTGGAGTATAAAAATCACTTTAAACAGTACTTCAATTTTAATGTGTTCGAATCATGTTATAATTCTATAGAACCTAGAAAAGAAAAAGAGTTGTTTATAAATTTGATAAAAAAGAAAAGCTAAAATTTTAATGATATTCCAATACCATTAGCAGTTGCTTGAACAGATATGTTCTTAGCCTTTTCCATATAAACCCCTGATTTTTTTCTTCCAATAATGTGAAAAACAGTCCCAGCTGCTGAGAATATAATACTTGCTGGAACTAGTATAAGACCATAAAAAAAGCGAGGGTCATCAGTAGTTCTATATCCGTATGCATCTGTGTACCATTCAGAAGAAGCCATAAGACCAATTCCAGAAAAAAAAGATATCCCTCCTACAATCATCAAAGTAGTACCAGTTCCTTTCAGATTGTCATATTTCATTGCTTTAACTCTGTATTCAATAGCTTGTTGTTCAGGTGATATTTGTTGCCCAAATGATGTGTTAACCAGAAGGAATGGAAGGAGTATGACAAAAAAAGTTATTAGTTTTTTCATTTTATGTACCATAATATGTTACTCAAATATATCACATTCAAAACATTAAATAAAAATGTTGCTTGGTAAGATCATGTTTGAAAAATAGAATGCCGCATCTATTTAAGTCTATCGATAGGCTAACTTCGGGATGATCACATATTTCTTTCCAAGCTTTACTCATTTCTTCTGACCAATGAATGTCATCAATAATAACGATTGTATTGTCATGTCTATTTTTTAATATTAAATCGAAATAGCGTAGAGTAGGGGTGTAATGATGGTTGGCATCTATATATACCATGTCAGGTTTTAATTGTCCATTTAAAAATGAAGGGAAGGTCTGGTTAATATTGCCTTCAATAATTTTAATATTAGTAGCTTCTGCTTTTTCAAAATTAGTTTTAGCAATATTTATTGTGTTTTGACATCCTTCAAAAGTATAAATTTTTGTAGCCTCATACTTAGCCAAGTAAAGAGTGTTAATACCTAAGGAAGTACCTAATTCTATAATATGTCGGATGTTAAAATATTTGATTAAACGATAATATAATGCAGAAAATTTTAGAGAGGTTAAACTATGTTGTGCTATACTTCTTACACTTCTAGAGGTACTGGAATTAACAGAAGAACCAGCTCCTAATTCGGTGATATGTACCTTGCTTTTATCTTTTAATAGTTTTTTATAAATAGACTTTATTTCAGAAAAATCACCATTCAAATGATCTGATTTAACAACTTTTGTATATAATTCGTATAAAAAGGGAGTGTGTAGCGAATGTTCGTTTACAGCATTAAAATAATAGGTGAATAATCCAGAAGCTTGAGATAAAAATGACAAGCTTAGTTGAGTTTAAAAGGCACTATCATAACAAATTCAGGAATTTTAACAGTTAATTTCTTACCATCTAAAATACGCTCAAATGTGTAAGTACCATACATTCTCCCCATTCCTGATTTAAGATTACAACCTGAAATATATATGTGGTTTTCCCCTGGCTCTAATACAGGATTTTTCCCCACTACTCCTTCTCCATCAACCTCTCTTTTAGAAGTATTAGCATCATGTATATTCCAATGTCGGCTTAATAACTTTACTGTATAGTCATTTTTATTTATAATCTCTATTTTGTAAGTAAATACATAGTGGTACTGACTAGGGCTAGAATATTCAGGTTGATATTCTGTCTCAACACTAACTTGAATGCCTTGTGTGATTTGTGTAATCATTACTTCAAATGTAAATAATTTTTGGTATTATTAACGTCACAGAATTACAGAAGTTATTACACAGGACATATTTTTTTAGTATGGACGTAAAAATTGCCTCAACATGGAAAAATAAATTGAAAAATGAATTTGAAAAGGACTACTTTAAACATCTTGTTAGTTTTGTTAAATTAGAATATAAGCATCACACAATATATCCTCCTAGAAAACTTATTTTTAATGCTTTTGATCATTGCTCTTTTGATGAATTGAAAGTTGTAATTATTGGGCAAGACCCTTACCATGGGTCAAATCAAGCAAATGGATTATGCTTTTCAGTAGCAGATGGATTAAGACAACCACCATCGTTGCAAAATATATTTAAGGAAATTAAAACGGATTTAGAAAAACCAATTCCAGTTTCTGGAAACTTGGAACGTTGGGCAAGTCAAGGGGTATTGTTGCTAAATGCTACATTAACGGTTCGTGCTAACGCAGCAGGTTCACATCAAAACAAAGGGTGGGAGACATTTACAGATGCAGTAATTCGATTGATTTCAGAAGGTAAGGAAAATATTGTTTTTCTACTTTGGGGAGCTTATGCACAAAAAAAAGGAGAGATTATTGATCATAATAAGCACCATGTATTGCAATCAGCTCATCCTTCTCCATTTGCTGCTTACCGAGGATTTTTTGGGAATAAACATTTTAGCAAAACGAATGAGTACTTGAGGAAAATAGAAAAAAACGAGATTGAATGGTAAAATAAATTTTGTTAGGGGTTTAAATACAAATTCAACATTGCTACTTAATATCCTTTGTTGAGTGATACGATGTTTAATAATTCTTTATTTTTTGTAAAACGCTCGTAATTATTTACGATTTGACTAATAGCGTTTTCTACATTTGTTGTGCTGGCTATATGCGGTGTAATTTGAATTTTAGGATGTTGCCAAAACGGGTGATTATTTGGTAATGGTTCTTCTCTGAAAACATCTAATAAAGCACCTGAAAGGTGCGAATTATCTAGTAATTCTAGTAAATCTTTTTCTATCAAATGTTCACCCCTTCCAACATTGATGAAAAAACTTCCTTTTGGTAATTTTTTAAGCATATTTTTATTGATGATGTTTTCCGTTTCATTGGTTAATGGCAATAAATTGATTAGGAAGTTTGATTGTGATAAAAATATATCTAATTCCTCTTTACCAGTATAACTTTTTACATTTGTAATTTCTTTTTTTGAATTACTCCAACCATTTACTTTAAATCCCATTTTGGCGAAATTCTCGGCTACAAATCCACCAATTTTTCCCAATCCTAAAATAGAAATAGTAGTACCGTGAATGGATAAATATTCATGCTGTCTCCAAGTTTTAGATTTTTGCTGTTCAGCATATAAAGGAATATTTTTAATTTGTGAAATGACAATTGATATTAGAAATTCCCACATATCACTTGATAATTGCTTATCTATTATTCTTGTAACTGTTATATGGTCATCAATAGTTTGAGAATTGGTAATATGATCAATGGCAGCTCCTACAGATTGCGCAACTTTAAGGTTTGTAAATTGTGCAAACACATTGTTTTTGGGTTTCCAACAAATGGCAAAATCGATATCGGATTTATCTTTCACATCAGGGTAAATTTCAACAGTAGTATTAGGTAACTTCTCTTTTAAAATTTTTTTCCACGGTTGTGGGTTTTTGTTTTCAAAAATTATCAAAATACTCATTATTCATTTTTTTGGTAAAGGTATATTCAAATATTATAGTTTAAAAAAAATTAATGATATCCGAAAAAATATAGATGCAGAATATATACAAAGTAAAAAGGTATATGATGTGCTGTTAAGTTATATATAAAAACATAGAAACAATAAATGAGAAAAAATATTATAGAGCCTCTTATTTTTAAGCTTTCTTATTTTTATTAATATTAGCATTTGTAAATTGTTTGGATATTATTGATTGTAGAAACCTTGCTTTTCACATAATATAAATATTGTTTAATTAATGATAAGAACCAAAATATTTATAATTCTATTTTTATTTTCTATAACTGTAAATGCACAAACTCCAGTGTATTGGTATGATGTAGATACTGAATATCTAGAATATTTAGTAAGTAATGCGGTAAATGAAATACGAAGAGATGAAGATAATCCTTTTCTTAAAAATGAACTTCATTTAAAGAAGGCTGCACAACACCATGCTAATTACTTAATAATGCAGAAAAAACTTAGGCATGAGCAGAATAAATCAAAGTGGAAAACACCCCAGCAACGAGTAGAAAAATTAGGAGGTAAAGGTTTTAAAGTTGTTGAGAATATTATAGATGGTAGACTTGAGCCTACTTATGAAAGAACAGCTGAGAATATAAACAAACAGTGGGTTTTACACTCAAATAAATATAGAAATATCACAAACCCGTCATATACTTTAACAGGAGTAGGGGTTGCAGTTAATAAAAATGGTAGAGTTGTAGTTGTTCAGTTATTTTCTACGCCTACTCAAAAAGAGAGTTTGGTAGAATTGAGACCTTCTCTAAAGTTGCCAAATGTAAATTATTTACCATATAAAATCAAACCTTATTCTCCTAATAAAGAGGTTGATGACATAATGAGCGAAATAAAATTACTGAGTAAAGATGGTAGAATTAGTTCAACCACTCCAAAATTGATCAAAGAACTTTTTAGGCATCGTAATGATGGAATTGTTCAGGAAGTAGTAGTAAAAAAATCTGTTGATTGCAATAGTGATACTTATTATACTAGTTACAACGAAAGGAATGATAATTCAAGTATTAATGGACGGTTATACACACCCTATTATAGGAAAGATTTGATTAGAAATGAGAACTTTAAATATAGGAAGGAAGTATTTGAAAAGAATAAAATTAGTTCGATAAGAAAAGCAAAATTGAATATCAGTAAAAAGAAAGTAATTTTTTCAAATACTAAAAGGGAACTTAGATTAATACGTATTCAAAAGATATTTCAATTCATGAATTCACTTACTGAAAAACAAGAAGTAACAAAGAAGTTTGCTGAACTAAAAAAACAAAAAAAGAAAGAGAAGGAAATTATAAAAGTTGATAAATGGAAACGAAAGACACTAATAAAACAGAAATGGAAGCCGTTTTATTGGTCAATGAGTTTGCCCAAACAAAACTTATATGCAAACGACTCTATTGTAGAAATAAACATGCTAATACTTAAAAAAAACAAAATTTCTTATAGGTTACATTATAGTCACTTAGATGCTAATAGTACTTTTCAGGATACTGTATATCAAAGTTCATTTGAGTTTGTAAAACCAATAATTGAAATAAAGCCAATTTATAAAGAGCTAAATACAGATGTTGAGTTTGAACGTAATGAAACTAATATAGTATCGGAAGAATTTGAACGTTTTAAATTTAATTTGGATAATTATTTGATAGATTCAATATCATTAAATGCATTTGCATCTGTTGAAGGGACTAAAGAAATTAATGAAAGACTATTTAAGGGTAGAACTGATAGCCTTTATACCTCTTTATCTAATTATCATGCGAAAAATATTGTAATTAAACACGAAATGAGTGAAAACTGGCCAAAACTTTACCAACAGCTAAATAATAATAGTATGTATAAAGGATGGTTAAACCTCTCTCAAGATTCAATCAGGAAACTCATTAATTTGAAGGTAGGTGAAGAAATTTGGGAAAGTTATCTTAATGAGCAGAGGAGTGCATTAATTAAAGTTGTTTATCACGAAAATATTTTAGATACCATAGCCTATCTAAAGCGTCATTATGATTTTAAAAATACTCAAAATATCAAAAAGGTTTTGAATTATTTAATATATCAATCATTAAATAATAGACTTAACCATAATTATGCCATCAACCTAAAGTTCCACAGGGATAGTGTAAATTACTCATCACATATTTTAGCTAAATATAGATTTGAGTATGAATCGAAAAAAGAAGATTCGAATTTTAATTATAAATCATATAGCAGGAGGTTTTATAATAACATTAACCCAGACTCTGCAAGCACAAAGTTACTTGTCGAATATCTGAACTTCATTGTGTTAAATTGGGAAGCATGTCAACCAGATGTGCTAAGGAATTATGAAATATTTGAAGAGCTAAAAAATAGGAGCATAGATAATAGTGCCATGGCTACTTTT
>JAOUKH010000165.1 GCA_029882685.1 Cyclobacteriaceae bacterium
GAACAATCCCAATATTAAACCAGGAGACCCTTATCCTTATGAAGGAAAGGTAAATCCTTTTTCTGATTTATTAGAAAAATGGGGACAAGCTTCAAGTACTAACTTTAATACTGGGCTTCCTCAAAACATAGAAAAATTTAAAGAAGATTTTTTTTCAGGAACAACTACTGTACAAGCAGCTGACAAAGATGGTTGGGTGGTTTCGATTACTCCAAGTGGCGGCTGGATACCTGCATGTATTGCTGGTAACACGGGGATTGGTATGAGTCAACGTTTACAAAGCTTCGTTCTTGATGAAAAAGAAAATCCTTTCAATGTAATTGAACCAGGCAAACGCCCAAGGGTAACACTTACCCCTAGTTTAGCCTTAAAGGATGGCAAGCCATTTTTGTCATTCGCAGTACAGGGAGGTGATACGCAAGATCAAAATCTATTACAATTCTTCCTTAACATTGTTGAGTTTGGCATGACTGTTCAGCAAGCAGCAGAGGCGGCTAACTTCAACAGTTATCAAATGCATGGTTCATTTGGTGAACATGAGATTAAACCAGGATCCATTTTGCTACAAGAAGATACCCCTCCTTGGGTACGAGCAGAGTTAAAGAAAATGGGTTATAAAATTGAGTATTCATCACGAACATCTGGGCCAATAAATGCAATTTATTTTGATTGGGAACATGGAAGTTTCTGGGGAGGTTCTAGCAATCATGGAGAAGATTATGGGATAGGTTGGTAATAGACTAGAGCAACTCATTTAATTGCTATATTTTTATTTCACAAGCCAGTTTGATCATTTTTTACAATACTATTGGTCTGAGTAGTATTTATTCTTGTGTGTATGGACCATTAGTATATGTCAAAACTTTTATAGTTTTATTACCGTGTTAGTAAATTTATATAATTCTTTAAATACTTATAAAATAGAGGTTGTGAAATATTTTGTTTTTAAATGTTTGATTTTCAATCAATTCTGATTTTATTTGGCGATAGTTAATGATAAATGGTTACATAGTGTACTGGAATAATATAAATACTATGCCTGTTTTCTATATGAAAACATTACTGATTTTATCTTATATAATTTTTATCAACTTAGAACAAAAGTAAATTTTAGGGTGTAAGCTTTAGAATAAAGTATTATTTGTTATGATAAATAACTTACGTATAATGGGATTGTAAATATAATAATGCTGATAACTAATATCTTTACCTTAGAGGAAACCTATTTATTTGTTCTGTTTGCTGCAATCATTGTTGTGTTTTTGGTGATTGATTTAGGTTTTTTTAACAAAAAAGCACACAAAATTTCCACTAAATCTGCACTTTATCAATCTATTTTCTGGGTTGTTGTATCTATATCTTTCGGCTATCTTATATATATATATAGTGGAGGTACAGAGGCATCACTAGAATATTTTTCGGCTTACCTTACAGAATATGCCCTCTCAGTAGACAATATTTTTGTTATACTTCTTATTCTTAGATATTTCAAGGTAAGTGAAAACTATTATCACAACATTTTGTTTTGGGGAATATTAGGAGCACTAGTGTTTCGCGCCATTTTCATTTTTTTAGGAGCATTACTTATTAGTCAATTTCATTGGGTTTTATACATTTTTGGTGTGTTTTTGGTTTATACCGGAATTAAAATTTTCTTCGAAGATGAAGCTGATGGCATTGAACCTGAAAAAAATATAATTTTGAAATTTGCTCGTAAATATTTGCGTATTAGTAAGAGCAATCATGGAGGAAAGTTTATATTAAAAAAACATGGTAAACTAATTGTTACTCCTCTGTTTCTTGTTATTATATTAATAGAGACAACAGATCTTATTTTTGCTGTAGACTCTATTCCAGCTGCTTTTGCCATCACTCGAAATGAGTTTATCATATACACCTCCAATGTATTTGCTGTTCTAGGGTTGAGAGCAAAATTTTTCTTATTGGCTGGAATTATTGATAAATTTTACCTGCTTCAAAAGGGACTATCTTTCATCCTTGTTTTTATAGGAACCAAAATGTTATTAGAATGGGAATATATTAATATTCATATTCCAATAGAGATGTCTTTTGGAGTTATTATCCTTACTCTAATATTATCCATTCTCCTTTCAGTGTTAATGCCTAAACCAGAAGAAGTGAGTGAAGGGATAATTAATAAAGATTAGGGATAATTAATAAGACATATTTTAGAAAGTTATCTATTAGCTTGCCCCATTAATTTTTCCTTCAAATGAGAAATAACTACACTTAAAGCATTATTAAAATTTGTGTTATTGGGAATAATAATATCTGCTTCTGACTTATAAGGTAAAATATATTTTTCATAAGTAGGGTACACATGATTTTCATAACGATATAGAACATCCTCAAGATCATACCCTCGCTCTTTATTATCCCTTATTATCCTCCTTTTTAGTTTTAAATGCTCCTTTGTGTCAATAAATAACTTTAAGTCTAGCAGTGCAGACGTTTCAGGATAATACAGCACAAAAATTCCTTCCACCACAATTATCGGAGCTGGTTTATACTCCAACATTTTAGGTTTATGGTTAGGGTTATTAAAAGTGTATTCTTCTCTAGATACTTTTTTTCTATTCTTAATCGCAATAATATCATTGGCAAAAGCAACAAAATCAATTGAACTGGGTGTATCAAAATTTCTCACTCCATTTTCATCAATTGGTTGTTCATTTCTTGTCCGATAGTAATTATCTTGAGAAATTAAACAAAGTTGAGTTTCATCAAACTCCTTGATGAGTTCATTAAGAAATTGCGTTTTTCCTGAGGCACTTCCTCCAGTGATTCCTATGATGTAAGGAGTATACATGGGAATAAAATTAAGAATTTCAGTTGATATTATTTGTTAAAAGGAAATCAACTAACTTTTTTATAGCTCTTCCTCTGTGACTAATACTATTTTTTTCTTGCTCTGTCATTTCTGCAAAAGTTGTGCGATACCCATCTGGCATAAAAACCGAATCATAACCAAACCCTTTTTTTCCTTTTCTTTCAAAAATTATTTGTCCTGCCACAGTTCCTTCAAACTGATAATCAGCATTGTTGGTTGTTAGTGTAATAACGGTGCGAAATTGTGCTTTTCTATTTTTCTTTTTTTCAAGCTTTTTTAAGAGTAAGTCTATATTGTCTTCATTATTTCGGTGTTCTCCAGCAAAACGAGCTGAAAATACAC
Source organism: Cyclobacteriaceae bacterium (assembly GCA_029882685.1). Classification (GTDB taxonomy): domain Bacteria; phylum Bacteroidota; class Bacteroidia; order Cytophagales; family Cyclobacteriaceae; genus JAOUKH01. The sequence continues at coordinate 3,194 of JAOUKH010000165.1, forward strand.
CAGGTTCCCCTCCTAAAGCTTCCACCTCTAATCCAGTATCATCAGCAAAGCACTCCTGCTTATAATTTTCAAAAACAAACCGTGACTTTTGTTTCGAATTTCCTTCTAAAGTATTTTGTGTTTCAGGAAGTTCTTCTTTGCAACCAATATCAGTTAGGCTTCTAATCTGAAACTCACCTTCTAGTATAGCTTCTATCTCAGATAATTTATTACTGTTATTGGTTGCAAAACAAAGAACTCTCATTCTTATATCACATCAAGGAGATCTACATTAAATACCAAATTAGCATTGGCAGGAATACCACCTGTTGGTGAGCCTCTTGTTCCATATGCATATCCCGATGGAATATATAATGTGATATTTCCTCCCTCACTAATCAATGGAATACCAATTTTCCAGCCTACGATTACACCTAAAAGTGAAAAGCTTGTATTATCATTCGAGTCAAATAGTTCTGTTTGACCTAGAATATTTCCTTTATAATTTACTGTAACACTACTATTCGCTTCAGGAAATATGCCTGTACCTTGTCTATGGATAACATAAAACACCCCAGATTCATGCTCCTGTGCATCAATTGAATTTTCAGCCAAGTAGGTACGAATAATCTCAATGTCTTTCTGTAATTGTTCTACTGGTGTAAGAATTACTTCATCTGGCTTGCAGCCGCTCATCCCTACTACAATTACTAAAAAAGATAGTACGATTTTTTTCATGTTAGAGTACGTTTAATAAATCAATTTCAAATACCAAATTAGCATTGGGAGGAATACTATTCCCTGCTCCACTAGAACCATACCCTAACCCAGATGGGATATATAGCGTAGCAGAAGTACCACTTTTTATTTTTGAAAAGGCAACTTGCCACCCTAATATCAAGTTACTTAAAGGGAAGCTAACACCATCATTTGCATCGAAAACGGTAGTGCTTTCTAACAAGTGACCTGAATAATTCACTTGAACAGTATTACAAAGCTCTGGTTGTATTCCTTCTCCTTGTGTTTGAATAACATAACGCAATCCACTTTCATCCTCAATAGCAGTAATATTATTTAACACCAAAAACGCATCTATCGTTTCAATGTCTTTTAGTAACTGTGTCTGATCTACTCGAGATGTATCTACAGATAGTTTACACTCTTCTTTAGAATTACAACTCAATAGGCCAATAATAGAAACTAAAAGTGCTAAAATATTTTTCTTCATCCTTATTCAGCAGCCTTGTTTGATTGAACATCCAAAAGTTCTACATCAAAAACTAAAATTGAATTTGGTCCAATTTGAGGGCTTCTAGCTCGTGAACCGTACGCCAATGTAGAAGGGATATACAATGTGCCTTTACTACCTTTGCTGAAATATTGGAATCCTTCAACCCATCCTTGGATTACAGCTCCTTGTTGTAGCACAGTTTCAAACGGACCATATGGTCTTCCTTCAGTAAAAACACCATTTTCTTTAGCTATTTCTTCAATGTTTGAATCGAAAAATTCTCCATACAATACATGTCCAGAATAATTTGCTTTAATTGTCTGACCTAAAACAACATTTTCTCCTTCTCCTTGTTCAGTAATTACATAGCGTAACCCACTTTCAGACTTTTCAGCAACAATATTATTGTCGTCCAAATACTTGTCTATTATAGCCACATCTTTCGCCAATTGCTCTCTCGACATGTCTTCCATTAATTTTGTTCTATAAGCTTGGAAAGCTTCTTGTGTCATAGCATCTCTAACCACCATGCATACTTTTAACAAATCATCACCTTTAATTGGTGGAGGTGTCACTTCTCCATACAATTTACTTGCAGGAATTTCAAAAAACACACTATCCTCTTTTTTAAGATTATAAATTACTTCTTCAATAGAACCTATATTTGACGCCCATATTGAGTCCACTTTTCTTGCAGGTCTTGGCATTCCATCAATAGATGTATCTACAAGTAATGAGTCTGATGAAGTTTTAACATTAAAATCGAGTAACATGGTCATGCCAGGATCAATTTCTTCATCACCTTTCTGTATAACCGATATTTCAATTCCGCTTTCTGTAACGATAGTTTCTGGAGAACTTGTACATGAAGCTGCAAAAATTCCACTCAATCCAATTAATAATAATTTTCCTGTTTTCATTTTATGTTAATTTTCTTTTGTTAATTCTACTTTATAATCTTTTAATAACGCCTCAAATTTTTGAACCGTATCCTTCAAGTTTGTTTCTGATTTACCTCCAGCTGCGTTTTTATGTCCTCCGCCATTAAAATGAGTACGTGCCAATTCATTTACTGAAAAACTGTTGACTGAGCGGAAGGACATTTTAATTCCATCATCTGATTCTTTAAAAAGAGCCGCCAGTTTTATTCCTTTAATAGACAACGCATAATTTACCAACCCCTCGGTATCTCCCATTTGCGCATTAAATTTTTTTAATGTTTTTTCTGTCAAAGCAAAATAGGCAGTGTTATATTCATTCAACACTTTTAAATTTTCACTCAATGCATACCCTAATAATCGCAATCTATTTTCCGAATTTGTATCATAGATGAGCTTAGCTACCTTAGAGGTGTTTGCTCCCTTTTCTACTAACGCTGCACTTACATCGAATACTGTTTTAGTAACATTCGCATGTCTAAAACTACCTGTATCTGTATTAATACCTGCATAAAGGCATTCCGCAATATCCGCATCAATTATGTCATTACCTCCTATTTCACATATAAATTGATATACCAGCTCAGCTGTAGAAGCAGCTTCAATACTATGAAGCATATATTTTGCAAAATCTTCTGGCTGTAAATGATGGTCTATCAATACTTTATCTCCATTTGCTTTTCCTACTACATCTCCCAGTTTATCAATTCTGCTTAAAGCCGAAAAATCCAAACAAAAAATCAAATCTGCTTCATTTACAAGTTTTTCTGACTTTTCTTCATTCTCATTATTATATACAATAACCCTATCTTCCCCTTTCATCCATTTAAGAAAATCTGGATAATCAGTGGGTGTTATTACACTAACATCATGATTTAGCTTGTCTAAGAAAAGCATTAATCCCAATGAGGAACCTAATGCATCGGCATCTGGACGGCTATGTGTTGTTATTATAATTTTCTTAGTCGAACTAAGAACCGTTTTTAACCCTTCTATTTTCTGCATATACTTTTCAATACCAACAATAATTGATGATATTCAAAATTTTGTGAACCGCAAATTTGTACATAAAAAAACGGAAATACAATTTTACCCAAGATAGAGTCTATTTTAATATGCATACTCTAGGGAAATAGCTATTCTATTTTTTTACATTTTCGAACTTTTTAAAGGATATTCGACTAAAGTCCCTACTTTTGCATCGAAAATTAACAATAAAATAATGGCAACAAATAGAACATTCACCATGATAAAGCCCGATGCAGTTGAGGCAGGTAACATCGGAGCAATTACAAAAATGATTCAGGAAGCAGGTTTCCGAATTGTAGCGATGAAAATGACAAAATTAAGTGAGGAAAGAGCTGGACAATTTTATGAAGTGCATAGCGAACGACCTTTCTACAACGATCTTTGTAACTATATGTCATCTGGAGCTATTGTACCAATGATTTTGGAAAAAGACAATGCAGTGGAAGATTTTAGAACGCTTATTGGTGCTACTAATCCTGCCGAAGCAGCCGAAGGTACTATCCGTAATTTATTTGCAGAGTCTATTGAAGCAAATGCTATCCATGGTTCTGACTCTGATGAAAACGCAGCTATTGAAGGAAGTTTCTTCTTTTCAGCTACTGAACGGTTTTAAAGACGAGACATATTACAAATAACTTAAAAGGCTCATGATTTATGATCATGAGCCTTTTTACAAATTAGATTTTTTCAATAATAGAAATTAACTCCCCATTTCAAATACCCAGTCTCCAATAAGACTTTCCATTCTGCCTCCTGTTCTTCCTAATATAGTAAAGGATAATGTTACTGTTGTATCGGTCATGTTGGATATTGCTATTTGAACATCATCATTTCGTAGAATAAGATTAGCGTCAGTGGCATTCGGAAAAGTATAACTACCACTAGCAGGCCATACTAATATGCTTTCAGCCGATAATGCTGTAGCCGTATATCCCTTTGTGCCATTGAATGTTAAGGTGAACCCATTCCAATCTCCTGTTACATCGACATTATCTAGCGTTACCGAAGTAATTGTCCAAGTTTTGTTTAGGCCATCTACTATTTCCTGTTCAGGGTCTACCTGTGGTGTAGGAGGCGTGTCATCCTTTCCACAGGATGTAAATGTTAACAATCCCAATAGTGTAAATCCGAGTAGTGTGTATTTTATCAATTTCATAATGCTTATTTTTTAAAGTATTGTAAGTTCTTCATATACCATTTTAGGTCAAAAAGTGTCATTTAGAGTGATAAGCTGTGAGCAAAGAATTATCTTAACTACATGGTTTAGAGAGCCTAAGCCTACGTGTTATACCTCTTACCCTAGTAATTGTAGGGATTCTTCACTACGTCTGCCGAAAGGTAGACGAGTTCTAAATGACACTTTTTTTGCCATATGTATTTATTTTGAAATAGTTATTCGTTCTACTTGTTTTTGCATATCTGTAGTTATTGTAATCAAGTACTGTCCAGATGTTAATTTACTCATATCTAAAGACGCATTTAGGAAGGAAGTGCTTTCATAGTTCTCATTTATTAACACCCTTCCTGATAAGTCAATAATTTCTACCACTACCACAGTTGATTTTCTAAAAGTAGCTTGTATTGTTAAATGGTTATTCACAGGGTTAGGATAATAAAGAATACTAGTTGCTATGTCCTGTTCTGTTCCAGTAATAACATCCCCTACCGTTGTTTCTAATGTTTGTGTACAGCCATTTGCATCGGTTATCGTTACAGTATAGTTTCCTCCTACTACATTTGTTAAATCTTCAGTAGTAGCACCATTACTCCAGCTAAATTCATAAGGAGTTGTTCCTCCTGTTACAG
>JAOUKH010000016.1 GCA_029882685.1 Cyclobacteriaceae bacterium
AACAATTGGGAAATTTCCAGTTACAAAAAGGTTGTTGTCAAATTGAATCGTTCCACTATTTGCTAATGTAACATCAAAATTACCCGTCATGGTAAGGTCATAATCCCAAACAAAAGTATCGTTACCCCCGATATCAATAATTACATCTCCGACAAATGTAGAAGTGGGAGGGCATGTTGCTCCACCAGCAGCTGTCCAAATACCTGAAGTACTTGCTGTTATAGTATTTGTGCCCGTAATATTAGCATCCGCTGTGCATGTTTGGGAATATGTAACAGCATAAGGGAAAAAAAGAAATCCCCAAAAAAAGAGTTTACCCATTTTATTCTGATAAAACCAAATGCAAAACTATAAAATATTTAGTTTTCTTACTAACTTAAAGAAAATTCTACATTTTATTAATTCTACATTATAGTTTGTGATAATTTGTTTTTGTACTAAACAATAACAATACCACGTCAGAAATATAGCACTACTATAATAAAAAGGACATTATACGACATTATATTGTCTCTATATGAGACAATAATCTTATTTTGAGAGTGAGTAAAAAGATAATTTAGCTATTTTGCTATATTAAACTAAATTTCATAACTCATTCTAACATTTTTTACAGAAGGTGTATTTCAACCTAATGCTTTTATAATTGCTAAATCCATCACGTAAATACGTGATGGACTCAACAAAAACAGCTAAAAATGAAGAAAGTATACATCCTTTCTCAATGTTGTTATAAGGATGACTACATTTATTTTTATTAGAGTTTTTGACCATAACCAACCTAACCTATGAATAAATGTCTTTCTTAAAAAGTTATTTAAAGTAATCATATTGAAAACTAAGAGAACTTTATTTTTTCTTTTTAACATAACCAAAGGTAAAGCCTGTTTATTTCTTATACAATCCGTAATAATCGTGATCTCATATACGTATTTATCCCTAAATAATATGTAAAAGCCGTGATTTTATCTAAGGTGTTTTACGGATAAACATAGTCAACAAAATAATTCACCCATTCTATTGATTATAATCAGATAAGTAAATGTATGCTCATTTAACCCGCATTATGCAATAGAATTCGTAATGAAGCCATAAAGCACAAAGAAATAGGTGGTTATGCAAAGAAGCATAGCACCGCTATGGTGATGCGCATAATCAAAATGAAGTGTCTATTGCATAATGCGGGTTTAACATCCCAAGACAATAACTACTCTCTACTATTATCTTCTTCTATTTTTGCCTTTGCCCATACTCCTACTATATTTGAAGAAACTATTAGAGTTTTTAATTATGGAAGGATTAAAAAATATAACTACCAAATTAGACAACGGGATTTTGTTAGCAACTATTACTCGCCCAGAAAGTCTCAATGCACTAAATATCCAAACTATGGATGAAATTCGTATGCTAACTCAAAGTATATATGAAAAACCCGAAATTAAGGCAGCTATTATAACTGGTTCGGGTGAAAAAGCTTTTGTAGCTGGGGCAGACATAAAGGAAATAGCAGAGTTGAATGAACTGAATGCTCGCAAATTTGCAGAAAAAGGGCAAGAAATTTTCGCATTGATTGAAAACTGTGAAAAGCCAATTATCGCTGCTGTAAATGGTTTTGCCCTTGGAGGAGGGTGTGAACTGGCTATGGCGTGTCATATTCGAGTGGCTTCTTCAAATGCTAAATTTGGTCTTCCTGAAGTTAGTTTAGGAGTTATTCCTGGTTATGGAGGAACTCAACGCCTTACCCAGCTGGTAGGTAAAGGAAGAGCTATGGAAATAATTATGACTGGAGACATGGTGTCAGCAATAAATGCAAAAAACTTTGGTTTGGTAAATCATGTAACCGACACGCAAGGTGAGCTTATACCTTATGCAAAATCTGTTTTGAATAAAATTACCACAAAAGGCCCTATTGCAATAGGTATGGCTATCAATTGTGTGAATATGGCTTATACTGATAATGGCTATCAGACCGAAGCCAATAGCTTTTCTAGCTGTTGCAAAACGCAAGATTTTAAAGAAGGAACTACCGCTTTTATAGAAAAGCGTAAGGCTGAGTTTAAAGGGAATTAATAAATGGGCTATTAGTTAATGTAATTTAACAAACCTATAGAAGATATCAACTAATTAATGAGCCAACTTAAAAGTTTAGCCTCTCAAACAGCCATATATGGAATAAGTAGCATATTAGGCAGAGTACTTAACTATGCACTAGTACCTCTTCATACTTCCATATTTGGAAGAGAGGAAATGGGAAATGTTGCCTACCTATATACTTGGGTTGCTTTTTTTATGGTAGTCTATACTTTTGGTATGGAAACTACTTTATTTAGGTTTTCCAATAAAATCAGTAAGAAAAATTATTTTCATTATACTGGAACATTTGTACTATCCATTAGTACTGTTTTTTCTGTTCTTATATTATTTTTTAGTCATCCAATTGCAAATTTTTTAAATGTAGAAAATGTAGTTTATTTAGTTAAATGGTTAGCGGTAATTTTATTTATTGATGCATTTACTGCTATACCTTTTGCAAAACTTAGACTTGAGAACAAGGCAAAACAATTTGCTATTGCTAAAATGACCAATATTGGAGTAAATATTGGTTTGCAAATTCTTTTTTTAATTGTATTCCCTGCCATTCTAAAAGGCGATTATTTCGTGGAGTTGAAACCATTAGTATCCACTATTTTTAGTAATGATCTGGGCATTGGCTATATATTTCTAGCAAACCTTTGTGCTAACTTATTATTAATAGTCTTGTTATGGAAATCACTTTCTCAATTTCGCATAGCATTTAATGCCAAAATAATGCGCCCAATGTTAGTCTATGCTACCCCCATTGTCCTAACGGGTTTAGCAGGAATTGCCAGTGAACGAATTGATATATTAATGCTCGAACAATTCTTGCCCATTTCCTTTTATGAAAACATGACAACTAAAGAAGCTATTGGTTTGTATAGTCAAACCATGAAACTTAGCATATTTATGCTACTAGCAATTCAGGCATTCCGATATGCAGGAGAGCCTTTTTTCTTTTCTCAGGCAGGGAATAAAAATAGCCCTCAATTATTTGCCAAAATATTGCATTATTTCGTGCTTCTTAGCCTTATTTTATTTGTTGGGGTAAGCGTAAATATTGATTTAATTGGGTGGTTATTTCTGAGAGACTCCACTTTTCGAGAAGCTTTATACCTAGTTCCTATTCTCCTTTTTGGAAAATTATTATGGGGAATATATATAAACCTTAGTATTTGGTTTAAATTAACAGACAAAACAATATTTGGAACTTACTTTAGCGTACTCGGAGCAATTATTACTATAATAACTAACCTGATCTTAATTCCATTGATTGGTTTTGATGGTAGTGCCATTGCCATGGTTGTTTGCTATTTTGTAATGACATCAACATGTTATTTCTACGGTCAAAAATACTACCCTATACCTTACAATTTTAAACCATTAGTAGTGCATATAATAATAGCTATTACCATCATTTATGCAGCACAACAAATTTATTTTAAAGACATCTTTTTACAATACGGAACAGGTTTTTTGATTTTTAGCCTATATGCTATTGCTATGTGGTTAATCGAAAGACGAAACCTAATTCTCAACAAGTAAAATTAGAATAGAAAAATATATTTATACCTTTGCCAAAAATTAAAACCAACTGAAAACTTATTAAAATGAATATTATTATTCCAATGGCTGGAATGGGCAAAAGAATGCGCCCACATACCTTAACAGTTCCTAAACCCTTGATCCCTATTGCTGGCAAACCCATTGTTCAAAGATTAGTAGAAGATATTGCCAAAGTATGCGGAGAAAAAATTAATAACATTGGATTTATAATTGGAAGAAATTTTGGTGATAAAATAGAAAACGAGTTAAAAATTATTGCTCGGTCGGTTGGGGCAGAAGGAGAAATATATTATCAAGATGAAGCTTTAGGAACGGCTCATGCTATTTTATGTGCTGATAAAATTATGCAAGGTAATACAATTGTAGCTTTTGCAGACACGTTGTTTAAAGCTGATTTTGTTTTGGATACAACAAAAGATGGTATAATATGGGTACAAAAAGTTGAAGACCCTTCAGCTTTTGGCGTGGTAAAAGTTAATAATAATAATGAAATATCGGACTTTATTGAAAAACCTAAATCATTTATATCTGATCTAGCTATTATTGGTATCTATTATTTCAAGGATGGTGATTATTTAAAAAACGAATTACAACACCTTATTGATAACGATATAAAGGACAAAGGAGGTGAGTATCAGCTTACTGTTGCCTTAGAAAACATGAAAACTAAAGGGACAAAATTTGTTCCAGAACAGGTTACAGAATGGTTAGATTGTGGTAACAAAGATGCCACAGTATTTACTAATCAAAGATATTTAGAATATATTAAAGAAACTGATCTGATTTCAGAATCTGCAACAATTGAAAATACAGTAATAATACCTCCCGTTTATATTGGGCAAAATGTGACTATTAAAAACAGTGTAATTGGACCACATGTTTCAGTTGGTGAGGGAAGTTTAATTGAAGGTTCAATTATTAAGAATTCGATTGTGCAAACCAACAACCAAATTGGACAATCAAATTTGGAAAACTCTATGATTGGAAATTTTGTTATCTTTGAAGACACTCCAAATGATGTGAGTATAGGTGACTACAACACCATAAAACAATAGATTGCATGGCTTGTAAACGGATATATATATTTAGTGTCATTTTAATAATGGTTTGGTCTTTTGACTCTGTAAATTCCGTTTTCGCACAAAAAAACAGAAAAAACAAAGGCAAAAAGGAAATAACCGAACATACCATCCGTGAAAGCGAATACCTTTTTATTGAAGCTCAGAAATATTATACTCTAGAAGACTATGCTAAATCAATCAACTTATTTTTAAAATGTATTGATTTAGTGCCAAACAATTCTGCAGCCTATTATAAGCTTGCACAAATTTCAATACATAATGGAGAAATAGATAAAGCATTAAATTATGCGTTAAAGGCTCTTGAATTAGATAAAGAAAATAAATACTTCTATTTAATCACTGCAAATATTTACACTGAAAAAGGGGATTTCGTGAAATCAGCAGAGTTGTATGAGCAAATGATTAGTCAAATTGATGGGACAAATGAATATCTATTTGAATTAGCTGCTTTATATCTTTACCAAAATCGGTTAGATGATGCACTTTCATCCTATAACAGAGCAGAAGAAGTGTTTGGAATTAACGAACAGGCTATACATCAAAAACAAAAAATTTATTTACAATTGAATCAGCTTGAAAAAGCAATTGAAGAAGGAGAAAAACTAATTAATGCATACCCTGATGAATCAGCATATGTTATTGATCTAGCCGAGATATTAATTCCAAACAATAGGACAAAAAAAGCTATTACCCTGCTAGAAGATCTTTTATTAAAATTTCCTGAAAATGGTCAAGCAAAACTGATTCTTTCTGACCTATACAAAAATAAAGGAAACCTAATCAAATCAGAAAAATATCTCTTTTCAGCATTTGATGATCAAAATGTAAACCCTGATGTAAAAGTGCAAATCATTGCTTCATTTACATATCAAATTACTCAGGCGAAGAAAATCAATAACCCTAACATTACTTTGGAAAAAAACACTCAGTATCTTGCTAATAAAACTATTCAATTACACCCAGATGATGCAAACGCTTTTGCCGTTTATGGAGATTTACTTTATGCCTTAAATGATAAAAAGGGAGCGTTGTTAAATTATTTGATTACAGTCGACCTTGCTCCCGACAATTTTCAAGTATGGCAAAACATTTTTCATCTTGATTCCGAAAATAATGACTTGGAAGTGTCAATCAAACATCTGGAAACTGCGTTGGAATTATTCCCTAATCAGTCAATTATTTATATGTATCAGGGGTTAGCTTTAACACAAAAAAAAGATTTCAATGAAGCTATAGCAATTTTAGAGCAAGGAAAACGACTTTCCTCTACCAACAAGCATCAAACTGGGATTTTTTGCAGTTTACTAGGTAATGCCTATAACGAAATCAAGGAATTTGATAAATCTGACGAATCTTATGAGGAAGCCATAACCATCAACCCAAATGATTATCAAACCCTTAATAATTATAGCTATTTTTTATCATTACGAAAAGTAAAACTAGACAAGGCTGAGAAAATGGCTCAAAAGGTAGTAAAAAATAATCCACTTAATGCTACTTATGTGGATACTTATGCATGGGTTTTATATGCTACTGGGAAATTCAAGGAAGCAAAAAAACAAATGGAAAAAATAATAAAGTTTAAAGATATAAGTGCAATTCATTTTGATCATTATGGTGACATCCTTTTTCAACTTGGCGATGTAAAAGGAGCTGTTGAACAGTGGCTAAGAGCAAAAGGAATGAACCCAGATTTGGAGAATATTGATAAAAAAATTGTTGATAGAAGAGTATATGAGTAAAAGTGTAATAATAATGTTGGCTTCTGCTGTAATAATGGTAGCATCATGTGGAAAAAGACTAACAAATATAAATTGGAATTTCACCAACACAACATCTTTAGATGTAAAAGAAATAGAATTTGAATATTTTCAAGCAAAAGCCAAACTCAACTTTAAAGATCATGAATATGACGTAAAAGCAAAGGCTACACTACGCATAAAAATGGATAGTTTAATTTGGCTAAATTTTACTGCTGTAGGCATATCTGGAGGTCGTTGTTTAATCAACAAAGATTCTCTCACATTAATTAATATGCTTAAAAAAGAATACTACGTGTTCAGCTATGAAAAAATGAGTGAGAAATTCAATTACCCCATCACATATGATGTGCTACAATCGGTGATATTGGGGAACATGACTAAAAAATTAAAATCGGAAGATAAAATAGAGCGTAATGAAGAGTTTTATAAAGTACTTCAACCTAACGATCCATTTTTATTGGAAAGTAGGGTAAATGCCAAAACAATGAAATTAGAATCGGTAAATATCACACAACAAAACACAAAAAATAACGCAACCATACAGTATAGCAATTTTAATTTAGTGAACGATCATGCTTTCGCTTTCAAAGCTTTGGTTAATTTGCTATATGAGAGTAATTTGGGTAAATTTATTACTAACGTAGATATTGAATATACAAAAGCTGAAATATCAGATAAAGAACTTAAATTTCCTTTTAACATTCCCAATAAATATGAACGGAAGTAGCAAGTACATAGCTGCCGTATTTTTGCTTTTTGTGCTAATATTTTCCTCTAGCTATGCTCAGAAAAAAAACAAATCGCAATTAGAAAAAGAGAAAAAAGAAAGCATCAGAAAAATTAAAGAAGCTGAAAAAATTCTTTCACAGACATCTTCAAAGAAAAAACATAGCATAGGAGAATTATATGCTATTCAGCAACAAATTAAACAAATGGAAAATCTTGTTGGTTCAATAAAGGGAGAGCTAACATACATTAATTCGGATATTTGGGATACAAATGAAATAATCAACGCTCTTGGAGATGATTTGGAGCAATTAAAATCCGAATATGCCACTATGGTCTACAATACTTATAAAACTACTCGTGGGCAGACCAAACTTACTTTTCTTTTTTCATCATCAACTTTTAACCAGTTTATGATGCGACTTAAATATATGGAGCAATATGGCAGTGCTCGAAGAAAACAAACAGAACAAATTAACAAGGTTAAAGAAGTGCTTTCTGGACAAATAACCCGGCTTGAAAAACAAAAAGTTGAAAAAAATATATTGCTTAAAGAACAACTGGCGGAAAGTAAAAAATTGAAGGAATTGAAAAGTAAACAAAATAATGTAATCAATTCATTGGCTTCTCGAGAAAAAGAAATCACAAATCAAATTGAAATAAACAAAAAATCAATTGCTCGATTAAACACATTAATAAACGAAATTATTAAAGCTGAAATTGCGAAAAGTACTAAGACTAAAAATTCTACAGCACTAAAAATGACCCCTGAAGCTACAAAATTAGCTGAGTCGTTTGCTTCAAACAAAGGAAAACTTCCTTGGCCTGTTGAGACAGGATTTGTAACAAAAGGATATGGGAAACAGCAGCACCCTGTATGGAAACACGTAGTAACTGAAAATGAAGGAATTGATATACAAACAAACTCAAGTCAGGAAGTACGTAGTGTGTTTGATGGAGAAGTAACGAAAGTAGCACATATCCCTGGTCTAGGAAAAATGGTGATAATTCGGCATGGAGATTATTTCACCGTTTATTCCAAGTTAAAAGATATTTTCGTTCAAACAGGTCAAAAAGTAAATACTAAAGGTTCGCTCGGAATAGTACTTACAGACAATGAAGGAGTTTCTGAAGTGAAGTTCTCTGTATGGAAAAATACTCAAAAGATGAATCCTAAATTTTGGTTATATCCAAGATGAATTGAATTTGATCAAGTAAAAACAACTTATAACACATTATTTTTCTACTTAAAACTAAATAAGATTATTCATCTAGTTTTAGATTACTTATCTTTACATCAAAATAAATATAAACTAACAATTACAAACATGTACGGAATATTAGCTTGGATGCCAGGAGGAATGGAGATTGCAATAATAGTATTGTTCATTATAATTTTCTTTGGAGCAAAAAGAATCCCTGAATTAGCACGTGGATTAGGCAAGGGAATTAGAGAGTTTAAAGATGCCACAAAAGACATTAAGGACGGAATAGAAAAGGAAGCTAACTCTACTGACGACAAAAAGGAAAAGGATTGAAAAAATACACTTCTTTCTCTGAAATTAAGAAAGATATAAAACAGGGCAATACTACTTGCAATGAACTGGTAGCTCACTATTTAGAAAACATTAATAAAAATGAACATCTAAACATATACCTAGAGGTATATGGTGAAGAAGCATTATCTAAGGCTCAAAAAGTAGATGCTAAAATAACAGACGGTACTGAAGGGAAATTAGCAGGCATGGTCATTGGGATAAAGGACGTACTCTGCTATGCTGAACATGGGCTACAAGGTGGAAGTCGTATTTTGGATGGTTTTGAATCGCAATTTACAGGAACAGCTGTTCAACGATTGATTGATGAAGACGCCATTATTATTGGAAGGCAAAATTGTGATGAATTTGCAATGGGTTCTTCCAATGAAAATTCAGCATTTGGTCCAACACTTAATGGCATTGATAATGAAAGAGTCCCAGGAGGATCTTCAGGTGCCTCAGCTGTAGCTGTTCAAATGGACACTTGTTTAATTGCCCTAGGTTCAGACACAGGAGGATCTGTACGCCAACCAGCAGCATTTTGTGGAATTGTGGGAATGAAGCCTACTTATTCACGCATATCTAGGCATGGTCTAATTTCTTATGCTTCTTCGTTTGATTGTATTGGCATTTTCTCTAATAATATTGATGACAATGCTTTAGTGCTTGAAGTTATGGCTGGTAAGGATGATTATGATAGCACAGTCTCAACTGAACCTGTGCCATCATATTCTCATTTACTAGAACTTGACAAGCCCAATGGTTTAAAAATTGCCTACATTACTGAAACATTAGAATCAGAGGGACTCAATGAAGAAATAAAGGCAAGAACACTTAGTGCGTTAGAAGGGTTGAAAAATGATGGATATATTGTAGAAGCTGTAGATTTTCCTTTTTTAAAATATTTATTACCTACTTATTATATATTAACTACTGCGGAATCGAGTTCAAATCTTTCTCGCTATGATGGCGTTAAATATGGTATGCGTAGTAAAAACACAACCGATTTAGAATCGATGTACAAGAAAACCCGTTCGGAAGGGTTTGGTAAAGAAGTTAAACGAAGAATTATGTTGGGTACATTTGTGCTTAGTGCAAGCTATTATGATGCATACTATACCAAAGCACAAAAAGTAAGACGAATAATTCGTGAAAAAACAAAACAACTCTTAAACGAATACGACTTTATAGTATTACCTACTACCCCAACCACGGCATTCAAAATTGGAGAGCATAGTAAAGACCCTTTGGAAATGTATTTGGCTGATTTATTTACTGTTCAATCATCCGTAGTTGGTACTCCATCCATATCTATTCCCAATGGAGAAGATAAAAATGGATTACCAATTGGATTACAAATAATAACTGACGATTTTAAGGAAGCGGAACTTTTTGCCTTCTCAAAACACTTAATGAAAGAGCATTAGATATCTCATAATGATACTAAAAAAAATTATTGTATCTAGTTTACTTTTGTTTCCCCTTTTTGGAAAGACAACACCTTATTATTTAAGTGTTAACGATTCACTTGAAATCTACGATCATATTCCAGAAGAAGCAAATTATGCACTCTTTCAAGATCGTTTAAATTGTATTTCCAATGAAGTTCCACTTAATTTTAATGAAAGTGTTCATGCTTTTATTAATTATTTTACTGTTAAAAATAGAGATTACACTCGTATGATCATTAACAGAAAGGAAGTATACTTTCCCACTTTTGAAAAATATTTAAAAAAATATGGGCTACCTGACGAGTTGAAATACTTATCCATAATCGAATCAGGGTTAAACCCTAGGATAGTTTCACGAGCACGAGCTGTAGGTTTATGGCAATTTATGTCAGCAACAGGAAGAAGTTTTGGTTTGCATCAAGACTGGTATATTGATGAAAGAATGGATCCTGAAAAATCGACTGAAGCAGCATGTAAGTACTTAAAAACTTTGTATAACATGTTTGGAGATTGGGAATTAGCATTAGCTGCATATAACTCAGGGCCAGGTAATGTTAGAAAAGCCATCAGACGGTCAGGATACAAGCGGAAATTTTGGGATATATACATGTATTTACCTCGAGAAACAAGGGCATACGTTCCGCAATATGTGTCTATGGTTTATACTATGAAGTATGCTCGTGAACATAATTTTGATACAGAAAATAATTTACAATACGCTATAGATCATAGTACAATAATGATCAACCAATACACACACCTTGAAACATTGGGTAACCAACTAAATGTTTGTTTGGAAGATTTGAAAAAACTAAATCCTGGAATTATTAGAACTGCCATTCCAGATATGGATAAAACCTACCCTGTAAAAATTCCCATTGATTCGTATGATTTTTTTAGCGAAAATAAACTAGCCATTCTGGACTCAGCAAATAAGGTTGGTAAAAAGGAACTAGAATATTTAGCTAGAAATTCAGTAGGAAGTACTTATGGTCGAGACAAAATAATTTATAGGGTTCGTAGTGGAGATGTATTAGGAAAGATAGCGGAAAAATATAATGTAAGAATATCAGACATTAAAAAATGGAACAACCTTAGAAGTAACACCATACGAATTGATCAGCGTTTAAGCATATGGCTTTACCCACAAAATTACAACAAAATAAAACAAGCTATTGCCCAAACTCCTAAGCCAGTGACTGAATCTATCATTAATGGAAAAAAGATTTACAAAGTACAGCCAGGAGATACATTATGGGACATTTCCAAAAAGTATGATGGGCTTACAATTGAAAAACTTAAGAAACTAAACAATTTAAAAACTAACAATATTAAACCTGGTCAAAAATTAATTGTAGGGTAATCATTATTTTCTGTTACTTTATCTATTCCTAAGTATTATATATCATAAAAACATGAAATATTTCTTATATATAGTAATTGCATTTACCACAATAATTAGTTGTGACTCTTCAACAAGTGGTAAAAAAGATGAATCGTTAATGGCGGTTGCTAAAGGCAAATCGGGAGAGATAATATTGGTAATGGATTCAACAAAATGGGAAGGAACATTAGGTGATGAAATTAGAGATATTTTTATGTTACCTGTAGAAGGTTTACCTCGTCCTGAATCACTTTTTACAATTCGTTATATTGATCCTAGAAAACTTAATAGTGTTCTTAAGGGTGTAAAAAATATGATTTTCGTAACTACTTTTGATAGCCGTTCAAGAGGTTCTAAAATCATTAATAATTTTTTCACTAAGGAGTCTAAAGAAAAAATCAAACAAAACGAAAATATATTTCTTGTAACTGATAAAAATGTTTTTGCTAAAGGTCAAGAAGTAATGTACCTGTTTGGTAATAATCAAGAAATATTAATTAACCATTTAGCAACTAATAAACAAAAACTAAGAGATCACTTCAACAGTATTGAAGCTAAACGTACCAGTAAAACAATATACAAAGGAAAACGAGTAAAAGGGATAGAAGAAGCGTTATTGAAAGATCATAATTGTTTTTTAAAAGTACCCTATGGGTACAATTTAGTTCAAAATGAAAAAGGTTTTGTATGGATTAGACGAATAGATACTGATATAGATCGTGATATTTTTATTGGCTATACTGATTTTACAGATGAAAGTGTTTTTGAAAATGCTAAAGTAATGGAACTACGGCATTCCATCACAAAACAATATCTATTCGATGACCCTGAAAAACCAGAAACATACCTAACTATTCAAAAGGAAGCTCCACTATTTCAAAGAGACATAAATTTTTATAATAAATATGCTGTTGAAACAAAAGGTCTTTGGAAAACCAATAATAACTCAATGGGTGGGCCTTTTAAAAGCTATACTTTTGTAGATGAAACCCTTAATAGAGTCTATTATATTGAAGGATTTGTATATAGCCCAGGTAAAAATCAACGAGAATTAATGCGTGAAATGGATGTTATTCTTGCTACTTTCAGAACACAATCCGAATTAAATAGCAAGTCTAAATAGTTCTAGCCTTAAAGTATTTTTTATATTTACTCTTCACCCAAAACAGAGTTTTTATATGTCTATAAAAATAAGAAAAAGAGATGCCCTTAACTATCATACACAGGGTAAACCAGGGAAAATAGAAGTTGTTCCTACTAAGGTATTAAGTAGCCAATTGGATTTAGCACTCGCCTATTCTCCTGGTGTTGCTGAACCATGTAAAGAAATTTCCGCAAATAAAGAAAACGTTTATAAATATACAGCAAAAGGAAATCTAGTAGGTGTAATTAGTAATGGCACTGCAGTTCTTGGGTTAGGAAATATAGGTCCGGATGCTTCCAAACCAGTGATGGAAGGTAAAGGCGTACTGTTTAAAAAATTTGCTGGTATCGATGTCTTTGACATTGAAATTAATGAAGAAGATCCTGACGAATTTATAAAAATTGTAAAATCACTTGAGCCTACCTTTGGAGGAATAAACTTAGAAGATATAAAGGCTCCTGAAAGTTTTAAAATAGAAGAAACATTACGGGAGCAAATGAATATTCCTATCATGCATGATGATCAGCATGGTACAGCAATAATTTCAGCAGCAGCACTTCTTAACGCATTGGAATTAATTGGGAAAAAGATTTCAGACATACAAATTGTTGTAAATGGTGCAGGTGCTGCTGCTGTAGCATGTACCAAGCTATACATGGCATTTGGTGTAAAGAAAGAAAATATTGTGATGTGTGATAGTAAGGGAGTAATACATAAAAAAAGAGGAAACCTTGATAATGTGAAGGCACAATTTGCTACAGGTAGAAATGTTACCTCTCTTGCAGATGCTATTGTTGGAGCAGATGTATTTGTAGGGCTATCTATTGCAGATATAGTAACCCCTGAAATGCTGAAATCTATGGCTGCCAATCCAATTGTTTTTGCCTTAGCAAATCCATCACCTGAAATTGATTATGATTTAGCGATCAGCTCTAGAGATGATATTATTATGGCAACTGGTCGTTCAGACCATCCTAATCAGGTCAATAATGTACTAGGGTTTCCTTACATTTTTAGAGGAGCACTTGATGTAAGAGCAACTGTAATTAATGAAGAAATGAAAATGGCTGCTGTACATGCTTTGGCTGACTTAGCAAAAGAACCCGTTCCCGATGCAGTAAGTAAAGCCTATAGTGAAAGTACAATCCAATTTGGAAAAAAGTACCTAATTCCTAAGCCTTTGGATTTACGGTTAATCACCGCCATATCTCCAGCAGTTGCTAAAGCTGCTATGGATTCAGGTGTTGCTAAAAAGAAAATAACCGATTGGGAAAAATACAACGATGAACTTCAGCATCGAATTGGGATTGATCAAAAACTCGTTTCACGAATTATTAGCCAAGCCAAGAAAAATCCTAAACGAATAGTGTTTGCAGAAGCAAACAATCATAAAATATTAAAAGCAGCTCAAGTATTGCAAGATGAAGGTATTGCTCACCCAATTTTATTAGGTGAAAAGAAAGAAATTCAAGCAATAATTGAAGAACATAAACTTGATTTAAATGATAAGTGCACATTTATAGATACCTATAAAGAAACTGAACGCATTGAAAGGTTTGCCAAGCTCTATTATGAGAAGAGAAAGAGAAAAGGGGTTACTCCATATGAGGCTAATAAGCAAATGAAAGAACGTAATACCTTCGGAGCTATGATGGTAGAGCATGGAGAGGCAGATGCACTTATTTCTGGATTAACAAAAGATTATCCTAGAACAATACTTCCAGCATTACAAGTTATAGGTGTTGAGGATGGTATTAATCGTGTAGCAGGAATGTATATTATCAACAATCAAAAAGAAACTTACTTTTTTGCCGATACTACTGTAAATACTAATCCTACAGCAGAGGAATTAGTTGATATCATTGAGTTAACCGCTCGAGGAGTTCGATTTTTTGATTTTGAACCTCGAATGGCAGCACTTTCTTTCTCTAACTTTGGATCGAGCAAAGGCGAAGTACCTACCAAAATCAGCAAAGCAGTAAAATTGGCAAAACAAAAATTTCCAGACTTGTTAATAGATGGAGACATACAGGCTAATGTGGCACTTAGTCCTGAAATAATGAAAGAAATGTATCCATTTTCTGAATTAGCAGAAAAGGGGGCAAACACATTGATTTTTCCAGATTTAACATCAGGAAATATTGCATACAAATTACTTATGGAAATAGGAGGAGCTGAAGCTATAGGCCCCATACTTTTGGGTATGAAAAAACCTGTTCATATTTTGCAATTAGGTAGTTCTGTAAGAGAAATTGTAAATATGGCAGCTATTGCAGTAGTTGATGCACAAATGAGTCTAAAAAAATGATAGCATACATTAATGGAAAACTAGCTTATAAAGATGCTACCTATGTGATAATTGACGTAAATGGCATCGGGTATCATATTAATATTTCTTTAACTACATATTCGGCTATTAAAGACCTAGAAAATTGTAAGTTGCATACTTATCTTCATGTAAAAGAAGATTCACAAACTCTCTATGGCTTTAGTACAAGTGCTGAAAAAAAGATATTTCTTAATTTAATTTCTATTTCTGGTGTAGGACCTAGTACTGGTCTTATGGTGCAATCTTCACTATCAGCAGAAGAATTACAGCATGCTATTATTAATGAGGATGTGAAAACTATTCAAAGTGTAAAAGGAATTGGAGGCAAAACAGCTCAACGAATCATATTAGAATTAAAAGACAAGCTAGCCAAAGAGGAGATTGTTACAGGTACAACTTCTTCTACAGGAATGAACAATACTATCCGTCAAGAAGCGTTATCTGCATTAATTACGCTTGGCTTTAATAAATTAGCTGCTGAAAAAACAATTAACAATATTCTGAAAATTTCAGGAAATCAAATTACCTTGGAAGCACTAATAAAGCAGGCATTAAAGACAGCCTAAATTTTTTTCTATTGCTTAAGTTATTTAAGTACATATATATAGGCGCTTTTACTGCTATTTTTTTAGCGGGTAAGCCCCTTTTTGCCTTTCAACAAAGCAATATAGATACCAATGCATCTGATACATTAATTGTAGAAGAAAAAACTGATCCTTATAAACCATCTTTTACACCTAGGTATCGATTTGGAGATCCTTTTTCTAATACCACCAACTCATCTCCATTATTTTTAAAAGATCCTTCCATCTTGCAATTGGATGTAGAAATTGATTCATCACTCAACTATACTATTTACGAAAAAATTGGTGACCTCAATTATCGACCTACTTCATCAATGTCATTCAGTGATTTTAATAGATATCAAGACAGAAAAATCCTCAAAAGCTATTGGAAAAACAGATCTTCTGGACTTGATGGAGAAAGTGCAGTAAGTGGTAGAAATATTATTCCTCCAATATATATAAGCCCTGTTTTGGATAGAATTTTTGGAGGTACTTATGTAGAACTTATACCAAGAGGTTCTGTCACGCTTGACTTTGGTGGAAGATGGCAAAGAAATTTTAGCCCAGGTCCAGAAAGGGCAAATCGAAATGGCGGCTTCAATTTTGATCAACAAATCAATATGAATGTGACGGGTAAAGTGGGAGAAAAACTAGCAGTTACTGCTAATTTTGATAACAACAATTCTTTTGATTTCGAAAATAATCTCAAAGTAGAATACACAGGTTTTGAAGAAGATATTATCAAAAAACTTGAAATTGGTAATGTAAGCCTACCTCTAAATAATACTTTAATTAGTGGTGCACAAAACTTATTTGGTATAAAAGCTCAATTACAATTTGGGAAACTTTATGTTACCTCAGTACTTTCATCCCAACGTGGAAAAGCTGAGTCATTAGTTGTTGGAGGTTCTGGAGGAGCTCAAGGACGTCAATTCGAAATGATAGGCTCTGATTATGATGAAAATAGACATTTTTTCTTAGGTCATTTTTTTAGAGATAATTATGAAAAATGGCTGTCTGCTATTCCTAATATCTTTTCAGGAATCAATGTTACCAGAGTTGAAGTTTATGTGTTAAACAGGCAGAACAACACACAAACTCTTAGAAATGTTGTGTCATTTATGGATTTAGGTGAGCCAAATAAAATTTATAATAATAATGTAACCAAAGTAGCTGGATACTCCACTAACGATAATAATGCAAACACACTTTATGGCCAGATTGCTAATATTGATAAAAATGAAGTAAACATTGTTGAAAATATTGAGAGCTTAGGCTTTTCCAATGGCATTGATTTTGCCAAAGTTACTGGAGCTCGAAAACTGGATGAATCTTCATATACCGTTAATCGAAAATTAGGGTATGTCTCTTTAAGACAAAAACTTACGAACGATGAAGTTTTAGCTGTTTCTTATGAATATACCTATAATGGTAATGTCTATAAAGTAGGAGAATTATCTGAAGATTATGCTACCCGAAACGATAATGAAGTAATATTAATGAAAATGTTACGCCCTGGTAAAATAAGTATCAGAGATGAATTCAATAATAAGATACCGACATGGGATTTAATGATGAAGAACATCTATTATTTGGGTGCAAATCAGGTAGAGCAATCAGGATTTCAACTCAAAGTTATTTACCGTGATGATATTACTGGCCTAGACAATCCATCGTTACAAGAAGGTAGTGACAGACCAATAATAGAACTTCTAGGCTTGGATAGGCTTAATCCAGCAGGCGATCAGCAACCAGATGGTAATTTTGATTATGTCCAAGACTTAACTATTGACACTCAAAATGGATTGATAATTTTTCCATATTTGGAGCCATTCAATACCCCTATTGCAAATATGGCAAAAGGAAAGGCAAACGAAGATTTTCTAGTTAAAAAATATGTGTATGATACACTTTATCGTACCACTCGAGCCGAAGCGAGGCAAATTGGTGAATTGAATAAATTTTATATCAATGGCAGCATGGAATCAGGTTCTTCAAGCGAAATTGCACTTCCGGCATTTAATATCGCTCAAGGTTCAGTTAAGGTATTTGCAGGTGGTACACCTCTTATCGAAAATAGTCAATATACTGTAGACTATACTTTTTCAAAAGTCCGAATTACTGACCAAGGTGTTCTTAATTCTGGGAAAAGTATTACCATAAATTATGAAACAGCTGATTTATTTGACTTTCAACAGCGAACCCTTTTAGGTTCTCGATTTGATTACAAGCTAAGCGATGAAGTAAATGTTGGAGGTACATTCCTATTTTATAATGAAATAAGTCCAATAAAGAGAGTAAATGCAGGAAATGAGCCTGCCAGAAACGTGAAATACGGTTTCGATATCAACCTTCAAAAAGAAAGTAGGTTTTTAACTAAAGCGATCGATTTTCTTCCACTTATCCAGACCAAAGAGCCTTCTACTATAACTTTTAATGCAGAATTTGCCCAACTTATTCCAGGAACTTCGAATAAAGTTGATGGTGAAAATGCTTCGTATGTCGATGATTTTGAAAATTCTGCCACGCCTTCCTCATTAAATAATCCGACATCTTGGAATTTAGCTTCTACTCCTCAAACAAATGACAAACGTTTTACTGATAATGGTACAAACGATGAACTGCAAAAAGGGTATAAACGTGCTAAACTAGCATGGTATCAAGTAGACAATATCTTTTATAGAGAAGGTGGAAGAAATAACCCAGAAGTACCACGTGAATTGTTGGACAATCATTATTCCAGAGGTGTTTTGGAGCAGGAAATATTCCCTTTCAGAAGCCGATCTGTTGGAATAAACAACCAATCTCTACTTAATATCGCTTACTTTCCCGAAGAGCGAGGTCCTTATAACTATTCTACTAATCTCACTCCTCAAGGGTTGTTAAAAAATCCAATACAAAACTGGGGGGGGATTACTAGAGCAATACGAACAGAAGTGGATTTTGATAATGCCAATATAGAATATATTGAGTTTTGGCTAATGGATCCTTTTATTAACGTAAGTAATAATACTTTAGGTAATGCTAGCGGAATGATTGATGATGGAATAAATGATCCGAGGGAAAATACAACAGGAGGTGAACTGTATTTTAACTTGGGAAGTATCAATGAAGATCTTATTCCTGATAGAAGACATGGGTTTGAAAATGGGCTACCAGCTGATGGAAGTGGAAGCTCAACCATTAATACTGCATGGGGGCGAGTTACTACACAACAATACTTAACGAATGCTTTCGATAATTCTGGAGGTCGTGAAAATCAAGATGTAGGTATGGATGGACTAAGAGATGATGAAGAGGATTCGTATTTTAATTACACTAATAGTTTAATTGGAGTTAACCCTTCGGCAATAGAACAAATTAAACTAGACCCTTCTGCTGATAATTTTAGGCATTATTTAGAATACAGTAAGGAGATAAATGTTGTGGAGCGATACAAAAATTTTAATGGGCATGATGGTAATACACCTATACCTGCAAATGAGGCGTTTGTAGCTAGTGGAAGTACAATTCCTGAAAATGAAGATTTAAATTCAGATAATACTTTAAATGAACTAGAAGAGTATTATGAGTATAAAATGAGTGTACGCCCAACTGATATGGTTGTTGGGAAGAACAATATTGTAGACCAAATAATAGCCAACAATCCCACAGAAAATGGACAGGATGTAAAATGGTATTTAGTTCGAATACCAATTAGAAAGACGGATGGGCGTAAAAAATATGGCAACATCAGTAATTTTAAATCTATTAAATACATTAGAACCTATTTAACTGGTTTCGACAGACCCATAGTGTTGCGAATGGCTAATTTTAGAATGGTGGGAAGTCAGTGGAGGAAAATGACAGCATCATTACTTGGTAATGGTGCCGGAGAATCTGTGGATTCAGACCCCAACAACTTAACAGTAAGTGTTGTCAATATTGAAGAAAATGCACAAGGGAACAATATTAAACCTTCCTATACTTTGCCTCCAGGGGTTGTAAGAGACAGGGATAATACTTCTGCAATTTTTCGTGAACTCAATGAACAGTCCCTTCAACTATGTGTTGAAGACTTAGCTGATAACGATGCAAGAGCTGTTTTTAAAAACCTGAATTTAGACCTTATCAATTATGGTCGTCTAAAAATGTTCATTAGTGCGCATAGCCAGGAAGCTCAAGATGATGAATTATCAGCTTTTATTCGTTTAGGGAGTGATCAAAATAATAATTATTATGAAATTGAAGTACCTTTAAAAATGACAGCACCTGGCACTACCGATCCAAGATTAGTTTGGCCATTGGCAAATGAAATTGATATTGATTTTGAGGAACTTTTCAAAATCAAAAAAGAAAGAGTAGAGGTGTTGGGTAGTGCAAGTGCATTATATCCTGCCATTGAAGGTAAAAAAGTAGGACATCACTCTATACGAATTAAAGGGAATCCTGTTTTAAGTCAAATTCAGTTTGTTGTTATCGGTATTCGAAACCCTAAAAGTACAGATCAACGACCATTTACAGGGTGTATTTGGGTAAACGAACTGAGGGTCACTGACTTTGATAAAACATCGGGATGGGCAGCCAATGCTTCACTAAATACCAAATTAGCTGATATTGGAAATTTAACAGCTTCTACTAGATATACTAGTTTTGGGTTTGGCAATGTTCAATCAAAAATTGGAGAAAGAACTAGAGAAGAAACATTGAATTACGATGTTGGTGCTTCAATAAGCCTTGATAAATTTTTTCCTGAGAAAATGGGATTACAATTACCAATGTTTGTGAGTTTCGAGAAAACCAATATAAAGCCAAAATTCGATCCTGAAAAAGGAGATTTAAGTGTAGAAGAAAGACTAGTAGAATTCGAAACCCAACAAGAAAGAGATGACTATAGAATAAAAGTACAGGATAATACTGTCCGAAGAAGTTTGAATTTTAGCAATGTTAAAAAAGTGAAAACTAATCCCAATGCCAAAAAGCATATCTATGATATTGAAAATTTTGCATTTACTTATGCTTATAGTGAAGTAGAGAGACAAAATTTTAATATTGCTGAGTATGCCAGGCGAAACTATAGAGGTGCTATAGATTACATATATGCTCCTGACTATGACGGTTGGGCTCCTTTTGAAAAAAGTAAGGCTTTTAAATCTCCCTACCTCAAACTAATTAAAGATTTCAATGTAAATCCACTGCCTGATAATCTCTCAGTAAGGGCTAACATAGAAAGGCAATTCGAAAAAACAGTATATCAAAATCAAAATGGAGAACAGCCAAACTATCAAAAATATTTTTACTTCGATAGAAATTATAGTTTAAAATGGTCTTTAGCAAACTCTTTATCACTTGATTACACTTCTCGAGCCCACTCTGTGGTTGATGAACCTGATGGAGATATTGATACACAAGAAAAATATGATGAAGTGGTTAATAATGTAAAAAATCTTGGCAGGCTTAAAACATTCGATCAGGATGTAGCATTAAACTACAGACTACCACTTGATAAATTTCCTTTTACAGACTGGGTGAACTCAGATTACAGATATTCGGCAGGGTATTCATGGGCTGCTGGCTCATTGATTAACTCCTCTGAAGAGGATAGTATTGATTTGTTCTTTGGACATGTTATACAAAACAGCAGAGTACAAGGGTTAACAGGTAAGTTTGATCTCGTAAAACTGTATAATAAAGTAGAATTATTAAAAAAAATCAATTCTCCACCCAGAAGAGCACCTTCTCGTAATTCAGCTCCTGACACAACCAAAACATTGGCTGACATACCTTTGGCTAAAGGATTGTTACGATTGTTAATGTCTGTCCGTTCTATTAATGCTACTTACAATATTACAGAAGGCACGCTATTACCAGGGTTTGACAAAGATCATTTTTTATTGGGAATGGATAGTAGTTTCATTTCACCTGGGTGGGATTTTATTTTAGGAGATCAAAATCCAGCTATTCGAGAGCGAGCTGCTGACAATGACTGGCTAATTCAAAATCGTTTGCTCACTACTCCCTATAGTCAAACTCGTTCTGAAGACTTAAATATAAAGGCAACAGTAGAACCAATAAAAAGTCTGAAAATTCAGCTAAATGCCTCAAAAAGAAAATCGACCATGTATCAAGAGATTTTTAGATATGATAGCGTAGATTTTGATAATAATTCAGATCCTATTTTTGATTATGTATCACTGAGTCCTAACAGTTCTGGTTCTTATTCTATTTCATTTTTCACACTAATGACAGCATTTGAAAAGGATAAAAAAAATAATAACTCAGCTGTATTTCAAGAATTTGAACAAAATAGAATAGCCATCCTAAATAGATTAAAACAGCACAATCCAAAATACGACACTAATTCTCAAGATGTGCTTATCCCAGCTTTTATTGCTGCATATTCAGGCAAGAGTGCTGATTTAGTTAAATTGAGTCCATTTCCAAGAATACCATTACCAAATTGGCGTTTTGATTATTCAGGACTAGGTAAAATTGAAGCACTTAAAGAACTCTTTTCATCAGTAAGTATTACCCACAGTTATAAATCGTCCTATTCAGTAAGTAATTTCACAAGTTCTGCTCAATATAAAGATCAGTCAAAAATTAATCTTACTAATAATGTTGAAAATTATAATGTAACAAACTTTGCCAATCTTGAAGGCGACAATGGGGTGACACCTGTTTATGTAATTGGTCAGGTAATTATCTCCGAGCAATTCTCTCCATTAATAGGTCTTAATATCAGAACTAAAAAAAGAGCAACTATACGTGCTGAATATAAAAAGCAACGAGATCTTTCTCTAAACTTATCTAACAATCAAGTTACTGAGCAAAAAACAGGTGACATCTCTTTGGAGTATGGTTTTACAAAAACAGATATGAAGCTACCATTTAAATCAAGAGGTCGTCCAGTAGTATTGAAAAATGATCTCCAATTTAGACTGAGTGCATCAATAAAAGACACAAAAACTGTTCAACGCAAAATAGAAGATGAAAATATTACCACTAATGGTCAAGTAAATTTTAGACTGAGACCTTCAGTAAATTATGCTTTAAACAAAAAACTAAATATTGAGGTGTATTTAGAACGAACTACAAATGACCCTAAAATATCCACACAGTACAAGAGGAACACTACACAAGCTGGATTTAAATTACGTTTTAGTTTGGCACAATAATTTAAGAATGTATTTTTACGCAAAATTTAAGTATCATGAATATACCTGAATCACTAAAATATACAAAAGATCACGAATGGGTAAAAGTAGATGGAAATTCAGTCACCGTAGGGATTACTGATTTTGCCCAGAAAGAGCTTGGTGATATCGTTTTTGTTGAAATTGAAACAGAAGGTGAAGAAATTGAGCAGAATGAAGTTTTTGGAACTGTAGAAGCGGTAAAAACAGTATCTGATTTATTTATGCCTCTATCTGGTACGGTATCAGAAATAAATAATGATCTGGAAGATACCCCTGAAGTGGTAAACGAAGACCCTTATGGAAATGGTTGGATGATTAAAATTGAAATGTCTGATAGTAGTCAACTGGAAGACTTGCTCTCAATGGAAGATTACAAAGCTCTAATTGGGGAGTAAAAATAATTGTGACTTTTTCTTCATGACTGAATTATGATGATAAAATCATGATTTCTTAAGAGATCATAAAAATTTAATAAATGATGTAACTGATTTTTTCGTTACTTTTCATATATTTGAAGTTACGAATTTATCAATTACGGTAATTGAACTTAAACTCATATAGATAATGGAACCCAAGAAGACGGAAAAGGCTAATTTAGACAATAAGAGAGGTCTCTACTTTAATGTAGGTTTAGTGGTTACTATGGCTATTATTGTTTTAGCTTTCGACTGGAGGTCGTATGACCGAAATGACATTGTTTTACAAGGTCAAGTGACGGAAATGGTAGAGGATTTATTAGATATTCCTCCTACCGAACAACCACCACCACCACCACCAAAAATTCAACAACCAGAAATTATTGAAGTCCCAGATGAGGAAGAGATAGAAGAAGAAATTGAGGTTGATTTGGATATTGAAATTACAGAAGAAGAGGTAATTGAGGAAATTGTTTTCGAAGAAGTAGAAGAAGAAGTTGCAGACGAAATTTTCACAATTGTTGAAGATCCTGCAGGGCCAGAAGGGGGAATGAAAGCATTTTATGAATATGTTGGAAAGAAAATTAAATACCCTTCTCAAGCTAGAAGAATGGGAATTGAGGGTAGAGTATTTGTCGAATTCGTTGTAGATAAAGATGGAAGTATTACCAATGTAAAATCAATAAAAGGAATAGGTGCAGGTTGTGATGAAGAAGCTGTTCGTATAATTAAAATGCACCCAAAATGGAGACCTGGAAAACAGCGTGGGAAACCTGTAAAACAAAAAATTGTATTACCTATTAATTTCCAGCTAGGATAATATATAGGATATAACAAAACAAAAAAAGGGGCTGAATAGCCCCTTTTTTGTTTTTGACCTCTACTACAATAGCTCATTAGCCAAGTTAGCTAATTCAGACCGTTCCCCTTTCTCAAGTGTAATATGAGAGTATAGAGAATGATTTTTTACCCTATCAATTAAATAAGATAACCCATTACTTTGAGAATCGAGGTATGGTGTGTCAATCTGATGAATATCGCCAGTAAAAATAATTTTTGAATTTTCCCCTGCACGAGTAATAATAGTTTTCACTTCATGGGGAGTGAGATTTTGAGCTTCATCAACTATAAAAATTATATTCGACAGACTCCTTCCCCTAATATAAGCTAGTGGCGTGATCACTAGCTTTTCAAGGTTTATCATTTCAGTGATTTTTATGAACTCCTTATCACTTTCGTGATACAAATTCTGAATGAATTTCAAATTATCCCAAAGAGGCTCCATATAAGGATTGAGCTTTGATTTAATATCTCCAGGTAAATATCCGATGTCCTTATTACTTAACGGAACTATGGGGCGTGCCAAATAAATTTGTTTAAACTCTTTTTTTTGTTCTAATGCAGCAGCTAATGCAATAAGTGTTTTGCCAGTACCAGCTACCCCCTGCATACTTACCAATTTAATTTCTGGATGTAAAATAGCATGAATTGCAAAAGCTTGTTCGGCATTGCGTGGTTTCACACCATATACACTTCTTTTTTCAACATGCTCAATAGTTTTTTCATGTGGGTTATAATAAGAGAGTATTGATTTTTTACCACTCTTTAATATGTAATAACTATTTTTTGAAGGAGATTTATCATCAATTATTTCTTCGAAAGGACAATTACCTTTTTCATAAAGTTCATTAATTTTATCAGGATTTGCCTTTTCATAAATCGTTTTACCAGTATAAAGTGTACTTACATTTTTCACTTTTCCTGTATTATAATCTTCTGCTGGAAGCCCCAAAGATTTGGCTTTCATTCGTAGGTTAATGTCCTTTGTTACTAAAATTACCTTTTTATCTTTGGTTTCCTCCTGAAGTTTTAAAGCTGCATTTAATATTCTATGATCTGCTTTTTCATCATTAAATACCTTTGTAGCATCAATTTTACTACCTATTGTCATTAGTACTTTAAACTTTCCTTTTGACTGACCATTTAATGAATTCCAGTCTTGAAGCATTTGATCTTTTGCCAGAGTGTCCAACAGCCTTGTAAACTCTCGTGCTTCAAAATTTTTAGTGTCGTTACCCTTTTTAAAATTATCCAACTCCTCCAATACTGTAATAGGAATAGCCACATCATGCTCATCAAAATTCATGATGGAGTTATGTTCATAAATAATCACAGAGGTATCTAAAACAAAAATCTTCTTTTCCTTTTTCTTAGTTGTCATACATATCGATATTAATAGTATTTACTTATGTTACACAAAAACAATAATTAAAAACCTCAAATGTGTTTTGAAAACAATCCATAACTAAAATAGGTTTCGACAAGAATTTCTGTCAAAAATTGAATCAATCTCACAACATAGTTTAGTTTTGCATAACACAGTATTAATATAGAAAATTATAGTTATAGAGATAGGTAAATACCTGATTTTTTTGATCAAATGACTATATTGATTTTTGTAGTTAAATTTATTTTTATTTAAAACATTTTTCAAAATGAATCGGAGAAAATTTGTTCGTAACTCTGCAATATTGGGGACAGGATTATCCATTTCTAATCCAGCTTCATTGCTTTCAAAGTCCCAATCAAATAATAAAGGTAAAACTGTTAAACTTGGTTTTATAGGCACAGGATCTAGAGGTAGATCTCATTTAGGACTTGCCCTATATAGAGACGATATTGAAGTGACTGCTATTTGTGATATTGATAAAGAAGCACTAAATAAATCTCAAGAAATGCTTGTAAAAGCAGGTAAAGAAAAAGCTGTTGAATATGGTGATGGAGATTTGGACTATGAAAATTTGCTAAAAAGAGATGACATAGATGCAGTAATTATCGCAACACCATGGTTATGGCATACTCCAATGGCTGTTGCAGCTATGAAAATGGGGAAAGCTGTTGGGTTAGAAGTTGCGGGAGCTACTGATATCAATGAATGTTGGCAATTAGTAGATACTTATGAGCAGACAAAAACACCATTTATGACCTTAGAAAATGTCTGTTATCGTAGAGACGTGCTTGCTGTTCTGAATATGGTTAGACAAAATGTGTTTGGAGAACTTATTCATTTAGAAGGAGGATATCAGCACGATTTAAGAGAAGTAAAATTTAATAATGGTAAGCAGCTTTATGGTGGTGGTGTTGAATTTGGAGAAAAAGGATATAGTGAAGCACGATGGAGAACACAGCATTCAGTGCATAGAAATGGAGATTTATACCCTACTCATGGATTAGGCCCTGTTTCTGTTTATACAAACAACAACAGAGGTAATAGGTTTGAACACCTCACCTCAACCTCCTCAAAATCTAGAGGGTTACATAACCACATTATTAATCATCCAAATGGAGGAAAAGATCATCCTAATGCAAAGGTGAATTTTGAATTGGGTGATGTGGTAACTACAGTAATAAAAATGGCAAAAGGTGAAACAATTATTCTCAGCCATGACACAAATTTACCTAGACCTTACTCTTTGGGATTTAGAGTTCAAGGAACAAAAGGCTTATGGATGGATCTTAATAAATCAATATATGTAGAAGATAAAAGTCCATCACATAAGTGGGAAGATCAAGATGCTTATATGAAAGAATACGATCATCCACTGTGGAAAAAGCATGAAGATAAAGCTTCAGGAGCTGGTCATGGCGGAATGGATTACTTCGTACTTAATGCATTTATTGAAGCAGTGAAAAATAAAGAGCCTATGCCACTAGATGTATATGATTGCGCCTCATGGATGGCTGTGACTACATTATCAGAAAATTCTATTGCACAGGGAAGTAAGCCTATGACTTTTCCAGATTTTACTCGTGGTCGTTGGATGAATAGAAAACCTATTTTTGGATTTGATGATCGTTATTAAGAAATAAATTATGTCATTAACATTAGTGATATTGGCAGCTGGGAGAGCTACTCGTTATGGCAAGCTCAAACAGCTAGAGCCAGTTGGGCCAAACGGTAATGCTATTATCGATTATTCAATTTATGATGCTATAAAAGCAGGGTTTGATGAAATTGTTATCATTACCAGAAGCGATATTTTAGATACTCAAAAACAACATTTTACTAAATTTTTCTCAGAGAAAATCCCAGTACATTACGTGTTGCAAGACATACATGAGAGCAATTTTACAACTAAAAACAGTAAACCTTTAGGTACAGGACATGCCCTGCTATGTACTCAAAGTGTTATTCATAATAATTTTGCTGTAATTAATGCAGATGATTTTTACGGAAGGAATGCCTTTGTTAAAATGGCAAAAAAGCTAAATGAGCTAAAAGAAATAGGACTTTTAGCCTCTTATAAATTGAAAGATACACTTTCAGAAAACGGAAGTGTTTCGAGGGCAGTTTGTCAGATAGATGATAATGATAACTTACTTTCAATTTCAGAAGCTGAAAAAATTGTTTCAAATGGCACTAATATTGTTGACTTGAAAACGAATAATGTGCTTCAATATGACAATTTAGTGTCAATGAATTTTTGGGGGTTTAAACCTACGCTTTTTAAACATTTAGAAGAAAGCTTCGAAACATATACATCTAATTATTCCAATAATCAAAATACTGAATTCTATATTCCAATAGTAGTGGAAAGCTTAATTCAGAAAAAGGAAACTATACATGTTTTTGATACTAATGAACAGTGGTTTGGATTAACATATATGGAAGATAAGGATTCAGTTGTTCAACGGTTACAGCAACTAGTAGACAAAGGGATTTATCCTGAAAAAATAGTGTTTGAGTGAAAGATGTATTATCAAACTTTGGGGTGAATGACAATGCCAAATGTAATTCATTTGGAGAAGGATTAATTAATAATACCTTTTTAGTAGTTTCTTCCAAAGGAAAGTACATACTGCAAAAATTAAATACCAATGTATTTTCTGTACCTGAATCAATTGCATCTAATTTAGAATTACTCTATCGTAATGATTCCAATCAATTACTAGTTCCTGCTATTCGTTCAGAAAACGACAGTATTTTTTATGTTGATGAAAATCGTGATTACTGGAGAATGAATGTGTTTGTTGAAAATGCTGTAGCTTTTCAAAAAATAGAACATTTATATCAAGCAGAAGTTGCTGCCAAAGCATTCGCTAATTTCTTAAATTTAACGAATCCTATTCCAGTAAGTGACGTTAAAACGATTATTCCAGATTTTCATAATTCGATTACAAGATGGAATCAATTTGAGCTAGCAATTGAAAGTGCTAACGAAAAAAGAAAAAAAATGTCGCACGAAGCGATAAAGAAAACCTATGCGTTCAAATATATCTTTGATGACGCAAATAAATTAATCGAAAAATCTCCATTACTAGTAACTCATAATGACACTAAGATCAATAATGTTTTAATAGATCCTAAAAAGAAAGCCTTTAAAAACGTTATTGATTTAGACACTGTCATGCCAGGCTATCTTATGTATGATTTTGGTGATATGGTAAGAACTATGGCAAGTTCAAGAGCTGAAAATGATAAGAATATATCAAAAGTAAATTTCCGAATAGACGTTTTTGAGCAATTATGTAAAGGGTTTAGTAGTGTTTATACTCAAAAACTCACGGAATATGAAAAGGCATCACTTACTTATTCAGGTGGTTATATGGCACTAATAATGGGAGTGCGATTTTTAACTGACTTTTTGAATAATGATGTTTACTATCAAACTTCATATGAAGAGGAAAATTTATATAGATCGTTAAATCAATTAAAACTTATCGACTCTATGACCTATTCAAATTCATCCATGGAAAAATTAGTAAAACTCTATTTTTGATAGTAGAGTTATTCTTTTTTTCGCCAAAGTTTGATTAATACAAATACACAAACAACTACTATAGAAGACAGGACATAAGCAGTAATGCTTTTACCGTATATGAAAAAACCTGTAGCAAATAAGGAGAAGTAAACAATTACAATTCCTAAAAACATACTTAAAAAATCTTTTGTGAAATTATCTTGTCCTTCTGGAAGCTTTATTCCTTGATTTGTAGCTAATGTCTTAAATTTATTCCAACCTCGTCCATAAGGTTTCACCAAACTATAAAAATCAACTAATACAGATTGATCTGTAGGTTTAGTAACTAGAGTAACCGTAATCCATGCTATTGTTGTGATTAGAATTCCTAAAATAAGCTCAACATGGTTGCTCAATGGCGTGAAAAAATGACTATGAACAAATTGGAAGTATAATGCCATTATAAATGAAACTATCATTCCTGTAATTTCACTGTATGCATTAATACGCCACCAGAACCAACGAAGAATAAACACTAGCCCTGTTCCTGCTCCTATTTGAAGTAAAATCTGAAATGCACCCAAAGCATTGCTAAGTGCCAAAGAAAAAAGTGCTGCAAATGCCATTAATAAGATAGTAGAAATTCTACCTACATTCACTAATTTTTTTTCAGATGCTTCTGGGTTTACAAAACGTTGATAAAAATCATGAACAACATATGAGCTACCCCAGTTAAGGTGTGTGGATATAGTAGACATGAAAGCAGCAATTAATGAGGCTATAACAATACCTATTAAACCTTTAGGTAAAGATAAAAGCATTGCTGGGTAGGCTATATCATGACCTATGATATTAGTATCAATATTTGGAAATTGTTTTGCAATGCTATCTAGATCAGGATAAACTACTAATGAAGCTAAGGCAATAATAATCCATGGCCATGGTCGTAAAGCATAATGTGCTATATTAAAAAATAATGTTGCACCTACTGCATTTTTTTCATCTTTAGCCGAAAGCATACGTTGTGCTATATATCCTCCACCTCCAGGTTCAGCACCTGGATACCACACACTCCACCATTGCACCGCAATTGGAATAATAAAAAGTGGCACTAATGTTTCCCAATTATTAAAATCGGGTAAAAAATTAAGCTTTCCAACAACAGCTTCGTTTGTAACTAATGATTGAAGTCCTCCAATCTCAGGCATGTTAATTACATAAATGGCAGCCCATATTGAGCCAATCATAGCAATAATAAACTGAATAAAGTCTGTTAATATTACACCTCTAAGACCTCCCATAGAGCTATATGCAACAGTAACAATAGAGGCATAAACAACAGTTTGCCAAGGTGCAAGACCAAATAAAATTCCTCCTATTTTTATGGCAGCTAAACACACTGTTGCCATAATCATTATATTAAAGAACACTCCTAAATAAATAGATCGGAAACCTCGAAGAAAAGCAGCTTCTTTTCCACTATACCTCATTTCGTAAAATTCAAGATCTGTTAATACTCCTGACCTTCTCCATAACTTTGCATAGATAAAAACAGTAAGCATACCAGTAATCAAAAATGCCCACCAAACCCAGTTACCTGACACACCATTTTGTCGAACGATATCCGTCACTAAATTAGGGGTATCAGCAGAAAATGTAGTTGCTACCATTGATACACCCAATAGCCACCATGGCATATTCCTTCCTGAAAGAAAAAATTCCTGGCTACTTTTCCCCGCTTTTTTAGAGACAATAACCCCTATAATAAGGAAAACAATGAAAAATATTATAATGATAGACCAGTCAAAAGTTGAAAGCAACATAAGTAAAGTGTGGAATTATAAAAAGTACTAAATATTAACGAAGACAATATTAATAGAATTTTTGATAAGTGTATTTATCTTCTTTAAATAAAAAATAAACAATTACAAAAACTGTTCATTTATTCCGTTCAAAATTATTTTGTTAAGTAAATTAATACGTATGTAATATCCATATTAAATCTTGAACAATTGTGAGCAATGAAGTATTTAATTTTACTAAACCATTAGTTATGAAATGTGATTGAAAAAGTTTCACTTTTCTAATCAAAGTTGGATAATCAAGATAGATGCAGAAAGATAAAGATGATATTGTAGAAAAATTACCGAAGAGTGGTTTTAAAAAAAATAAGATAATTAAGTTTCTCTTATTTTTAGTGAAGTATCGAATTTACCGCTATAATAGTCATTAGTTTATCGTATTATTTTAATCGACATGTTATTTCTTAATCGATTTCATTTTAT
Source organism: Cyclobacteriaceae bacterium (assembly GCA_029882685.1). GTDB lineage: Bacteria > Bacteroidota > Bacteroidia > Cytophagales > Cyclobacteriaceae > JAOUKH01. Next base: position 31,246 of record JAOUKH010000016.1, read on the forward strand.
TCATTACCACGTTATAAAAATCTTCATAAAGAGGTAAAATATTAACAATATCAAACTCCTTAGCTCGTGCTAGTGCATTTTTCTTGAAAGTAGCTAAGTTCTCATCACTCAAAATATGTATGGCATTTTTAGTCATATCATCAACATCACCAACATTACTCATAAAGCCTGTTACTCCTTGAATATTTAATTCAGGGATACCTCCAGCATTGGAAGAAATAACTGGGACTTCACATGCCATAGCCTCTAATGCTGATAGACCAAAACTTTCTTTTTCGGAAGGCATTAAAAATAAATCTGCCACTGACAATACTTCTTCTACTGCCTCAAGTTTTCCTAAAAATCGCGTATGCTCACAAACATTATACTCTCGGCATAATGCTTCCATATGAGTTCTTTCCGGACCATCACCAACCAATAGAAGTTTTGAGGGTACTGTTTTTCTAACATTGTGAAACACTTTTAGTACATCTTCTACTCTTTTTACTTTCCTAAAATTAGAAGTGTGTACTAACAATTTCTCATTATTAGGGCAGATTGCCGTTTTAAAATGATCCTTTTTTTGTTTTTTAAATCTATTTAAGTCAATGAAATTGGGAATTACCTCAATCCCATTGTGA
>JAOUKH010000017.1 GCA_029882685.1 Cyclobacteriaceae bacterium
TTCATTATCATTGGCAGTAAGTAATTTCCCTGTATGACTTAACCCATCATTTAAAGTAATTTTCACCTGTCTACCTACATTTTTTTCATATTGTCTTAAAAGTGTAATAGGATGATCTAAACCAGGAGAAGATACTTCAAGCCTAAAAGCATCATTTATCAGCTCTTCTTCCTCTATGGCATGTCCTACTACCCTACTTATTTTTGCACAATTATCTATATTAATACCCTCATCACCGTCTAAAAGGATTAACACCTTTTTCGGCTCACTAGAGGCAGTAATAACCACATCTACTAAAAAGTGAGATTCACTTTCTAGGTTTTCGTTTACAAGTTCCTCAATACGAGCTTTTAAATCCATTTTCTTATACGAAAAGAGGGGACTTTTAAGTCCCCTCTATAGAATATTTCCATACATTTGAATACAAAGGTAGTGAATAAAGCCAATAATGCAAACGATATAGTATTCCAATCATGTATTTATATTAAATAGTCATTGTTTTTTTATTTCGTAAGTAGCCTAAACAATCACTTTCAAAAAAACGTATGCCATTAAAATCTATCTATTAACTTTGTCGGATGCTTACAGAATTACGAGTTTTTAATACCCTTTCACGTAAAAAGGAAAAGTTTGAACCAATTAACCAAGGACATGTAGGAATGTATGTTTGCGGACCTACTGTTTATAGTGATGTACACTTAGGAAATGTAAGAACCTTCTTGAGCTTTGATATTGTTTATAGGTATTTGCAACATTTGGGTTATAAAGTTCGGTATGTGCGAAATATTACGGATGTTGGACACTTAGTTAATGATGCTGATGAAGGGGAAGATAAAATTGCTAAAAAAGCAAAGCTCGAAAATTTGGAACCCATGGAAGTGGTGCAAAAATACACTAATGGATTTCATGATGTTCTTAAACAGTTTAATTTAATACCTCCTAGTATTGAACCCTCTGCCACAGGTCATATTGTAGAGCAAATTGAAATGGTTAAAGATTTATTAAGCAAAGGTTTTGCCTATGAAATAAATGGATCAGTTTATTTTGATGTGAATAAATACGATAAAGATCATAATTATGGAAAACTTTCAGGACGTATACTTGAAGAGTTGATGGCAAGTGAAAGAGATTTAGATGCACAAGATGAAAAAAGAAACAAAGTAGATTTTGCTATATGGAAAAATGCTTCTGAGGAGCATATTATGCGTTGGCCATCTCCTTGGGGGTTAGGCTTTCCTGGATGGCATTTGGAATGTACAGTAATGAGCACTAAATATTTGGGAGAACAATTTGATATTCATGGAGGAGGTATGGATTTAAAATTTCCCCATCATGAATGTGAAATAGCACAGTCAGTAGGAACTTATGGAAAAGATCCAGCAAAATATTGGCTTCACACCAATATGCTTACAGTAAATGGTCAAAAAATGAGTAAATCATTAAACAACTCGTTTTTACCCCACGAACTTTTTTCTGGAAGTCACGAACTACTAGACCAAGCTTATAGTCCAATGACTGTTCGCTTTTTTATGCTGCAATCTCATTACTCCAGTACACTTGATTTTTCGAATGATGCGTTACGTGCGGCACAAAAAGGCTATAAAAAGCTAATTAATGGTTTACGAATTCTAAAAGAAATGGAATTTGTGAATGACGGAGCAGAAATAAACGAGTCACAAGTAGAACAAATCAATAAAATCATTAGTAACTGTAGCGCTGCGATGAATGATGATTTTAATACTGCTCAAACTATCGCACAGCTATTCAACTTATTAAAGAAAATAAATTCTATTTATGTAGGGCAGCTAAAGTTTACAGAAATAGGGCAGCAGGTTTTCACCAAAATGAAAACAACCTTCATTGAATTTATTGAGGTTGTTTTAGGGCTTGAGGAAGAAAAGGTAGAGAATCAGGATAAACTTTTAGATACGCTAATCAGGTTATATAAAGAAGCTAAATTTAAAAAAGACTACGATAAGGTGGATGAAATAAGAGCAGCTCTTAAAGAAAATGGCGTTATTTTGAAGGATATGAAAGAAAAAGTAGATTGGGCGTACGAAGAATAAGTATTCAAATTAGAAAAACTCAAATGAAAAAAATTATTTGGTCTATTGCATTAGGCTATATTCTATTTGGTTGTAATGACAGTAATAGGGAGACAACGTCAGTTGTAAAAGAAGAAAAACCTTTAGTACAAGCACCTAACTTCAATTCCGACTCAGCGTATGCTTTTGTACAAAAACAAGTTGATTTTGGCCCAAGAGTACCCAATACTCCTGAACACGTAGCTGCGGGAGATTATTTTATTAAAAAATTTAAAGAATATGGTGCAGAGGTTAAAGAACAAAAATTTAAAGCTACCACTTTTGATGGTGTCAATATTTCATTGCGAAATATAATTGCTGCATTTAACAAACCTGCCAAGAAGCGCATATTATTAGCAGCTCACTGGGATTCTCGACCTTTTGCAGATAAAGATGAAAACACACCAGAAAAAGCCATGGAAGGAGCTAATGATGGAGCAAGTGGTGTGGGTGTTCTGTTGGAAATTGCAAGGTTAATAAGTGATAAATCACCGAGTGTTGGGGTAGATATAATATTATTTGATGGAGAAGATTGGGGTGAGAAGCATAATATGGGAGGAGTTCCAACTCCAGTAGGCTTGGACTCATGGTGGTGTCTTGGCTCTCAGTACTGGAGTAAAAATAAAAACGGATATGGTGCCTATTATGGTATTCTTTTGGATATGGTTGGGGCAAAAGGAGCACAGTTTTACATGGAGGGTATCTCTACTACTTATGCACCAAAAGTAGTAAGGAAAATTTGGAATACAGCCAGAGATATTGGATATGGTAATTATTTCATTCATCAAAAAAAATCAGGAATCACTGATGATCACAAGTTTGTAAATGAAATAGCAAAGATCCCTATGGTAGATATTGTTCACTTCGACTCTACTTATGGATATTTTGGAGATTACCATCACACCCATAAAGATAATATGGAATTAATTGACAAACGCACCTTAAAAGCAGTAGGACAGACTGTATTAACTGTTATTTATAACGAATAATAAATGATACTTGTCAAAAACCTGGCTTTATTTAGGGCAAACGCGTTTAACTTTCCTGACCAAAACGACATGTATTTACAATGTGGTTAAGATTTCTACAGCAATGAACCAATTATTTTGGCTCATTGACTCCGAAAAGACACAAGAATTTTTAAATGCGTTTGTCCTGAGGATTTATTGCCTTTTTCTCATCTCATTATTTTAAAAATTCAATAGTGGAATTATTTTATAAAAATGTCTGTTGTTACATTTTTATAGAACCGTTTATTTTTTGAATCTATAAATTGAGGTATGATCAATGGTGATATTTACATAGCCAACCTCCCTTAGTTAATAACAATAAAAAATTCATAAAAAGTTTTATGACATCAAATTGCTTAAAGAATGGTATTCTAACTATTACCATTTTTTACTTTACAGTAAACCCTATTAATGCTCAAGAAATCACACCATATAATAACCAACAATGGTTTCAATATTATAATCATATAAAGCTAACAGATAAAAGTGTATTAAAATCAGATGTAGGATATCGAAGAAAAAATAATATCAAAAACTTATCTCAATATATAGTTAGGACAGGAATAGATTATAAGATAACACCTCATGTTCAATTAGTTGTAGGGTTTGCCCACTTTTGGCATTACGGAAATAATGATAGTTTAAACAGACTTGAATCACGCCCATTTCAGGAGGTTATAATAAATGATGATCATAATACTTTTAAAATTTCCCATAGGTTTAGAGCCGAACAAAGGATTTTCACTACTAATACTAGTGGTTATTTTAACCATCGTTTTCGATACAGGGTTTTAGTAAACATACCGATAGTTGGCTTTACAAAAAAAGGGAAAGATTCAAAATTATATTTAAACCTATCTGATGAAATATTTATTCATACAGGGGATGAGACTGATAACAATCTGTTTGCTAAAAACAGAGTTATGATTGGCACAACATTTAGAATAAGTAATGAACTGCACTTAATTTTTAATTATGTATATGATTATAGTTTAGACAATCTATCAGAGATATTATTATTTGGAATAAAGCAGACCTTTTAAAACCCTAACCCTTTTGCAGTTTAGAACATTTTCAATAAAATAAAAATTAATTACTACATAAGCGTTTTCTGCCAGTTCCACGCATCACGTAATGAGTCTTCTAGCGTAAGTTCAGCTTTCCACTTAAGTTCATTATTGGCTTTATCTACATTTCCAAAAACCTGCTCTACGTCTCCAGGTCGTTTTGGGTCAACTTTATATTTTAATTTACCATCTATTACTTTTTCAAAAGTTTTAACAACCTCTAAAACAGAATTACCTTTCCCTGTACCTATATTGAATATATCAAAATAAGGAGTTTTCTGATTATTGAAATGCTGTAAAGACTTTACGTGAGCTTTGGCCAAATCAACTACATGAATATAATCACGAATGCAAGTGCCATCGGGAGTGTTATAGTCGTCACCAAAAACGGAAAGTTCTTCACGAATTCTGGCAGCAGTTTGTGTTACAAAAGGTACAAGGTTATTGGGTACACCGATAGGAAGTTCTCCAATTTTTGATGATGGATGTGCGCCTATAGGGTTAAAATAACGTAGCGCAATTGCTTTAAATTTTGCGTTGCTTTTAACCACATCTTCTATGATTTCCTCACAAACCTGTTTAGTGTTTCCATAAGGGGATTCTGCCACTTTTTTAGGACTCAATTCAGTAACTGGAAGGTGATCTGGCTGACCATAAACAGTACAAGAAGATGAAAAAACCAAATTTTCCACATTGTGGTTTTTCATAGCATCAATTAATATCATCAATGAACCTACATTGTTTTGGTAGTATTCTAAGGGTTTTCCGACAGATTCTCCAACAGCTTTATATGCAGCGAAATGAATTACACCAGTTATATTTTTTTCAGTTATAAAAAGATCATTCATAAACTGTAAGTCGTTACAATCTCCCTCATATACTTTCACGGAACGCTTTATAATGTCTTCAACACCTCGTATAGCATTACTATCAGAATTAGAAAAGTTATCAACAATAATGGGTGTATATCCAGCATCAACTAATTCTACCACTGTATGAGAGCCAATAAACCCCGCTCCTCCAGTAACCAATATTTTTTCCATAAACGCTATTTCTTTATATACTCTTCAAAGCTATTATGTTCTTTTGCATAAAGATCTTCTTTACTCAAAGACTTAAAATATTCATACGTTATTTTAAGACCCTCTTCACGGGATACTTTTGGTGTCCAATCTAATAAGTTTTTAGCCTTGCTTATATCAGGTTGTCTTTGTTTAGGATCATCCGCAGGAAGTTCTTTATAGATTACTTTTTGATCTGTACCAGTTAACTTAATAATTTCTTCGGCAAAGTCACTTATGGTTATTTCCACAGGGTTTCCAACATTCACAGGTTGAGCATAATCACTCAGTAGCAACTTGTATATACCTTCCACCAAATCATCCACATAGCAAAATGATCTTGTTTGTGATCCATCTCCAAATACGGTTAAATCTTCACCTCTTAACGCCTGACCTATAAAAGCAGGAAGCACACGACCATCATTTAGGCGCATTCTAGGACCATAAGTGTTAAAAATACGTACAATTCTAGTTTCCAAACCATGATAGGTATGGTAGGCCATTGTTATAGCCTCTTGAAATCGCTTTGCTTCATCATATACTCCTCTAGGCCCCACAGGGTTTACATTACCATAATATTCCTCCGTTTGTGGGTGAACCAAAGGGTCACCATATACTTCTGAAGTAGATGCAACAAGAATTCGCGCATTTTTAGCTCGTGCTAATCCAAGCAAGTTATGTGTTCCTAAAGAACCAACTTTTAAGGTCTGAATCGGTATTTTGAGATAGTCAATAGGGCTAGCGGGAGAAGCAAAATGTAGAATGTAATCTAACTCTCCAGAGACATGAACAAAATTAGAAACATCGTGCTCCTGAAATTCAAAGTTTTTATTTGGAAATAAGTGCTCAACATTTTTAATATCACCAGTAATCATGTTATCCATACCGATAACATGATATCCTTCATTAATAAATCGATCGCATAAGTGAGACCCTAGAAATCCAGCTGCACCAGTTATTAAAACTCTTTTTTTATTTGACATACTCTCTTCCTATGCTAATATATGTAAATCCACGTTCTTTCATTTCTTCAATAGCGAATAGATTTCTACCATCAAAAATGGCTTTATTATTGAGTTTTTCCTCCAATAACTCAAAATCAGGAGTTCTAAACACTGGCCATTCGGTCATAATCATCAAAGCATCTGCATCAGCTATGGCTTCATATTCATCGGCACAAAAAGTAATTTTATCTCCAAATACTTTCTTCACATTTTCCATTGCCTCAGGATCGTAAGCCTTTACAATAGCTCCTTGCTGAAGTAGCGCCTCAATATTATAAAGTGCTGGAGCTTCACGAATATCATCGGTATAAGGTTTAAAAGCTAGTCCCCACAATGCAATTGTTTTGCCTTTTAAATCACCATCAAAATATGCTTTAAGTTTAGGAATAAGTAAGGTTTTTTGTTGTTCATTAACCTCCATTACCGACTTCAGCATTTTAAAATCATAATCAGCATCTGATGATGATTTGGCTAATGCCTGAACATCCTTAGGAAAACAACTTCCTCCATAGCCTATTCCGGCAAACAAAAACCGATTTCCAATTCTTGAATCTGTTCCTATTCCTTTTCTTACCGCATCTACATCTGCACCTAACAACTCACATAAGTTAGCTATTTCGTTCATGAATGTAATTTTTGTAGCCAGAAAAGAGTTGGCAGCATACTTTGTTAGTTCCGCTGATTTTTCATCCATAAAAATAATAGGGTTTCCCTGCCTTACCAAAGGAGCATAAAGTCGCTCCATTATTTGTTTGGCTTTTTCAGATTTAGTGCCGATTACCACCCTATCAGGTTTCATAAAATCTTCTACAGCAACACCTTCTCTTAAAAACTCAGGGTTTGACACCACATCAAAACCTACCTTAGCATTCTTGGTAATGGCTGCTGTTACTTTTTCTGCAGTACCCACAGGCACAGTACTTTTATCAATAATTACAGCATACTCTTTCAGAAGAGGACCTAAGTCGTTGGCTACTCCCAATATATACTTAAGATCGGCAGAACCATCTTCTCCTGGTGGAGTAGGTAGTGCTAAAAAGATAACTTGAGCACCATCAATTCCTTCCACTAATGAAGTGGTGAAGTTAAGTCGCCCTTGTTTTATGTTTCTTTCAAATAATGCTTCAAGACCTGGCTCATAGATTGGGATAACTCCATTACGGAGTTTTTCTACCTTTTCCACATCTATGTCAACACAAGTTACATGATTGCCTGTTTCAGCAAAACATGTACCCGTTACCAAACCAACATACCCAGTTCCTATAACTGCTATTTTCATATTAAATTAATTGTTACAGCGCAAAAATAGTTTTTTATGAACACTTAACTAACCGAAAACGGATTTTTGATCATAAAACAGCTGTTTTTACCCACCCAAACTAACGGTCGTTTGGGTAAGTAATTTTAATCAATTAATTTCGACTCCAGAATTTTAACGACCAACTAAATATTATATAAAAATGAACTTTCAATTATCTGAAAACCAAAAAATGATAGCCAAAATGATTCAAGATTTTGGAGATAGAGAAATACGTCCAAATATGATGGAGTGGGATGAGAATCAAGAATTTCCTATTCCTCTCTTCCATAAACTAGGAGAATTGGGTTTAATGGGGGTGTTTGTTCCACAGAAATATGGAGGTTCAGGATTTGCTTATCATGAATATGTAACTACGATATCAGAAATATCTAAAATTGATGGTTCAATAGGGCTTTCATTAGCGGCTCATAATTCACTTTGTACTGGCCATATTTTACAGTTTGGTAATGAGGAGCAAAAGAAAAAATACTTACCACTTTTGGCTTCAGGTCAGTGGATAGGTGCTTGGGGATTAACAGAGCCAAACACTGGATCAGATGCTGCTAATATGAAAACGGTAGCTATAGAAGATGGAGATCACTATATTATTAATGGAACAAAAAATTTCATAACCCATGGAAAATCGGGTAATGTGGCAGTAGTAATTGCCAGAACAGGAAAGGCTGGTGATTCGAGAGGAATGACTGCATTTATTATTGAAAGAGGAACTCATGGGTTTTCGGCTGGAAGAAAAGAAAACAAGCTAGGAATGAGAGCCTCTGAAACTACTGAAATGATTTTCGAAGACTGTAGGGTGCATAAAGAGAATATTATCGGTGAAATAGGTGAGGGTTTTATACAATCACTAAAAGTTTTAGATGGTGGAAGAATATCCATAGCCTCTTTAGCTTTAGGTATAGCTGAAGGAGCATTAGAATCAGCGGTTCAATATGCTAAAGAAAGACATCAGTTTAATAAACCAATAGCAAGTTTTCAAGGTATTTCCTTTAAACTTGCAGATATGGCTACCAAAGTAGAAACCGCTAGGTTGTTGATTCATCGAGCAGCCGACATGAAGAATAAAGGAATGAAAGTAAATAAAGAGTCAGCGATGGCAAAACTTTACGCCTCTGAGATTTCTGTAGAAGTAGCAAACGATGCTGTTCAGATATTTGGGGGCTATGGATACACTAAAGATTACCCTGTAGAAAAATTTTATAGAGATGCTAAGCTGTGTACGATTGGTGAAGGCACTTCAGAAATACAAAAGCTAGTTATTTCGAGATCTATTTTGGAATAGCGGTATTAGTTTTTAACTTTGCAGCCCTAAAAACTTTAAACAAGGATTGAGAGGAGGTGTATATCCATGATCGTAATAAACGTAAAAGAAAACGAATCAATTGAAAGAGCGCTAAAGCGTTTTAAGAAAAAGTTTGAGAAGACTGGTGTGTTGAAAGAATTAAGATCAAGAACACATTTTGTAAAGCCTTCTGTAAAAAACAGAGAAACAAAAATTAAAGCAGCTTACAGACAAAAAATGTATGCTGAAGAAAATTACTAATCATCTGTGATTAGTAGTATAAATTTATTAAGTTAGTACTACCGAAAATTCCGTGTAGTATTAACTTAATGATTGCAAACTTCCTGAAATATCTAGAGTATGAAAAGCGTTACAGCAAGCATACTATTGTTTCATACCACACCGATTTAGATCAATTTCAACAATACATATTAAACAACTTCCCAGAACTATCATTATCAGATGTAGACTACCATATTTTGCGTTCATGGGTAGTGTCATTGGTAGACAAAAAAATCGAAAACACATCTGTAAATCGTAAAATTGCAACTCTCAGGTCTTTTTATAAATTTCTTCTCAAAAGAGAATATATAAAAGAAGACCCCACTTGGAAACTAAAAGCATTAAAAAAGTCAAAAAAACTCCCTCATTTTGTGAATGAGGAAGACATGCTTCGTTTGCTAGATCATGTAGAGTTTGATGAGGATTTCTTTGGTTTTAGGAATAAACTCATTATAGAAATGCTTTATGGAACAGGTATTAGAGTTGCAGAATTACTGAACCTGAAGGAACATGATGTTAATTTTAAGAACCAGACAATAAAAGTATTAGGAAAAAGAAATAAGGAAAGAATTATTCCGTTTTCTGATAACTTGGAAAGTTCTATAAAAAAATATCAGGTAGTAAAAGCGATAAGTAGCAATTACTTATTAACAACAGACTCTGGAGAGCAGTTGTACCCGATGTTAGTTTACCGAGTAGTAAAAAAATATTTATCACTAGTAAACGTAGATAAGCGTAGCCCACATGTGTTGCGCCATACATATGCCACACATTTATTGAATAAAGGAGCGGAACTTAATGCGGTAAAAGACCTGCTAGGTCATACTAGCTTGGCAGCTACTCAAGTATACACACATAATTCAATAGAGAAGTTAAAAACAGTTTTTAAAAAGGCACACCCAAAAGCGTAATTAAATATATTTTTAATCTATAAAACAATACAGTTATGAAATTACAAATGCACTCAATTCATTTCGATGCAGACACTAAACTGCTCGATTTCGTTCAAAAGAAAGTGAACAAATTAGAGACATTTTATGACAGGGTGGTTGATGGAGAAGTATTCCTAAAACTGAACAATGAGGGAATTGAAAACAAAACTGTAGAAATAAAAATAAATATGCCTGGCAGTCAAATTTTCGCCAAAGAAGATGCTCAATCGTTTGAAAAGGCTACAGACCTTACCACAGAAGCATTAAGAAGACAGATAAAGAAATACAAAGAAAAAATTCAAGTAAAACACTAATTTTTAAAGCCTCAGGTAGTTTATCTGAGGCTTTCTTTTACTATTGAAATACCATACCCGAAAATCATATTTAAAGAAGATAGCAAGCCAATCTAAATCTGATATATTAGTACTAATTGTTATTACAATAGTTTCAGCTGCGTTTTTTTATGTCACAACCAATTTTGGATTGTTTACTACACATGATTCAGGTATTTATTTAAATGCGGCAAGATTTTTAAGTAGTAATAACGAGTTAATAGACGTTTGGAATAACTCATTAATACTGTACCCACCTTTATATCCATTATTTCTAACCATAGGAAAAATTACTGGCGTTACTTATGGAATGCATTTCTTGGTTTTTATTATTAACTGTTTTTTGGTTTGGAAGTTTTGTGGGCAAATTTTTGTAACAAAATTGTTTAAAACCCTAAGTATTATTGCAGTCATCACCACTCTGCCATTTTTTCTTGTACATCTATTTTATTGGTCTGAAGGTGTTTATATTCTTTTATCATTGTGTTTTTTATTATCATCACTACATTATTTAAAAAAGCAGACATTTAAAACTTTATTATTGTTAGCTTTTATTACAGCTCTAATGCCTCTTCAACGTCTTGTTGGAGTTTCATTAATATGCTATGCAAGTATCTTTGTGTTTTTGGTTAGTGATAAAACCACAAGAATAAAAAAGGGGATATTTGTTTTTTTGGCTTCAAGTTCAGCAATTTTACTGTGGATTATTAGAAATATCATTTTAACTGGTAGAGCATTTGAAAACTATCAATCAAATACTGGCGGGTTTTTATTATCACAATTATATACCCCGCTAGAATTTTTATCTACCTACTTTGTGCCTCTCACATTTTCTTTTTCTATTAAAATAGGGATTGTAATTGGTGTATTTGTATTGATTTTATTAGTTAATAAAACACAACACATCTTACTGTTAACCTCCTACGTCTTGTTTTATGTGCTATTCATTATTTTTGTTGATGTTTTTAAAGATGTTGGCACAACAAACCTTGATAATATAGAAAGATATTTGTCAGTTGTATCTCCTATGGTAATGATATTAGTCTTTTTATCATTAGAAAACATCCAAAAAACCACACTAAAATTTAAGCCACAAATAATCGCTTTATTGTTTATACTTTGGTTTATATATCCTAGTTATAGAATGTATAAGAATGTGAAAATGTGGCATGGGCATGGAGCAGGCTACAGCACATCATATTGGATAGATTCAAAGGTTATTGTTTGGCTAAACAATATTGAGCCAGATAAGGTAGTACTATCAGATAACCCCACATTAATTGCTTCCTTAACAAACCATAAGTCTATATATTTATCTAATAATCAGGGTGTTGAATCAAAATATATTGTTTTGTTTAACCAAGAGGATATAAAGCATAAAAATTTATACAGAAAAATAGAGTTTCCGAAAGCGAATGTTTTTATGAAATATGAATAATATAATAGTAGCCCATATTATATGTCACATGGCTATTATAGCGACAATAATCTATTAAATTTGTGTTTATTTACTTCCATAAAATTATAGGTTGAATAATTTATTAGTAAAAATTTTAGTTTGGAGGCTTAAACATATTCGTGATAAAACGTTTGTACTGATATTATCTGGTATTATTGGTATCGTTGTTGGGTTTGCAGCAGTCACGCTAAAAGAGTCAGTCCATTTTCTTCAAAACTTTCTTAGAAAGGGATTCGAAATAGAATATGCTAACTATTTATTTGTTGGATATCCTTTTATAGGAATATTACTTACTTACCTAGTAGCAAAGTATATATTTAAAGAACAGTTAGGTCATGGCATTACCTCTATTTTATATTCTATTTCCAAGAAATCAAGCTTGGTAAATCGAATAAAAATGATATCCAGAATGTTTACCAGTGCATTAACTGTTGGTTTTGGAGGATCAGTTGGACTAGAGGCTCCCATAGTGGTTACTGGATCAGCCATAGGATCAAACGTGGGAAGTTGGATGCATCTCAATTACAAAAAGAGAACAATCCTTATAGGTTGTGGAGCGGCTGGAGCAATTTCTGCAATATTTAACTCACCTGTAGCTGGGGCTATTTTTGCTTTGGAAGTTATTCTTTCGGAAGTAACCCTAGCTGGGTTTATCCCAGTACTTATCGCTTCGGTTAGCGCATCTTTAGTTTCCTTAAGCCTACTTGGTGACGATGTACTTTTCTCTTTTAAGTTAAAGGATAGTTTTTTAACTACTGATACTTTGTTCTACATAGTTCTTGGTGTTATTTGTGGGCTAATATCTGTCTATTTTACCCGAGTTACTTTTTGGGTTGAGAGAAAAATCAATAAACTAAAGACAGGGTGGAAAAAAGTATTTGTAGGCGGGTTGGCTCTGGGTATCATTATTTTTGTTTTTCCACCAATTTATGGTGAGGGTTATGACACCATTAAGCATCTTCTTGCGGGTCAGGAATCAAACCTACTAAATAGTAGTCTATTCTTTTCCCAAATTGAAGACATAACGCTTTTGCTTATCTTTTTAATAGGGGTAATACTTATAAAACCAGTTGCCTCAGCTATTACCATTGGCTCAGGAGGTAGTGGAGGAATATTTGCCCCCTCCTTATTTTTAGGTGGCGTTATCGGGTTTGTATTTGCAACAATTATTAATGTGTTTTTTGGGTACAATATAAGTGTTAGTAATTTTACCTTAGTTGGGATGAGTGGGATAATGAGTGGGGTACTGCATGCCCCCTTAACGGCTATGTTTTTAATAGCAGAAATCACAAGTGGTTACGAGCTATTTGTGCCATTAATGCTTGTTGCTGCAATTGCCTATACCACTAGTACATTCTTTGAAAAACACTCCTTGTATACTAAGCATTTAATAGAACGGGGGGATTTGATAAAATACGATAAAGATAGGCAAGTACTTAGTCTTATTGACATCAAAAAAATCATTGAAAAGGATCTTTTAAAAATAAACCCAGAAGCTACATTGGGTGAATTGACAGAGTTGGTAAAAGTTTCAAAAAGGAATATTTTTCCAGTAGTAAATGAGGAAGGAGAATTAGAAGGGATTGTGACACTTGATGATGTTAGGGACATAATGTTTGATACAGAAAAGAGAAGCACATTGCTGGTAAAATCAATTATGAGAACACCTCCAGCAGAGGTCGCTCCTCATGAAAACATGCAATCTGTTATGAGCAAATTTGAAGTAACTTCTGCATGGAATTTACCTGTAATTGAGAAAGGAAAGTATATCGGGTTTTTGTCTAAATCAAGAATTTTTAATACCTATCGAACAAAACTAAAAAGACAAAATCAGGAATAATAGCGTTGTTTTTGCACCAAAACGCAAAAAAACTTACTTAATAATACGTATTCTTAAATAATAGTGGTAATAATTACTAAAAATATATACTAAAACCTAAAGAGCAATCTATCAGTAACTAAAATAGTTGTCCACAAAGTATAAAATTCACCACACTTGTTTAAAGGTGTGATAATCAATAGTTTATATTATTGTCATTCATTTGTGTGGAAAACTTTACGTTTTTGTGGAAAACTTTACCCATGTATATTTGCAATGAATATGTAAGTTGTTTGTGTTTATTTTTAATCATAATTAGGATTAAAACTCACATAGTAAAATTTGGAGCTAAAAAATGCCAATAAGTTTTTTAATAAATGTATGATATACATAACAGATTATTAATCACTAACTATGACACCTATTTTTTTACCCAATAGAAAATAGAACTATATAATTGAAGGTTCTTATAACTTAAGTACAAATACAAAAATCTGTAGCCACAAAAATTTTCCGCAACTTGTCATGGATTTTTGTAATGGGTTTTTGGTATATTCACCGAAAATATACTGATAGACCTATGAAAAGAATAACTCCTTTATTTGTTTTACTTTGTTTTGCCGCACAAATATTTGCCCAATCACCTACTAATCAAGACCTTCGGCATTACGATATTGTTGAAGCAGTTTCAGCTCAGCGATTGGAAAGTGATATTCGTACTTTAGCTAATTTTGGAACAAGACATACAATGTCTGATACAGTGTCAACCACTAGGGGAATTGGGGCAGCAAGAAGGTGGATAAAGTCAGAATTTGAAAAAATTTCAAAAGATTGCAAAAATTGCCTTGAAGTTTCTTACATGCGAAACCTAGTTAAGGGCGATCCTGAAACCAGAATAAGAGTAGATGTAGAAATAGTAAATGTTTTAGCTATTCAGAGAGGCACAAAATATCCAAACCGATATGTGATTATGTCTGGTGATATTGATAGTAGAGTAAGTGATCCTTTAAACGGAACATCGGATTCGCCAGGAGCTAATGATAATGCTACGGGTATGTCTGGTGTAATGGAAGCAGCAAGAGTATTGTCGAAATATAAATTTCCTACAAGTATTATTTATGTTGGGTTATCTGGAGAAGAGCAAGGGCTTTATGGAGGGAAATACATGGCAAAACAAGCGAAAGAATTAGGTTGGGATATTGTGGGTGTTTTGAATAATGATATGATTGGCAATATTGAAGGTGTAAATGGCGTGATTGATAACCGTAGCTTTAGAATTTTTTCTGAACCAACACCAGTCACCGAAAACGAAAAAGAACGAAGAATGAGAAGGTATTATGGAGGAGAAATAGATGGAATATCAAGACAAGTAGCACGATATATACACAAGATGACCACTACATACATGCCTGAAATGAATCCAACCATGGTTTATCGTTTGGATCGTTTTGGAAGAGGGGGTCACCACCGTCCATTTAACGATGAAGGTTTTGCAGGTGTTCGAATTATGGAGACTAACGAAAACTATACACGTCAACATCAGGACATTAGAGTGGAAAATGGCATTAAATATGGAGATGTAATAGAAGGTGTAAATTTTGATTATTGTGCAAAACTTACAGCGGTAAATGCTATTAATTTGGCGGCATTAGCTTGGGCACCTCCACAACCTAAAAATGTGCAGATTGCAGGAGCAGTAAGACCTTCTACTTCTCTGAAATGGGAAGAGGTAGATAATGAAAATTTAGCGGGATATAAAATATACTGGCGAGAAACTACAGCTCCTCAATGGCAATCATCACGTTTTGTTGGTAAACAAACAGAGTTTACATTAGAAGGTATTGTTATTGATAATTCGCTTTTTGGTGTAGCAGCTGTAGGAAAAGACGGAAATGAAAGTGTAGTGGTATTTCCTTCAGGAGTATATAGAAAGGAATAACTTTTTTATAACAACCAAATTCATTTTAATATCCGTAATCTTAACTACTCTTTTGTTTGATTACGGATGTTTTTTGTGATAATGTTTCACCTCATGCATAATGAACGGTGTTAATTGTTATGTTCTTCAAAATCACTTTTTAATATAGTGATGAGCTAGAATAGTCAAATATGAAAAACCCTATTAAATATATATTATACATAGCCGTGTTATTTTTTATGATAATGGCATGCAACAATGAGGATGAATATACATCTACACCTATTACAGGAGGAGACATAAGTTGGTATAAAACTGAATTTAGAGAAGCTTACTATAAGCTACAAGAAGCTTGGACGGATGTTGTCGAAATGACCGAAAATGATGTCTTTACAGTAGATAATCATTATATTCTTAAAAACGGATCACCTTTTGAAATCAGGGGGATGGTCTATGTGCCAGGATACCCAGGCTATATTCCATGGGAAATTGAAAATAATTCGACACTTCCTGTTCAATTGACAGATAGAATAGATACTGATCTGGAAGATATCAAAGCAATGGGGGCAAATACTATTAGGTTTTGGCATGCTCCAAAGTATTGTTATGAAGCTGTTCGAAATACTGGAGGTTTATACATTTTACAGACAATATGGATTGAAGTTGATTCTTTGGATTTTCAAGATATCAATTTCAAGGAAAGCATTAAAACACGAATCAGAACAATTGTAGATCGGATTTATTCTGCTTATCCAGATAATAATCCCCCAATTCTAGCCTATAATATTGGAAATGAGCTATCGAATAATGCTATCAATAGTACAAATATTGCCCACCCTGAAATAGATAGCTTTTCAGGAAATTATATCGTTACAGGTTCTGGAATTAGTGCTACGGAGGCGTTTATTGCAGAAATGGGAGATTATCTTAAAACGTATGAATTCAACAAATATGGTAGAGTATCCTTAGTCTCGTATGCCAATCACATTGTATCTGCCGACTTATTGCAAGTTCCTTTTCTAGATTTTAGAAGCCACAATGTTTACTCTAATAACATTTCTTATTTTAGATCAAATACGCAACTTGGCAGCTCGACTAATTCCCAATATCAAGGATGGATAGAAGAATTAAAAGCTATGTTCCCCAACGAACCTTTATTAATTACAGAAACTGGATTGAGTGTTTCCCCAAATGCTCCTCATGTTGGTTCTCCTAACTATGGGTATGGAGGAAATACTGTAGAAGAACAAGCTACTAAAATTTTACAAAATGTAGAGGATATAGCAACTGCCACAGCACCCATAGCGGGGGTATGTATTCATGAATATTTAGATGCTTGGTGGAAATATAGCCTGGAAGACTCTTATACACAAGACCCCGATGATGTTGAAGAATGGTTTGGGTTGGTGAAATTAGTAAGGTAGAATCAATTATTTACTCATTTGTTAAGCACTTCATAGAAAAATTTCTGCGGTGACCAACTTCAAATTAGACACCACAGAATGGGGGGTAAACTTAATACTTTGCTTTCATTGTTTTATAACCTTTTTTCTTCATCCCTTTAACTATTTTATAAATAGCACCTGCCCAAAAATTTCCAACCCCAAATCCTTGAGGAACTTCTGAAAATCTTTCATGAACAAGCACTTGTTTTGTTCCCATATTTAGAGCAACAAGATGAAAAACAGCTTCTTCAGCACTTTTGTTTAGAGCTTCTGTAATAAACATTACTCCCATACCAATTTTCTCACTTAATGGATAGGAGCTTACTATTTTTTCAATATCTTCAGTTGTAAATGTTTTTGGATTATAGGTTTCCATATCACTAGTAGAAGGATTTTTATTTACTTCCATTATCATTTTAATATCGTAGGAAATAGTGTTTTTTTGAAGCATTCCCTTAATATCAAATTTTTCCGATTCGTCAAGAATCAACATATTCCATGCTGGAAAGTAATTGTCTTTAATATCAGAAACATCATTTTCTCATGTTCCCTAAAATTGAGAAAAGTCACCAACAAGTTGAACGTAGTAAAAATCAATTCCTAACCAAGTAATTTCTGTGTCAGGTTAAAATAAATCGCTTGCTTGCTGGGCAAAAATATTCCCAGTCAATAGAAATAAAAAAGTGAAATAAATATGTTTTTTCATATAAGTAAATAATTGGTTCATCTATGAATATAATAAATATTTAATTAACATAAAATATAAACACATTTATCCAAATAATACACGCATTTAGCTTGTGTGTTACATTTTATAAACATTTACCATTATGCATCAATTTATTGAATGCGAGAATGAATATTACTATCGTATTATTTTTATTATCTATCTTTGCAACATGCGAAAACCAAACGGTAAACGTAAAAAAGAAACAACCTCAGCAGGAGATGCTATCCGAGAATTGCTTGATACATATAGAATAAAAAGCAAGTATAGCCAAACCGAAGTGAAAACTTCGTGGGAGCAACTTATGGGTAAAGCCATTGCTTCACGAACCACAAAATTGTTTTTCAAAAAGAATATATTATTTGTAGAGCTTAATTCAGCTGCTTTAAAGCAAGAACTGAACATGAGTAAATCAAAAGTTGTAGATATCCTTCAACAGAAGTTTGGTAAATCAGTAGTAGAGGAAGTGGTGTTTTTATAATTCTATTTCTTCTGATTGCTGTTGTGTTATTTCTTCCTCTATTTTTTCTTTTTCTGGTAGTTCAAAAAATTGTTTTTGCATAATTAATATAATTACTACTCCCGTAAAAATTGAGGAGTCGGCTATATTGAAAACTGGGCTGAAAAACAAGAAATAATCACCCCCAATATATGGAATCCAGCTCGGGTAATGACCATCAAATAAAGGAAAAAACAACATGTCAATTACTTGCCCATGAAACCAAGGTGTTGGCGATCCTATTGGTGCATTATCTAGTAATACTCCGTAAAACGTACTGTCAATCACATTGCCTACTGCCCCACCTAATATGAGGCCCATACACCACATTAAACCATTATGCGTTCCCCTTTTTGACAAATGTACAAGATAGTAACCAATTCCAATCATCGCCACTAAACGGAATAATGTAAGTGTTAATTTACCATATTCATTATCCCAACGTAAGCCAAATGCCATACCTGGGTTTAATAAATAATGTAGTTTGAACCAATCTCCAATAACATCGATTTCGCCTATATTTCCTAACTCCATATTAGTATGAACTAGAAATTTACTGGTTTGGTCGAGCAGGATAATTCCAAATGCTACAAGTAGATATTTGTAATGTCTAGGTATATTTTTCATTTGTACATTTTAAAAACGGTTACCTACAAAGTAGGTTAAAAAAACACAAAACACTTTCTTAATTGATTTAAAGAGAGTGATTATACTTCAATTTTAACTTTAATTTTATATTCATCCATTTCGAGTAGATTAGCATCATTAAGATGCTCAGAAATTATAAGAGACAATGCTTGTGTCTCGTTACAAATATATTCTTTATTAACTTCAAGAGCTGCATTTATTAGATTCGTATTTTTTTCAATATTAATATTAATCTTATCCTGAATTTCAAGCCCCATATCTTTTCTCATATTCTGAATACGATTAACCAAATCACGAGCAACACCTTCTTTTTTCAATTCTTCCGTAAGTGTAATATCTAATGCAACTGTCAGTTTTCCTTCATTTGCTACAGTCCAACCCGGAATATCTTCTGATGAAATTTCCACATCATCTAAAGTAATATCTATTACTCCGCTGTTTAACTTTAAGCTCAAGCTTCCATTCTTTTCAATTTCAGCAATCTGATCCTTTCCAAATGTTCCAAATTTTGAAGTGATTTCTTTCATTTGTGCTCCATACTGCTGACCTAGCTTTCTGAAATTCGGCTTTATCTTTTTAACCAATATTCCAGAAGCATCATCAATATACTCTATGCCTTTTACGTTTACCTCTGTTTTTATCAGTTCTTCAACAGCCTGAACATGTTTTTTAAATTGCCCATCTAGCACTGGTACGAGAATTTTAGACAACGGTTGCCTTACTTTAAGTTTTTCTTTTTTACGTAGTGAATGTGCCAAAGAGGAAATGTTTTGTGCCAATTCCATTTGCTTTTCTAGCCCCTCATTAATAACAGATTCGTTAGCAATAGGAAAATCAGTTAGATGAATAGACGGTTTATTTTCCTTTTTCGATACAGAATTTAAGTCATTAAATAATCTGTCCATATAAAATGGAGCTATCGGAGACCCTAATTTGGCTATAGTAATTAAACAAGTATATAGCGTTTGATATGCCGCTTTTTTGTCTTCGTTATATTCTCCCCTGCCTGCCGGCAAGGCAGGCTTCCAAAAACGCTTACGATTAAGACGTACATACCAGTTACTAACATCATCAGTGGTAAAATCCTGTATTAGACGAGCAGCTCTAGTAGGTTCATATTCCTCATAAGCTGTTTCTACTTTCTTGATTAAACTGTTGAGTTTAGACAAAATCCACTTGTCACTTTCTGTTCTATTTTCAAGAGCAACTTCTTCTCCTTTATAATCAAAGGTATCTAGGTTTGCATATAGTGAAAAGAAGGAATAGGTATTGTGAAGTGTGCCGAAAAATCTTCGTTGTACTTCAGCTACCCCCTCAAGGTTAAATTTTAAATTATCCCATGGGTTAGCGTTTGCAATCATATACCAACGTGTAGCATCAGGGCCATATTTTTTCATGGTTTCGAATGGGTCAATAGCATTGCCCAATCTTTTTGACATTTTATTACCATTTTTATCGAGTACCAAGCCGTTGGCAATCACATTTTTGAATGCTACCTTATCGAATAGCATTCCTGCTATTGCATGTAACGTGAAAAACCAACCACGAGTCTGATCAACCCCTTCTGCAATAAAATCGGCAGGATAGTTTTCATTAAAAATGTCTTTGTTTTCGAATGGGTAATGCCATTGTGCATATGGCATAGCTCCTGAATCGAACCAGACATCAATTAAATCAGACTCACGAGTCATTTTTTCACCTCTTTTGCTAACTAAAAACACATCATCTACATAAGGTCTATGTAAATCGAAATCATCACCAATTTGTGTAGTCATAAAACCAGCTTTTACTGATTTTTCTACCTCCTCCTTTAGTTCAGCAATAGAACCAATACAAATTTCTTCTTTACCATCTTCTGTTCTCCAAATAGGTAGTGGTGTTCCCCAGTATCTCGATCGGGATAAATTCCAATCCACCAAATTTTCTAGCCAATTACCAAAACGTCCTGTTCCTGTTGATTCAGGTTTCCAATTAATGGTTTTATTTAGTTCTACCAAACGGTCTTTAAATGCTGTGGTTTTGATAAACCAAGAGTCAAGGGGGTAGTACAATATTGGTTTATCAGTTCTCCAACAATGTGGGTATGAGTGTTCGTATTTAGCAACATGGAATGCTTTATTCTCTTCTTTCAGTTTAATAGCTATTTGTACATCAAGTGATTTATCAGGGGCTGTATCAGCAGTATAATATTCGTTTTTAACGAACATCCCTGCAAATTCTCCCATTTCCTTCACATACTTTCCTTGCTTGTCTACTATAGGCCCCTCATTTCCTTCTTCATCTATCACCATAATAGCACCTATACCTGCTTTTTGTGCTACACGATAATCATCTGCTCCAAAAGTTGGAGAGATATGTACTATTCCTGTGCCATCCTCGGTAGTTACAAAATCACCTTCTATCACTCTAAAAGCATCACCATTAGGTTGTACGTAGGGTAAAAGTTGTTCGTATTCAATACCAACTAATTCTTTTCCTTTTAATTCTTCTACTATTTCATAGGGGATAAGTTTGTCTCCTTCCTTATAATCCTCTAAAGCTATATTTTCCGCTTTCGAATTAAAATAAGCACTTATCCTATCCTTAGCTAGTATTACAGTTTCTGATTTAAAAGTGTAAGAGTTAAATGTTTTTACTTTTACGTAGTTGATATTTGTTCCTACCGCCAAGGCACTATTCCCGGCCAATGTCCAAGGAGTAGTTGTCCAAGCCAACAGGAATAAATCATCATGATTTTTGGCTTTAAACTGTGCTACTATGGTAGTGTCTTTTACATCCCTATATGTACCAGGTTGATTTAATTCGTGAGAACTAAGTCCAGTTCCAGCGGCAGGTGAGTAGGGCTGAATAGTATACCCCTTATATATTAACCCCTTTTTGTAGAGTTCTTTTAGTAACCACCAAAGTGATTCCATGTATTCCTTCTCGAAAGTAACGTAAGGATTATCAAGATCTACCCAATAACCCATTTTCTCAGTAAGGTCGTCCCACTGATCTTTAAACTTCATTACCGTTTCGCGGCATTTTTTGTTATAATCTTCAATGGATATTCCTGCTTGTCCGTTAGGCAGGTTTTTACCAATATCCTCTTTTGTGATACCCAACTCTTTTTCTACCTGTAGCTCTACTGGCAGACCATGTGTATCCCAACCACCTTTACGTTTTACCTGAAAACCTTTTAGCGTTTTAAAACGGCAAAATATATCTTTTACAGCACGAGCCATTACATGATGAATGCCTGGAGCTCCATTGGCTGATGGTGGCCCTTCAAAAAAAGTGAACGTAGGGTTTCCTTCTTTTTCTTTAACAGATTTTTCAAATATTTTCTGCGTTTTCCAATCAGCAAGTACCTCTTCGGCTAGTTGAGCGTAGTCTTGTCCCTTATACTCTCTGTACTTCACTATAATAATATTTAAATTGTTGGTAATTATTCTTTTGTTGAATTATTCTCTTCTACTTTTATGAATCTCAAATCAATCTCTTCATCTTCATCTTCATGATAAAACCCATCATCAAATTGCTCAATAGGAGGGTGAGCATCTTTTTTGCGTTTCCCATCATCGAACGTCATTAATAAGGATGGTAACAAAATTAAATTTGTTGCCATAGCGATAAGTAACGTAATGGATGTAAGTAGTCCTAATGCTATTGTACCACCAAAATCAGATCCAGTAAAAATGATAAACCCTGCAAATAGAACAATGGAAGTATAGATCATACTCGCCCCTGTTTCCTTAATGCTCTTACTTATGGCCAAAGGCACAAAAAAGTTACTTGCAAACAGCTCCATACGATATTTAGCAAGATAGTGAATTGAATCATCTACCGATATTCCGAAAACAATGCTAAATACTAACGCAGTACTTGGCTTTAAATGGATTCCCATATATCCCATTATTCCAGCTGTAATCAAAAGAGGAATAAAATTGGGAATTAAAGAAATAATAATCATTCTAATATTAACAAAAAGCAATGCCATAATAATAGATATTACTACAAAAGCTAGCAAGAGGCTGAACTGTAAGTTTTGTATTAAGAATTTATTGCCTTTAACAAACAATGGCGTAGAACCTGTAACTTTAATATCAAAATCTTTAGAAGAAAATAATTCTTCTATTTTTGGTTCGATTACTTGATGAACCAATGAATCCATTTTTATAGATCCAATATCAGCTACCTTTAATGAAATTCTCATTTTTTGATAGGTGCTATCTACAAATGAGTTCATCAATCCTTTTTCATCGTCTTGTTGATTACGTAAATAACGTAATATGTATGAGCGCTCCCTTTTATTTGGCAATTCGTATCTATCGGGGTTATTATTATAAAAGGCTTGTTTTGCTGCTTTAACAAAGCTAACAATGGAAATAGGTTTTGAAATATCCTTTTGATCTTCTAAAAAAGATTCAAACTCCTCCACTTTAGCAAGATTTTTTAAATCAATAACGCCTCTTCTTTTCTTTGTGTCTATAACAATTTCTAGAGGCATAATTCCACTAAAATTCTCTTCAAAAAAGGAAAGATCCTTCTTTATCACATCATCTTTAGGAATATCATCAATGATATATTGAACAGACTCTATTTTTCTCATTCCAGGAACAGACAAAATAAGTAGTAATATAGTTACTCCGAATACTTTATATCTATGCCTATGAACAAGAACGTCCATTCCATCCAAGATTGATTTTAGAGGTTTGAATTTTAAGTGGCGCAAATGTCTGGCACTTGGTGCTGGAAGCCAAGAAAACACACTTGGTATTAATATAATACTAACTAAAAATGTTGCCATTATGTTTAGCCCTGCAACAACACCAAATTCTTTCAACTCTATTATTGAGGTGGTTACGAGCACTAAAAACCCAATAGAAGTAGTAACATTAGTAATTAATGTTACGAAGCCAATTTTACGTACCACTCGGCTTATGGCTTTCATTTTATTACCATGTATACCAAATTCTAGATGATACATGTTCAGCAAATAAATACTGTTGGGGATGCCTATTACTACTATGATAGGAGGTATAAGTCCAGTAAGTATCGTAATTTTATAGCCAAAAATACCAAGAGTCCCTATTACCCAAACAACTACCACAGCAATAATAATCATTGGAAAAATTACGGCACTCATCGACCGGAAAAACAGTAACATAATGAGGCCAGTAACTAAGATTGAAAGTGCTAAAAACATCACCAATTCATCTTTTACTTTTCCAGCCATTACTGAGCGTACAAAAGGATGCCCGGCATAATGAACGCTTATTCCTGTATCATCTGTAAATCGGGAGCCAGCTTCTAAAATACTGTTTGTTAACCCTACTCTTTTTTCTGAATTTAATATTTCTTCATTAATAGAGATTAAGGTTAATGTTGAGCCATTATTAGGGTTGATGATTTGGCCTGAATAGAATTTTTGATCACTTGCTACTTGTAGTAAACTGTCCAATTCTATTTGGTTTTTTGGTATATCTTTAAAAATAGATTCCAAATCAAATTTTTGGACACCTTGATTTTTTGTAAGTCTATGTAGAAGAGGCAGTGAAATTACATTAATTACCCCATTGGTAGTTTTAACCTCTTCACTTAATTGTTTGTATCTATTAAAGTTTTTGTGTTCATATATAGCACTATCGTATATAGCTATGGCTACAATATTACCATCTTCTCCAAATTCGTTTCTAAAATTATTATAAAATTGAGCATCAGGATCATCATCTGGCACAGCTTTGAACATTGAATAACTCATGGTTACATCACGTGCCATATAAGCCATAAACAGAGTAATTACAGCAAGTATAACTACTAACGGCAACCGAAATTTTATAATAAAATGTGCGAGTTTAGTCCACATAAAAAGCCTAAATAAAGGCAGGATAGTATACTTTTACAAAAACTAAATGGCAAAGGTAATAATTTTTAGTAATTAGCAGGTTTTGTTATGTGGAATTATGAATTAGAATTCAAGTATATTGAAGTTAAAAATTACATTAGGCTATTTTTTATAGAAATATAACATTAAAGGTTTGAATACTAGAGTTTTGATTTAAAATCCTTAGAGTTTATCATGCGAGAGATTATATACTTATATAGAAAATTATGGAATAATTTTCACATTGAAATTATTCAGAAATAAGAAATAACTTATATTTGATCATTCAATTCGAAAAAATGGAACTAAGAAATGCCGCAGTTAGAATTCTAGGTCAGCTATCATCTTTGGTGGAAACCCTCGATGATAAAGAATACACAGCATCTTTGGACGTACTTAATGGGGCAACTATTGGCCAACATGTACGTCATACGTTGGAATTTTTTATTTGCTTAAAAAACGGCATTGAGGTTGGCGTGATTAATTACGATAAGAGAAATCATGATAAAACCATTGAGAATGACCGTTTTATAACCATTTCCAAAATAAAGGAGGCTCGTAACTTTGTGGAACTGGAACAAGAAAACAAGCCATTGATTTTAGAGTTGTCTTATGGAAAAACAGACGAATCAGAATGCCAAATTCAATCTAATTTTTCCAGAGAGTTAGCCTATAATATTGAGCATGGTGTACATCATATGGCAATTATTAAGATTGCTACTTTGGCAGTACGTCCACAGTTATCTTTACCTGAAGACTTTGGTGTTGCTGTTTCTACCATTCGTTATCAAAGTAAGCAAGAAAATGCTTCTGTATAATTCAAATGAAGGCCTTTTGGTATAGTAACTTTCTTATAAAACTTCGTAGTTGGGAGTATTGGCCGTGGTATGTAATTTATTTTCCAATCATATTATACTGGCTTTGGCTATCTTTTAAAGCACGCACCTTTTTCTTTTATAGTGCTACCAACCCAGCTATGAAATGTGGAGGTCTTTTTGGAGAATCCAAAAAACAAATATTAGACATACTTCCAAAACATCTAGTACCTGTTACCTTGTTGTTTGACTCTGGCACGCACTTAGAACAGGTGATGATACAGTTACAAGAAAAAGAACTTAATTTTCCTGTAATTGCAAAACCTGATGTTGGGGAACGAGGGATTTTTGTAGAGAAAATATTTAACATAGAAGAATTAGACACCTATATAAAAAGTGCGAAATATAAATTTCAAATACAGGAATATGTAACATTTCCCATCGAATTGGGAGTGTTTTATTACAGGTTTCCAAATGACTCAAAAGGCTGTGTGAGTAGTGTTGTTCAAAAAGAAATGTTATCGGTTATTGGAGACGGAAAGTCATCAATTCGTGACTTTATAATGAAAAATGATCGAGCTAAACTACAGTTAAATGTGTTAAAGCATAAAATGGATTTGGATGAAATCTTACCATTAAATAAAAAGAAGGAACTAGTATCAATAGGTAATCATTGTAAGGGGACTACGTTTTTAAATGGTGCAGCACTGATTAATGACAGGTTGGTTGATGTGTTTGACAAAATACATCAACAAATGCAAGGTTTTTATTATGGTCGTTTTGATTTGCGCTGCGATTCAATTAGTGATTTATATCAAGGAAAATTTAAAATTATGGAGCTTAATGGAGCTGCCTCTGAACCTGCACATATTTATCATCCAGGATTTTCATTGCTTAAGGCTTACAAAGTACTTTTTTATCATTGGAGAATATTATATGAAATTGGTATAGCTAACCATAAATTAGGAATCCCCTATTTACCATCTTCAATAGGGTGGTCTATGTTACGTGAACACCTTAAATCTGATAAATATACATCTGGGCAACTTGGATAGAAATAATTCTTAATTATGTTTTGATGTTTTCCATATCATAAAGCCTCTTAGTCCTAAACTAATAACAATAGGCATTAAAGAATAATGGATCATTTGTGGTAATAATTTCCAAAATACCACAACCATAAGCATAAATAGAGAGGTAAGTAAGAAATACTTAGGAAGCCATGATGGTTTTGAGTTTCTTATTAATAAAATTCCAGCAATTAAATGTGTTGGTATTGCCCATAATATATTCATGTTTGAAGCTGCAGCTTTATGATCCGTAGCAACCCAAAGTATAAGCAGTAGTGTTCCTAACAAACCAATTAAGGAAAAGAAAACGGCATCAATCCAGTTATATGATTTTTTAGTTCGGAATTGATAAAATGAGATAGACATAAAAACAACAAATACTAACCAAAACACTACATTAGGCCTAAAAAGTGATTTTTCACCAACTTGATCAGGTTTTGATTCATATGTGCTAATGGTTTTTTTCACCAACGATTTTTTTTCACCGTTACGGGTAAATGTAGCATTGTTAAAAGCACTCTCAATATAGTCGGGAAGAAACATATGCATATAGGCAGTTGGTTCAACATCTATGGGTAAGCCTAAACAAAGATCAATTCCCAAATCGCCCCAAGGTTGATAACCTAAATACAAATCGGTAAGTTCACGAATAGTGAGATTCGACTGTATGTAGTCACCATTAAATTCTATTTGGTTTGGAAAAGCTTTTTCAAGTGCATCTCTTACCCTAGTAGCGCAGTTATCAAAAAAATAATCGTAGTAATAATATTGATTTTCTGGAAGCATGTTCCATTCTAAAAAATCAAAAAATTGCTGCTTTTCTTGTAGGGTAAAATTAAGAACTTGTTCGTGTATAAAACGGTTGTAATAAATATAAGCATATCTAAAACGTGGATAATCTACGGTATCTAGTTTATAATTTAGAAAACCACGAGCAAAATTGAGATAGAAATTAGGCTGATTAAAGTCGAATACTCCATAGTTATATATTCGGTTGATATTATTTTTAGGATCATAAACACGAATGGCACTATGACCAAAGGCAGAATAGAGTTCGGTTTGTGTAGGACCTAATGTAAGAACTAATATTTCGGCTTTTTCAGAAAGCGTTATTTGTGAAAATAACTGACTAGTTACTAGTAACAGACTTATCAAAAATGCGTTTTTCTTTATGCTCATTTTATTAACGTTATAAAATTAACTGCAAACATTATTTCCAGCTATAAATCCTGTTGTCCATGCTGCTTGAAAATTAAACCCACCAGTAATACCATCAATATCCATTACTTCTCCACAAAAAAACATATCTGCACATATTTTACTTTCCATGGTATTGGTATCTATATCACTTAAATTAATACCTCCACAAGAGACAAACTCTTCTTTAAAAGTAGTTTTTCCTTGTACGTAATAGGTGTCATTATACAAAATATTTACTAAACGATTAAACTCTTTTTTACCCAAATCAATCCACCTTTTATCATTACTCAAGTTAATTTTGTTTAATAAATACTCCCAAAGTCTATTTGGCAGCATGAAAGGTTTTGAATTTATGATTTTCTTTTTTTCACTTTTGAATACGTTAAGTTGCTCACGAACAAGTTCTTCATTGATTTTGGATGACCAATTTATGGAGACATCAAATGTGTAATTTTTGTTATTCAGTATTCTTGCACCCCATGCAGAGAGTTTTAGAATTGCTGGGCCACTCATTCCCCAATGGGTTATCAGAAGACCACCTTCGCTTTGAAGTTTTGTTCCTTGAACTTTCACTATTGCATTTTCAACTGCTACCCCCATCAACTTTGTAACATGCTCATTAGGCATGTTAAATGTAAACAAGGATGGAACAGGGGGCTCAATATTATGACCTAACTCAGAAAGCCAATCTAACCCTGATAGCTTCGGACTACCGCCAGCTGCAATAATTACTTTATCAACCTCATATGAATTATCAAGTTCTTGTAGCGAAAATCCTATATTTTTGTTTTTAATTTTAGTAATGTTTATCCCCTTGTTAATGATGATTCCCAATTTTCTTGCTTCATTAAGCAAACAATCTATAATAGTTTGAGAAGAATTAGAACAGGGAAATATCCTGTTGTCATCTTCAGTTTTTAATTTTACCCCTCTTTTTTCAAACCAAGAAACAGTATCTTCCGTATTAAATTGATTGAAACATTTTTTTAAAAATTTCCCACCTCTTGGGTAATTTTTAATCAGTGCAGAATTGTTGAAAGTAGCATTGGTAACATTGCACCGCCCACCTCCTGAAATTTTCACTTTTGATAAAAGCTTATTTGATTTCTCAAATATTATTACTGTGGCATTTGGGTTTTTGGTAGCACAAGTAATTGCTGCAAAAAACCCAGCTGCACCTCCACCTATTATTCCAACTTTCATTAATTATTATCTACTGTAATTTATAACACAAAATAAGTGGAAATAAAGTAATAGCATTCACTAAATTAAATTTTCCATCATTTTTTAATGAGCCATAGATTAAAAATACTTAGGAGATAACAAATGATTAATGATAACTTTTTGAATATTGTGACTTATTATGCTAGGTAATTTTCACGATAATGTAAACCTTTTGAGTAAGCTAACTCTAAAAAAAATTTGGAATGCTATTCAAGTAGTAATCAGCTATATATATTCTAGAATTAGCAATAAGCCAACTCATTTTGGTAATCCGGTAAGTGTTTCTATAGAACCCACTACATCATGTAATTTGCGTTGTCCAGAGTGTCCAAGTGGTTTGCGCTCTTTTACACGACCTACAGGAATGTTACACCCCGACCTATTTGAAAAGATAGTTACTGAAATTGGAGATAGGCTGATGTACTTACTTTTTTATTTTCAAGGAGAACCCTATTTACACCCTCAATTTATTGATCTAGTAAAAATAGCATCACAAAAAAACATATATACAGCTACCTCCACTAATGCACATTATTTAAGTAATGAAAATGCACGAAAAACAGTAGAGTCAGGACTAGACCGGTTAATTATTTCTATTGATGGTGTTACACAGGAATCTTATGAGAGCTATAGGGTTGGAGGCGATTTGGAAAAGGTAATTGAAGGAACTAAAAATGTGATTAAATGGAAAAACAAACTAAATAAAAAAAAGCCATATGTGATTTTTCAATTTTTAGTAGTAAAACCAAATGAGCATGAAATTGAAAAAGTGAAATTTCTAGGTAAAGAATTAGGGGTTGATAAGGTAGCTTTTAAGACTGCACAAATTTATGATTATGAGGGAGGTTCACCATTAATTCCTGATAATCAAGTATATTCCAGGTATAAATTTAACCCCATCAAAGGTAAGTTTTTGATCAAAAATCGTTTTTTTAATCATTGTTGGAAAATGTGGCATTCATGCGTTATAACGTGGGATGGTAAGGTTGTACCTTGTTGTTTTGATAAAGACGCACATTTTGTGTTGGGAAACCTTAATAAGGATTATTTTAATAATATATGGAAAAGCAAAGAGTATATAAATTTCAGAAAATCTATTATTAACGGTCGTAAACACATAGAAATGTGTAAAAATTGCACAGAGGGAACGAAAGTATGGACTTAATTTATCCAACTTTATTCATAGCTTAAATAAAAACGAATAGATGTTATATTTAACCTATAATACATTAAAAAATTCTTTTCTGTTCCATTCCATTTTTCAATATTAGCAGTTGGCTTGAACACAACATACATTGTTCAATTTTTAATTTTAATAATAAATGGAGAAATTAGTTAAAGAGGGTTCGGATCTTACTCCAGCAATTGACTTTGATCCTTCTAGTGGTAATTTCGTAATTTCTGGAAAGTCTGTACCTGAAGATTCTATGGGGTTTTATGCCCCAGTAATAGACTGGCTCAAAGAATATGTAGAACAACCTGCTAATAAAACCACCTTTTCGTTTAAGTTGGAATATTTTAATACTAGTTCTTCAAAAATATTACTCGATATATTTAACATATTAGAGAATGTTAAAGACACATTATGTTTTAATTGGTACTGTGAAGAAGATGATGAGGATTTGGAAGAATCAGCTAGTGATTTTGGAGAAGTACTCAGTTATGATATTAATATTGTTAAGTTTAAGTGGTGATAATTAGATGACGAAGAAACCTTCCAAAGAAAATATATTTCATAAGGAGTCGAATGTTTTAGAAAATGCTAAACGGTTAGTTGAGAAGCCAAGTACTAGTACAAAGCAACTAGCAGAAGAATATTTATCACTATCAAAACAATATGAGCAACTTCTGAAAGAAACAAAAGTACTTACTTCAGTAGGTGATCGTTTACATCGTAAACTGGGTGATGCCAACCAAGAACTTCAGAAACAAAAAAGTGAAATTGAAGAAATTAATGAAGAACTGAAGACCAACAATAATGTTCTTCAAGACACTATTAATGAGTTAATTAAGGCTAGAATAGGTCAGAAAGCTTCCAGTATTGTGTTATTAATTGCCGTTTTGCTTTTTGTAGTATCTGAAGTGGTTCTCGAACCAATTATAGAAAAGAATACCGATAGTGAATATATAGGATTGTTATTAAAAGGTATTATTGCACTTTTACTTAAACCTATAGATGTTTTGGTAGAATGGTTGTTATTGCGAAAAACATTGGGAAAAATGAAACGTTTTGAATTAGTTTCAAAATAGATGTAATATCAAATTTCACTAAAATTTAACACCCAAATCTAGGTTTATCAAGTCGTTATGAATTTTTAAATTATTGTCATTTCTAACAACCCTGTAATCAGCAATACTATTTAATAAACCACGATTATAGCTAAACCCACCATAAATGGCAGTATGAGTACCTATATTATATTCAATACCAACACCAAGCAAAAGAGAGGTGTCAAAAAGCGAGAAATCTGCAATTAATGGTGAAGAATAGTTCTTAGCTTGTTTTTCATCTATATTTATTTCTGCCATAAGTCCCATGCTAACATATATTCTAGTATCAAGCATGATTTCATTAGTATATAATTTTAAAGCTATGGGTAATTGTAAATATTG
>JAOUKH010000018.1 GCA_029882685.1 Cyclobacteriaceae bacterium
ATAGGATAGTCTAGACCTAATTTCTTTTAATAAACGATCTGCTACTTTTACATCAAATTCATCTAGCTTTAACTGGTTAAAAAAATCGGCTGCTTTAGTTACAGGCAATAGTACCAAATCGGTAATAGAATGATTATTAATTTTAACGTAAGAAGCATCTTTTCTAAGTTTTGTTCCTCTACAATCAGGGCAAACCGTTCGTCCGCGATAGCGAGAAAGCATAACTCGATATTGTATTTTATGTGCTTTAGATTCTAAAAATTTAAAAAAATCATTTAGCCCTTTAAAATGTTCATTGCCTGTCCATAACAGGGCTTTTTCTTTTTCTGTCAACTCAGCTATTGGCCGATGTATAGGGAAATCAAAATGAATACCTTTCTCAATTAATGGCTGCGCCCATTTTTTCATTGTTTCGGTTCTCCAAGGCACAATGGCACCTTCATATATCGATAAATTTTTATCGGCAATCACTAGATCTTCATCTATTCCTAATATCTTACCAAACCCTTCGCATCTTCTGCATGCACCATAAGGGTTGTTGAAACTAAAAAAGTTGATTGAAGGGTGTTCGAATAAGATTTCATCTTCTTCAAACCGATCTGAGAACGATTTTATTCCCTTTCCAACTAAATGAACTGAACATTCTCCATCCCCTTCAAAATAAGCTGTTTGAACAGAGTCAGATAATCGGAACTGTGTATCTTCATCGTGTCCAACTACAGCTCTATCAATCAGTATTTCTATTTTCTTATTTTTAAGAGCGGCCAAATTTTCCTGTGCCTCCTCAATGAACATGACTTGTCCATTTATTATCAGGCGTGTATACCCTTTTCCTAACAACACATTCAACTCTTGTTCTAATGTTCGCTCCTCATGCAATAAAAACGGACTACTAATCATTAATTTGATTCCGTCTTCATGTGTTAGAATGAAATCTACAACATCACTAATGCTATCACTAGTTACTTGTTTTCCGCTTATCGGAGAATACGTCTTACCAATACGCGCAAACAACAACTTTAAGTAATCATAAATTTCTGTAGTTGTTCCTACCGTAGATCTAGGATTACGTGTATTTACTTTTTGTTCAATGGCTATTGCTGGAGATACCCCTCTAATATAATCTACTTCAGGTTTTTCCATTTTTCCCAAAAACTGCCTTGCATAAGAACTTAAGCTTTCCACATACATCCTTTGACCTTCGGCAAACAATGTATCGAAAGCAAGAGAAGACTTTCCAGACCCTGATAAGCCAGTAATTACTACCAGCTTATTTCGGGGAATCGCAACACTCAAATTCTTAAGGTTATTCACCCTTGCCCTTTTTATGATGATGTACTCCTTTGGGTCGAGTTCATCCAGCTCTTGTTCAGGTAATAAAACAGCTTTTGACATAGTTCGCAAAGTTATGGAATTCGGATACAATCTGAACCATTGAACCAAAAATTGGTAAATGAATTTAAAGAATACTGTAGGAGTGTTGTTTTTACTAGCTCTTATTTTTACGTAAACAGGTGGGTCTACTTTATCAGTTTGTGTCTGTCTGATTATAGCCAAAAACAGGCCCTTTGGTTTTTCGCATCAATATCTCCGACAAACCTGAAATTAAATAGTTCTCTATTACACCAATCTTTTGATACCCCATTTTTTGGTAAAAAGGCTGCGCTTTGTCATTAAAGGAAGATACACATAAAAATACGTTAGGGCTTTCTTTAAATACTCGCTGTTCAGAAAATTCCAATAACAAACGACCATACCCCTTTCCTTTCCATTTACCATCAATTACAATTGCTTTTACATATCCAGGAAAAGGTCCCTGCATTTGTAATACGACCACTCCAGCAATTTCTTTCTCAACCTTCAATACATAGACCTCGTTGAGAGGGTCAGATAGTATTTTAATAAAGAGTTCTGAGTCCATTCCTAGTGTAATCCAAGGTTCTGAATTCGAAAAAATTTTCGTACAAATTTCAATATCCTCGGTAGAGTTAAGCCTAGTGATGGGTAAATTAGGAGTTGTTGTCATACTTTTTTCATTTAAAATATTGCGGTGTGTGACCTCATGTTTTTAGCATTGATTAAATGCCGTCTTAAAACTATTGTATAAAAAATAAAAGCATCGGATATTGCGATCTTTTATTTTTTAGAACACATTTTTTAATAACACACTGTGAATCCTATTCTTGTTTTACTTATTCTTTGCGGCTATTTCGGAATTTTATTATTGATATCGCATTTTACTTCTCGCAAAACTGATGCGGAAACTTATTTTACCGCTAATAGAAGTTCTCCATGGTATATTGTCGCATTTGGTATGATTGGTTCTTCTCTTTCGGGAATTACTTTCATTTCAGTGCCAGGTATGGTGGGTAATGAAAACTTCTACTATTTTCAATTGGTACTAGGGTACTTAGTGGGTTATGGGGTTATTTCAGGAGTGTTACTCCCCTTATATTACAGATTAAATTTAGTTTCTATATATGGTTATTTGGGACAAAGAATTGGAAATTATTCTCATAAGACAGGCTCATTGTTTTTCCTTTTGTCACAGTCGATAGGTGCTTCTTTACGACTATTTGTAGTTGCTGAAGTATTACAACTAACCCTATTTGATCATTTCCAAATTCCTTTTGCATTTACTGTAATCATCATTTTGGTAATGATTTGGATTTATACCAAAAAGGCAGGTATTAAAACCATTGTATGGACAGATATTTTTCAAACTACAGTAATGTTAACAGCGGTTATAGGAGTTTTACTCATTATTGTAAATGCACTTGGCATTTCATTTTTTGATCTAGGAGGTGCGATATCTAGTCACAAATATTCTACTGTATTCAACTGGGACTGGCATCATGAAAAATATTTCTATAAACAATTTATAACTGGAGTACTGGTAGCTATTGCTATGAATGGGCTAGATCAAAATGAGATGCAGAAAAGTCTGACATGTAGAAATTTGAAAGATGCACAAAAGAATATTAGTTTATATAGTCTCATATTGGTTGTGACAAACCTTCTATTTCTATCCTTAGGGGTTTTGTTATACATGTATATAGAAAATGAAGG
Organism: Cyclobacteriaceae bacterium; assembly: GCA_029882685.1. Taxonomy (GTDB): domain Bacteria; phylum Bacteroidota; class Bacteroidia; order Cytophagales; family Cyclobacteriaceae; genus JAOUKH01. The sequence goes on from JAOUKH010000018.1 coordinate 3,070, forward strand.
GATTGTTCTTTCTGCATCACAATCAGGAAAATTTGTTGATACTGATACCATATTCTCAATGTTGTCAATGCATCACCTTGGGGGTTTAGCAGGCTTTTTATTCTTGCTTGGAATAGCTTCTGCGGCTTTTTCTTCTGCTGATTCTGCTCTAGCTTCACTAACTACAGCTTTTTATAAAGATTTTATTATAGACGAATTTAAAACAGAAGAAGAAAAAATTAAAGTAAGGAAAAGGATCAACCTTATTGTCTCTATTTTTTTAGTATTTATAATTTTGCTTTTCAGAGCTATAAATAATGAAAGCGTAATACATTTGGTCTTTACCATTGCAGGTTATACCTATGGCCCTTTATTAGGGATGTTTGCTTTTGGTCTATTCACTAAGTGGAAAACTAATGACAAATGGATGCCAGCTATCGCTGTTTTTTCTTGTGTAACTTCTTACTTTATTAGCTCCAATTCAGTGCTATGGTTTGGTTTTGATTTGGGTTATACAGTACTGCTATTGAACGGAATAATCACTTTTACTGGTATGGCACTTATAAGGAAGTGATCCATAGAAATGTATTTTTTAAGATGATTTAATACTTAAACTTCAGTAAACACTCCTGTAAATTCATCTTCAATTTGGTTAAGTACATTAATAATTTCATCATAGGTTTCTAGTTCTACCAGTTTGGTGCGGTAGGGTTTGAAATTAGGAGTACCCCTAAAATAGTTGGTGTAGTGTCTGCGCATTTCGAAAAGTCCTTTACGCTCACCTTTCCATTCTACAGAAAAAGATAAGTGTTTTTTAGTAACCTCAACTCGGTCTGTAATGGTGGGAATAGGCAGCTTTTCTCCCGTTTTTAGGTAATGTTTTATTTCATTAAAAATCCATGGGTAACCTATGGCTGCCCTTCCTATCATAATACCGTCAACGCCATATTTATTTTTATATTCTAGGGCTTTTTCAGGGCTATCAATATCTCCATTGCCAAAAATAGGGATATGAATGTCGGGATGATTTTTTACCTCAGCAATTGGATTCCAGTCAGCTTCACCTTTATACATTTGTTTTCGTGTTCTCCCATGTATAGACAATGCCTGAATACCTACATCTTGTAATCTTTTAGCTACTTCAACAATTTTAATAGTGTTCTCATCCCATCCTAATCTTGTTTTTACGGTCACGGGTAATGAAACTTGCTTCACTATTTCGGCAGTCATTTTTTGCATTTTTGGAAGGTCGAGCAATATGCCAGCTCCCGCTCCCTTACAAGCTACTTTTTTTACGGGGCAGCCATAGTTTATATCAATAATTTCGGGTTGAGCTTTTTCGGCTATAGCTGCCGCCTCTCGCATTGACTCTATTTTATCTCCAAAAATTTGGATTCCTATAGGGCGTTCATAATCATAGATGTCTAATTTTTGTATGCTTTTAGCAGCATCACGAATTAAGCCCTCTGCTGAAATAAATTCCGTATACATTAAATCAGCACCATTTTCTTTGCAAACTGCTCTGAAAGGAGGGTCACTAACATCTTCCATTGGAGCGAGAAGTATAGGAAATTCTTCAAGTTCTACGTTACCAATCTTTACCAAAAGCGTATATTTATCGTTTTGATACAAAGTTAATCAAACACAGTCGTTTGAAAAATTAATTAAAAAGAAAGCTAACTATGAATAATTTTGATGATGGATTAGAACTGAGTACTGGAAAAAACCCTTATTTATCAGCTTTTCTAATTTTGTTTTTTTCTTTTATAGGTGCTACTGTAGTAGGAGGAGGCATAGGCCTGTTAGTTGGTTTTTTGTTTTTTAATGGTTCCATGACAGAGTATATGGATATCATGAATAACATGACCTCTAATAAAAGTTTTAAAATTTCTGCTTATGTCATACAAGGAGTATCTGCTATTATTGGTTTTATTGTAGTACCAGTATTGTTCATGATTATTTATGAAAAAAAGAGGATAAATCAATTTTTTATTAAAAAAACATCTGCGCTTTTAATAGCACTAAGTGCTATAATTGCCATTACTTTCACAGGGTTTAACTCTTGGTTTGTTGAATGGAATGCAAATGTTCATTTCCCAGAAATATTCTCAGCCTTTGAAACCTACGCTCGTGATATGGAAAGCAGAGCTATGGAAATGACCAAATATCTAACAGAATTTGAATCTACTGGTATTTTTATTTTAGCCTTTATCGTTATTGCTGTTGTTCCTGGCATTGGTGAAGAACTTGTTTTCCGAGGTTTTCTACAAAAGTATTTTCATAAAGCATATAATAACATTCATATAGCTATATGGGCTTCAGCAATTATGTTTAGTGCTATTCATTTGCAGTTTTTTGGATTTATTCCACGAATGTTACTTGGTGCATTATTTGGATATTTATATTACTGGTCTGGAAACTTAATTATACCCATTGTAGCTCATATGGCTAACAATGGGTTTATGATATTAATGATGTATTTATATGAACTCGACTATTTTGAAACTAATGTATTGGACATGGAAAATTTAGAATCAGTGCCATTTTCAACTTTTGCTGTTTCAGGAGTAGTATCCTTTGGGTTAATCTATTATTTTAGGAAATTAAATATAGCTACCAATTCCGTTTCATGAGTAAGTGGGAGAAAATTTTTAGTGATCAGTTACAACATCGTGTAGAAATTGTCAAGGCAGTTCTTTCAGAAAATGGAATTAATTCAGTTATTGTCAATAATAAAAACTCAGCTTTTAATAATTTTGGTTTTTTCGAGCTACAAGTTGAGATAGATAACATACTTAAAGCAAAAAAAATAATAGATGATGACATCCGCTTTGAATAAGTACAACAACCTTACCCAGCGAGTAATTGCAGGGTTAGTTGGGGTATTCATTATTATTGCAGCTGTGGGATACAGTGATTGGGCTTATTTTGTTGTTTTCTTTTTGTTGTGCATGGCCACTCAGCTTGAGTTTTATAAATTAACAGGACTTGATGGTATGGTTCCTCTAAAATGGTACGGCACTGTATCTGGATTGCTTATCTTTACGATTTCTTTTTTGGAGGAAAAAGACATTTTAGGTTATCAATATTATTTTCTTGTATTTCCTATTGTCTTTGGGATATTCCTAATCAAACTCTATAAGAAATCAGATTCTAATCCTTTTGTAAATATTGGCATTACCTTTTTAGGGATTATCTATGTGGCCATTCCTTTTTCGTTACTGAATGTTTCGGCCTTTAGCCTTGGACATTACAGTTATGAAATTGTTTTAGGTCTTTTACTCATGCTTTGGGCGAGTGACACAGGGGCTTATTTTGCCGGCACTTATTTTGGTAGACGTAAACTTTTTGAAAGAATATCTCCTAAAAAAACATGGGAAGGTTTTATTGGAGGGTTGTTTTTGGCGATAGCTATGGCTTACGGTTTATCATTATACTTTCATGACCTTAACCCTTATCAATGGATAATGGCTGGAGTAATAATGACGGTATGTGGTACTTATGGTGATCTTGTTGAATCGCTGTTTAAAAGAAGTATGTCTATTAAGGATTCTGGTACAGCTATCCCTGGTCATGGAGGTTTTTTGGATCGATTTGATGGGTTGTTATTGTCAATTCCATTTATCATTACTTTTTTAGAGATTTTTTGGCTTGAAAAATAAGTTTTATAGAATCGAATTACTCGGTTCGGCAATAGAGATGTTCATAGGAATTCCATTTTTTGCTTTATTAATCAATTTTAAATCTTCTGGTTTAGTGCGATCTAAATTTCTAAATGCATCATTGGATAGATTTATATTAGCAGCATAAATATCGTAGTATGCTCCTTGTACAGCATTTAATACTTCAATAAATTTAGCATAGCTTGTTCCTCTGTTAGTTTTTAAAGATACTACAGCCTCTTTTGGAGATATAGAGGATTTGATATCCTCACCATGATTTAAAATAAATGCTTTAATGTCTTTTCGCATTTTTCCCAAGTCAGAATTAGGTTCATCATTTATCAAAAGGTTATCAGCTGAATTAATCTGGATTTTAAATAAATTTCTATCATGAATTTCGACAATTGGTTTATCTGGATTGTTAGGAGGGAGTAAAAGCAAAATACCTTTATCGTTTATAATTGTTGTTGTAACTAAAAAGAAGATTAGTAGTAAAAAAGCTATATCAGCCATTGTGCTACTGTTAATTTCTGGAGTGATTCTGTTTTTTATTCTCATGTCTAAGTTGAATTACTATCATAAGAATAATGGTGACGGGAAGGTATAGTCACATTTTATATTGAAGACAAGGCATTTCCTGCTTCTTAAATACAAAATCATATGCTAGATGACAATAACAGAAAATCCCACAAAAACCGATTTTTGTAAAGTTGATTATATTTTGTAATATCAATAACCTCAAGATTATACTAAATGAGATGAAAAACTGGAATACATGAAAAACATAGTATTAATTTTAGTGATTGCGGTAATTGTTTCCTGCCAGACCAAAAACGAAGGTGTTAGTGATTCTTTAAATCATTTTTCCGATCCTGTATTAGTTCAAATTGAAGAGTATCAGGACAAAAGAGATTCCGAAAATCTAGTGGTATTTTTTTCAGATGAAAACCCGATTTATCGAGCTGCAGCAGCCGAAGCATTTGCATCAATACAAGACTCGACTAGTATTGAAAAGTTAAGTGAGCTCCTTAATGATAAAGACGTAAAAGTACGAAAATTTTGCGCCTATGCACTAGGGCAAATGTACCATGAGGAGGCGAGTAAAAAACTCAAAAATCAATTAGATATTGAGGATTCTGTAGCGGTTCGCAAAGTGCTGTGGGAGGCATTGGGTAAATGCATAACGAAAGAAAAACTAGAATACTTCACATTGGCTCAAATTGATGATCCTTTGGAGTTAGAGGGGTACTCTTGGGGAATATATCGAATAGGAGTTAGAGGAGTGTACAACGATACATTGGTCAATATTGCTGCTAATTTACTTTATCCAGAATATACTTTTGAGACAAGGTTTGCAGCAGCACATTTCTTATCTCGTACTAGAAATATCAATATTTCAAACCATTTGGACAGTATAATAGGTTCTGCGATATACGACAAATCCCCTTTTGTACGTATGGCATCGGCTAATGCACTTCGAAATGATAAAAGTGATAAAACTATTCAAGCCATTTCTAAATCAATTGTAAAAGATCACGATTATCGTGTTCGAATAAATGCATTAAGAGCTATGAATAGTTATGAGCTTGTCGATTTTCAAGAAGTAGCATTTAGTGCTTTGTTTGATGAAAATGTAAATGTAGCAATTACTGCTGCTACATTATTGAAAAATAGGGGACATGAATCAATAACTAAACGGCTTGTTCTTGTAGCTGATAGCATAGAAAATTGGCGAGTACGATCGCAATTGTTAGGGGCAGCATTAAAAATTAATTTTCAAGACGAACAGTTTATCGAAAAGATAAAATCGAAATATTTAGAATCAACTAATAATTATGAGAAGGCAGAATTGTTAACGATGTTAAGCAATTCCTTTTTAGCATATGAATTTATTGTTACTGAAACTTTTTCTGAAAAAGCCAAAGTAATAAGTACTTCAGGGATCAATGCCTTAGCTAATTTAAGAGCAGCTAATGATTTTCCAGACGAATTATCACTTCCATTAGCCGATGTTTTTAAACAAGCTATTTTATCAGGTGACTTGGCAATGATAGGTGTTGCAACTTCTACAATAAGCAATCCTGATTATAATTATAGATCTTTGTATGATACAGTAGATTTCTTATATCAGGCAAAAAATAAACTTGAATTACCCAAAGACAATGAAGGAATGCAGACATTACAAGCTGCTATTGATTTTTTCGAAGAGAATGATTCAGTAAAGCCAGTTAAAAACAAATATAATCATCCAATCAACTGGGAACTGGTAAAAACTATTCCTTCTCGGCATAAAATGAGGATTAATACAGAAAAAGGAAGTATAATAATGGAGATGTTAGTTGAAGATGCTCCAGGGTCAGTTGCCAACTTCATTGAATTAGTAAGGAAAGGATATTATAATGGAAAAAAATTTCATCGTGTAGTTCCTAATTTTGTAGCTCAAGGTGGTTGTAATCGTGGTGATGGTTGGGGAGGTGAGGACTATTCTATCCGTTCAGAATTTGCTCCTATAAAATATAGCGAAGGGTATATCGGTATGGCATCGGCTGGTAAAGATACAGAAGGTACACAATGGTTTATAACACATTCACCAACTCCACATCTCGATGGTCGATATACTATATTTGCTCGAGTATATGAGGGAATGGACATTGTTCATGAATTAGAAATAGGAGATGAAATAATTTCAGTGGAAGAGTTGTAATGTTTGATTAACTTGCGACAAAAATTTAATTATACTTTTTCATGTTATCAAACTTTAATCAAAACATCAAACTAGGCGTTTTAGGAGGCGGTCAACTTGGTCGTATGCTTGTTCAATCAGCTATTGATTTTAACCTAGATGTTCATATTCTTGATCCAGACCCTGATGCACCTTGCAATGGAGTTGTGAAAAAATTTCAGGTAGGTAGTCTAACTGATTTTGATACAGTCTATCAATTTGGAAAGGATTGTGATGTTATTACTATTGAAATTGAGAATGTAAACATAGAAGCACTCAAAAAATTAAAAAGCGAAGGAAAAAAAGTATTTCCTCAACCAGAAGTTATTGAATTGATTCAAGATAAGAGAACACAAAAACAATTTTATAAAACCAATAACATTCCAACCGCTGAGTTTATATTGACTAGCAGTAAACAAGAAGTTTTGGATAATAAACAGTTTTTACCTGCAGTTAATAAATTAGGAAAAGAGGGCTATGATGGAAGAGGAGTCCAGATGCTAAGGTCATCATCCGATTTGGAAAAGGCTTTTGACAAACCTGGAATTCTTGAAAAGCTAATAGATTTTGAAAAAGAAATAGCTGTAATTGTTGCCCGAACAATTTCTGGGGAAGTAGTCACCTACCCTGTTGTAGAGTTAGTTTTTCACCCTGAACATAATCTTGTTGAATATTTGTTTTCTCCAGCAAATGTTACTCCAGAGATATCAAAAAAAGCGGAGAAAATAGCGATTGATGTAATTGAAAAATTAGATATGATAGGAATTTTGGCAGTAGAGATGTTTGTGGATAAAAAAGGTGAAGTATTGGTAAATGAAGTGGCTCCACGTCCGCATAATAGTGGTCATCAAACTATAGAGGGGAATATAACTTCTCAATACGAACAGCATTTGAGGGCTGTGTTAGGATGGCCACTTGGTAAAACACAGCAATTAATACCAGCTGCAATGGTAAACATATTGGGGCATGATGGAAATAAAGGAATAGCCAAATATGAGGGAATGGATGACATTTTGAGTAAAGAAGGTGTGCATGTCCATTTATATGGTAAAAAAATAACTAAGCCATTTCGAAAAATGGGACATGTAACTATTGTAGATAAAGATGCTAATAAATTAAAAAATAAAGTGAATTTTGTAAAGCAAACATTAAAAGTAAAAGCATGAGTAAGCCATTAATAGGAATAATAATGGGTAGTGAATCCGATTTAAAAATCATGTCACAAGCATCAGAAGTACTTAGTGAGTTAGGAGTATCCTTTGAGACTACCATTGTTTCAGCCCATAGAACACCTCACCGTATGGTTGAATATGCAGAAAGTGCAAAAGAGAGAGGTTTAAAAGTAATTATCGCTGGAGCAGGAGGAGCAGCACATCTACCAGGTATGGTAGCATCACTTACCACATTACCAGTAATTGGTGTTCCCGTAAAATCCAGCAATTCAATAGATGGATGGGATTCTGTACTTTCAATATTACAAATGCCAGGTGGAGTTCCTGTAGCTACTGTAGCACTTGACGGTGCTAAAAATGCAGGGATTTTAGCTGCTCAAATAGTAGGTACTTTTGATACAAAAATAGCCAGTAATCTAGTGTTGTATAAGCAGGAATTACGCGAAAAAGTAGAGAGGTCTATTCAAAAATTGGAACAACCAAACCAATAAATACGCAATTTATCGACCAATGTTGTTGTTTCAAATACAAGTAATAGTGAAATTCTCATAAAATATATATATTTTGGGTCGACTTATTACATTCTATGATGGTAAATCCAAGACAAAAAGGTTGGCTCAAAGAATATTTAGACGTAAGAAAAGATCAATTTTTAAAACACGGAGGAGAAGATGTCTCTAAAATAGGAAGACACCCTGATGAATCCTTATACAGTATTGTTCAGCCTTCTGGTCTGATGTACGGGCAGCCTATAAACCTGTCTGGAATAGGAGAAGAGGAACAATTGGATTGGGATGATGAAAGCAAATTAAAGGTTTTATTGGCAGAAAGTTTTATTAATAGTTCGTTTTTGTTTCATGAAAAAAACATAAATAGTGCTGAGGATTTTTCCGAAATGATTGTAGAAACCACTTCAGGGATTAGTCGTTTTTATAACGAAATCTATCCTGAAATATCTACATCTACAAAATCATTTTTTGGAAAGAAAAAGTCTCCTTTAGAAGTTGCTGAAAAAATTATTGACAAACGAATTGGAAAACAAAAGCCAGTAAGTGGTGAATTTTGGGATAATTTTTTTCAGAACAGCTTATTGTTCCTCGATATTTTTGTTTTTGGTCAATGGGTACACACAAATTCCGAAAATGTAGTAGCAGAATATTTTAGACAGGAAAAGGAAGATCTTAGGTTTTCGGTGGTAAAAGTATTGGCTGCGGCATCACATGCTAATAATCATATAGAAACAGAAGAACGAAGATTATTCGAATATTTTATTAATTCTTCGGATTTGAGTTCTGTGAAAAAAGCACAAGCATATCGATACCTTGAAGAAGGGGTAGACTTGGAAGAAGTGGTTTTGCCAGCCACAAATTCATGGATATTAAGAAAATATTTCCTTGAACTTGCAATATTAGTAATTTGGATTGATAAACGCGTAGAGGATTCTGAAAGAGAATTTTTAGAAAAATTCAGGCAATTACTTGGGTTCTCGAATGATGACTTTGAAAATAGCATGATTGCCATTGAGGGTTTTGTACTTGAGCATTGGCAAGAGCTGGATTATCTCCAAAATAAAAAAGATTTTGAATCTGTAAGTGATGAATTTATTAGCAGAGTAGCCCGAATCACGGATCGTAATAAAAGTCGAATAGCAAATCAATTAAAAAGTAATAAAGAAGTTGCTTACTTACTGAGAAAACTAAATAACGAAGGATTAGAGACTCATGAAAAAGAGCAATTAAAAAACAAACTCATAACAATATTAAAAAATATCCCATCGTTTGTAATAGTTACACTGCCAAGTAAATTTTTAAGCTTGCCAGTATTACTTAAAATCCTTCAAAAAGAAATTAATACAAACTAGTCGAGGTTAGTAATTTGTATATAAAAAAGAAAGTCCTAATAAATAGAGTATTAGGACTTATCTTTAAACAAACAAACAGTATTAACTAATTAATAGTATTTATCCTAGTTGTAATATTTTAGGCATTTACCTCCTTTTGGGAGCTTTGTAAAATACTTTCGGCAATGTAATTACCCACATCACTAGTACCTAGTCCACTCTCTGAATTAATATCAGAAGTTACAGACCCTACTTTCAGAGATTGATTCACCATTTCTACAATTTCTTGAGCTTCATTGAATAGCTCAAATGACTCTAACATCATTGCAGCAGAAAGGATTGTTGCTAGTGGGTTTGCAATGTTTTTTCCTGCAGCTTGTGGGTAAGACCCATGAATTGGTTCGAATAGTGAAGTGTCTTTTCCAACAGAAGCGGAAGGTAATAACCCCATTGATCCAGGTATCACACTTGCAGCATCTGATAATATATCTCCAAACATATTTTCAGTTAGGATAACATCAAAACTACTTGGGTTCTGAATAATCTGCATGGCAGCATTATCAACAAACATGAGTTCTAAGGTGATTTCTGGATAGGATGCAGCTATTGTTTGCACGCGTTCACGCCATAATCGAGAAGTTTCTAGTACATTGGCCTTATCTACCAATGTGATCTTTTTCTTTCGGGTTGCCGCAGCTTTAAATGCCATTATTGTAATACGATCAATTTCTTCAGCTGTATATACACAATGGTCATAAGACCCGTTCTCATCTTTGCCTTTCTTACCAAAATAAATTCCACCCGTTAATTCACGAAAAATTACTAAATCAGTATTTCGGATAATTTCTTCTTTAAGAGGAGATCGATGTATCAGACTTTCATAAACAGCAACGGGTCTAATGTTAGCAAAAAGCCCGAGTGTTTTGCGTAGTGCTAATAGTCCCTGCTCAGGTCGTATATTAGCATTAGGATTATTGTCATATTTAGGATCACCTATTGCTCCGAATAATATAGAATCAGCTTGTTGGCACAGTTTAATAGTTTCATCTGGCAAAGGTACTCCAGATTTATCAATAGCTGAAGCACCAATATCCCCATAATTAAATATAAATTCGTGTTGATATTTTTCTCCAATTGCAGAAAGCACCTTAACAGCTTCGGTGATAACTTCTGGTCCTATTCCATCTCCAGGTAAAACGGCTATATTTTTTTTCATTTTAAAGTGTTAATACGTAATAGATAAATTATTCTCGTAGTCTTCTATTTCTTTTTTCAAGCTCAACAAATAGTCAATATCATCATATCCATTGATCATGCATTCTTTTTTATATCCATTAATTTCAAAATTTTCACTCAAGGAGGTGTCTTCTAGTGAAATTTCTTGATTTTCAAGATCTATTTTTAAAACTGCAGGTTTACTTGAAGCGCTAATTTTAAATATTTCTTCAAGGAAAGATTCGCTTACCTGTACAGGAAGAAGTCCATTATTTAGTGCATTTTCTTTAAATATATCTGCAAAAAAACTAGAAACGACTGCTTTAATACCATAGTCACTGATAGCCCATGCTGCATGTTCACGACTACTTCCGCACCCAAAATTTTTCCCTGCAACTAATATTTTACCATCATATTCGGGACGGTTAAGTACAAAATCTGTTATCGGTTGATCTTTTTTATCATAACGCCAATCTCTAAAAAGAAATTTACCAAACCCATCTTTAGTAGTTACTTTGAGATATCGTGCAGGAATAATTTGATCCGTATCAATATCGTTGATAGGTAGAGGTAGTGCAGTTGATATAATTGTTTTAAATTTTTCCATCTATAATTAGCTATTTCTAACGTCAATAATTTTTCCAGCTATAGCTGTGGCTGCTGCTACTAATGGACTTGCAAGGATGGTGCGAGATCCAGGGCCTTGTCGTCCTTCAAAGTTACGATTCGATGTAGACACACAATATTCACCATTGGGTACTTTATCTTCGTTCATTGCCAAACAAGCTGAACACCCAGGTTCACGAAGACTAAACCCAGCTTCTTTAAATATGGTGTCTAGACCTTCTTTTTTAGCTATTTGTTCGATCTGCTTTGACCCAGGAACAATAAGGGCACTTACATTTTCTGCTTTCTTTTTTCCTTTTACATAGTTGGCAACTTCTCTTAAGTCTTCAATTCTTGAATTGGTACAACTTCCAATGAAAACATGGTTAATTGTTTTTCCTAATAGAGAATCACCACCCTTTAGATGCATGTAATCTAAAGCCTTTTTATGTGACTTCTCATTTTCTCCACTAGCTGCCAAAGGAATTTTACCGTCAATTTTTACTCCCATACCTGGGTTAGTTCCGTATGTGAGCATTGGAGAAATATCGGCCGCATCGAAGTGATGCTCTTTGTCAAAAACTGCATCATTATCTGTAGTCAAAGTCTTCCAATATTTGATAATGTCATCTAAATCTGATCCATTTGGAGCAAACTTCTTTCCTTTAATGTATTCAAAAGTAGTTTCATCAGGTGCTATCATACCTCCTCTGGCTCCCATCTCTATACTCATGTTGCAGATGGTCATTCTACCTTCCATGGATAGTGATTGAATAGCTGATCCAGCATATTCTATGAAGTATCCTGTACCACTAGCAACACCAAGAGTAGATATTATGTGTAGTATTATGTCTTTTGACAAAACACCTTTACTCAATTTTCCATCTACAGTGATTCTCATTGTTTTTGGTTTGGTCTGAATAAGGCATTGGCTAGCCATTACCTGAGCTACCTGACTTGTTCCTATACCAAAAGCAATAGCACCGAAAGCACCATGTGTAGAGGTGTGACTATCACCACAAACAATAGTTTTTCCAGGTAAGGTGAGTCCTAATTCAGGACCAATTACATGAACTATCCCTTGGTATTCATGCCCAAGTCCATAGTATGTTATATCATGTTTTTTACAATTTTCCCCTAATTTTTCAACTTGAAATCTAGATAGCTCTTCCTTTATCTCAAGGTGTTGGTTAATAGTAGGCACATTATGATCTGCTGTAGCTACCATTTTTTCTTTTCTAAATATTGGTAAATTTCTAGTTTCTAATTCAGCAAATGCTTGAGGACTTGTTACTTCATGAATAAGGTGTAAGTCGATATATAATACATTAACACCTCCGGGAATTTGTTTTACAACATGTTTATCCCAAACTTTATCAAATAAGGTTTTTGCCATTTTCTATACTGCTTTTTCTTTACATTCATCCATAATTTTTACTAGATCATTATTATCTATTGTTTTTTTCTTGTCTGCATGTTTTAGAAAAAAGTGATAGGCTACATCTATTTCGTTTTTAGCAAGTGAAAAACCAAGTTGGTTGAGCCTGTATTTTAACGCAGCACGACCGCTTCGAGCAGTAAGTACAATAGTTGATTTATCAACCCCCACATCCTCGGGGTCGATAATCTCATATGTAGATCTATTTTTTATCATTCCGTCCTGATGGATACCAGAAGAATGGGCGAAGGCATTGGAGCCTACAATGGCTTTATTGGGTTGTACAGGCATGTGCATGAATTCAGATACTAAGCGACTTGTTTTATATAATTTATTAGTTACTACACCTGTTTCAAGACCTAAATGCTTATGTTGACTCATAATCATTACTACCTCTTCCAACGAAGTATTTCCAGCTCTTTCACCAATACCGTTTATGGTACATTCAATTTGTTGAGCTCCATTCATTACCCCAGTAATAGAATTTGCGGTAGCCATACCGAGGTCGTTGTGACAATGTGTAGATAAAATTGCTTTTTCAATACCTTTTACATTTTCCATAAGGTATTTTATTTTCTCACCGTATTGTTGAGGTAAACAATAACCAGTGGTATCAGGAATATTAAGTACTGTAGCTCCAGCTTTTATAGCTAACTCACAAACTTCAGCTAAATATTGATTTTCAGTTCTTCCAGCATCTTCGGCATAAAATTCTACATCCTCTACATAGCGTTTAGCATATTTCACAGCCCGAAATGCTCTTTCTTTCACCTCATCTTGAGTGCTGTTTAGTTTGAAGTTAATGTGATACTCAGATGTGCCAATTCCAGTATGTATTCTGGGACGAGAGCTTAATTTAAGTGCGTCTGCAGCAATATCAATATCTTTTTCTACAGCTCTGGTAAGACCACATACCGTAGCATTTTTTACTATTTTGGAGATTTCGTATACCGCTTCAAAATCGCCAGGACTTGAGACTGGAAATCCAGCTTCGATAACATCAACTCCTAACCCATCCAAATGAGAAGCAATGGTAAGTTTTTCAGAAGTGTTGAGCTTACTTCCTGGAACTTGCTCACCATCACGGAGAGTTGTATCAAATATTTGTATTCTTTTGTCTTTCATTGTTTATTTAATCCAGAATGGCATACTTTTAAATTGTAAAACGCATCAAATATTATTAGGAAAGATGTTTATTAAAAAATTGAATTTACGATTTGTACTAATTCAAAAATAGTTGACTACTATTGTAAGTAATTGACAAACAACATGATACACACAAAATAATTACAATGCCTAACCAAAGAAAAGACCCTTTATTTCAACTTATAGGTACTTTAACTAAAGCTGAGAAAAGAAATTTCACGCTTTTTGTTAATCGTACTAACACTAAGGAGGAGGCAAAATTCATTAGGCTTTTTGATGTACTGGATGGAATGAAGACATTTGATGAACGCATTATTTTTAAAAAAGTACCTGAAATAAAAAAAGCTCAATTGTCAAATATGAAAGCGAACTTGTATAAACAAATTCTTGTTTCGCTTCGTCTTAACCATATTCATCATAATGTTGATATTCAACTTCGCGAAAACATTGATTATGCTAAAGTGCTATATAATAAAGGTCTCTATCAACAAAGTTTGAAATTGCTTAATAAAGCAAAAATTCAAGCCATGGAGAGCAAGCAAAACACTTTAGTTCTTCAGATTCTTGAATTTGAAAAATTAATTGAATCACAATATATCACTCGTAGTATAAGTAATAGAGCAGATGAGTTGGTACATCAAACGGTAGAATTTAATCGTACTATTCAAACCTCTAACTCACTTTCTAATTTGGCATTGCAACTTTATGGTCTATACCTAAAAATGGGTTATATCAGGAATGAGGAGGATCATCATAGGGTAAAGTTTTTCATGGAAAGAAACCTTCCTCAGGTAGAAGAAGACAACCTTTCATTTTTCGAAAAATTATATTTATACCAATCACAAGTATGGTATAATCATATAATACATGACTTTGTTATGAGTTATCGCTATGCACAAAAATGGGTTGATTTATTCAAAAATAATGCAAGTATGATTGAATTGCAGCCTACACTTTACCTGAAAGGATTACATAACTTGTTGGCAACACTATTTAATTTGAGACATTACTCAAAATTTGTTTTAGTGTTGAAAGAATTAGATGAAGTAAGTAAAAATGAATCAATAAAATTAAATCAGAACATTGAAATATTGCTGTTTCTTTACTCGGCTACACATAGAATAAATAAACATTTTCTTGAAGGATCTTTTACTGAGGGAGTAAAATTTATTCCAGAATTAGAAAGAGATCTTGAAAAATATGTGGATTACCTTGATCCCCACAGAGTACTCATTTTTTATTACAAAATAGCTTCAATATACTTTGGTAGTGGAGATAACTTGAAAGCTATAAAGTATTTGGAAAAAGTTTTAGGTTATAAAGATGTGTCTTTACGTGAGGATATTCACTGCTTTGCTCGAATATTAAATCTTATTGCTCATTATGATGAAGGATTAGATGAGTCATTGGAATATCACGTGAAGTCAGTTTATCATTTTTTGGGTAAAATGAATGATCTACATGCTGTTCAAAAAGAAATTTTTTCTTTCCTGAAGAAACTTAATAGAATTACAGTACATGGTCTTAAAGGAGAATTTAAAGATTTAAGGGATCGTTTGTTAGTCTATCAAAATGATATTTATGAGCAGCGACCATTCCTATATTTAGATATTATTTCATGGCTGGAAAGTAAGATCGATAATGTGCCAATTCAGCAAGTACTTATTAGTAAGTTTAAAGATAGTTTAAGGTAATTTAGTCTGAAAGAGGAGTTAACTCAAAATTCACCTTTTCATGTTGTATTTTTTGAGCCAAAAAATTGATAGACTGCTCCGTTAATTGTAGAATTCTAGGATAACCGCCTGTGGTTTGGCAGTCTCTCATAAGTAAAATCATTTTTCCTGAAGGAGTAAGTTGCACAGTACCTGGCAATACTGCTGAACTAATGATTGATTTTAATTGATTGGGTATAAGCTCCTGTATTTGATATGCCATACGGTTATTGATGCCTAATGAAAAGGTATTACTTAACAGGTCATGTTGTTGATTCTTATTAAGTAACTCAAATTCTGGACCTTTATCAACTTTCAATGTTTGAGAGTTAGAAATACTTGAATAACATAATTTATGTACATCATATTGAGATAGTCCTACTTTAAAACTGGAATTGAAAGGGATTTCATCTTTATTTTCGATTATACCTTTTTTTGTAACACCTTCATAGTAACTCCGACTGCCATAAACAAGTTCTGTTTGGAATCCTCCTGAAATTGCCAAATAACTTCTTACACCAGATTTTGGTGCTCCAAAATTAATAATATCCCCTTTTTGAATAGAAATGCTTTTATTCATTTCCAGAGGTTTTTTGTTTTTTGTAGGGCTATAAATTGCTCCAGTTATGGCTATTCGAGTGGCACTTAAAAACTGTATTTCTGGCCCTTGGAATGTTATTTCCATTACAGCATCAACTTCTTTATTTCCCAATATTATATTACTCAAAATAGCTGAATTGCTATCCATTGCTCCCGAAATGGGAATCCCATAGTTGCGATAACCTTTTCTCCCAAGATCTTGAATGGATGTGTGCAAACCTTTTTTTAGAATTCTAATCATTGAGTACCTCCTTTTCTAGAAGATATACCCCTTTTGTAACTTGCTCTTGAATATGAACATGCTCTTGATAAGAAATAGCAATAAACTGTATTTTATCTCCTGGTTTAGCGAAGCAAGGAATGGACTTTGATATATCAAAAAAATTGATAGGAGTATTTCCTAATATTTGCCAACCTCCTGGACTTGATTTTGGATAAATTCCAGTTTGTACCCCACCAATACCTACTGCTCCTTTTGGTACTTCTAACCTTGGTTTGGATTTACGATTTATATGCAGTTGTTTCTCTAACCCTCCTAAGTATAGGAATCCAGGTAAAAAACCAATGGAATATATACGATAAGCTGTGCCTGTATGTAATCTTATAATTTCTTGTATGGATAGTTTGTTTTTAACCGAAATTTCGGAAAGGTCTAATCCAAAAGTTGTGTCATAACAAACTGGAATTTTCCACAAGTGATTTTTTTGTGTGTAGCTAGTATTTTTAATTTCAGGATAAATTCTCTTGAGCCACAGATTTAATTCATCGAAATTAATTAATTCAAAATCATAAATAATGGTAAGTGAGTTGATTGATTGTATTGTTTCAACGATGCCTTCTTTCTTACTCAATTGGATACGGTTATAAAATAAGAGTACATCTTTGAGAATGAGTTCATTCATTTCGGGAGGCCATTCTATTAAAATAGCGGACTTTCCTAAAGGCTTATATGTTAATTTATAGGTTTTCAACCTGTCAGGTATCAAATAAACTTTTCATGAATTTTCTTTACAATTTCCACAGAATTATTTGTGTCGGAATGAACACAGAATGTGGAAGCCTTTATCTCTAAATGCTGTCCAGAAATTGTCCTTACTTCCCCTTTTTCTTTGATCAGTGAAATGTGTTCAATTATTTGATTTACATCTGTGAGAATTGCATTACTCTCTTTTCTTGAAACCAAGTTTAAATCATCATTATAATTTCGGTCGGCAAATGCCTCATAAATTATTTTAAAATTATTCCTTAAAGCTTCCTTCTCTATTTGCGATTCGTAAGGTACATAAAGAACATACTTCTCTAGATGTTTATGTATGGCATCAAGAAATATTTTAGCGAGTGAATTATCTTTTGCGATGTCATTATATAAAGCACCATGAGGTTTTATATGGTGCAGTTGCATATCAAATTCAGAGGCAACTTTTTCCAATGCTTTTATTTGGTGGTTGATGGTTTTATTCAATTCTTTAGCTGATAGTAGAATTGATTTTCTACCAAAATTTTCTTTATCAGGATAGGAAGGATGCGCTCCAATTTTCACTTGGTGCTTTTTGGCAAGTTCCACTACTTTGGTCATCATTTTTTCATCACCTGCATGTCCACCACATGCTATATTACACGATGTTATATAAGGCATGAGCAGGTGCTCATTGTTCACCCCTTCACCTACATCGCAATTGATATCGATCATGACAGTGCACTTAATATTCCTTTTGCTCCTAGTATAATTGTAATGAGAATAATGAATATAGAAAATATATTTTGGAGAATTGTGTTCTTATATTTTCCTAATACAGATGTTTTATTTACTATCCATAACAAAAATAAGGCTACTATGGGCAGTAGCAAGCCATTGGCAATTTGTGCGAATGTAATAATCTGAATAGGCTTAAAATTTAAGGAAGAGAAAAGAATCCCTAAAACTAAAATTGTAGTCCAAACTAATTTAAATTTTATGTCCTTCAAAGAATTTTCCCACTCAAAACAACTTCGAGCTACATATGCTGCCGCCAAAGGGGCAGTAATTGACGAAGTTATACCTGCTGCAAATAATCCTATTCCTAAAAAATATTTCGCAGCACTACCATATAAAGGCTCTAACCCTTTTGCTAAATCCAAAACACTTTGAATGCCCGTTTCTTTAATTGTTGCAGCAGAAATAATAATAGACATAGATACAATCCCTCCCAAAATAATGGAGATAATCACATCTTTTCGGGCATAAGAAAGATCACTTTCTTTATTCCATTTCTCTTTTACCAATGATGCATGTAAAAAAAGATTGTAGGGTACTACTGTAGTACCAATGATACCAATAATAATTAACGCACTATTTTCAGGTATGCTTGGCACGAACATCCCCTTTATAATTTCAACTATATCTGGTTTTGTAATAATGGCAGTAATGATAAATGAAAAGCTCATTAAAAGAACCAAACCAACTAAACTTCGTTCTAGGATTTTATAATTTCCCAAACCCAATAGTATAAATGCAATGCCTCCAATTATTATTGGATAATATATTGCTAATGATTTTCCAACAATTGCTGCCATTCCCAACGATGCGCCACTAATATTTCCTGCTTCATAAGCGGCATTGCCGATAACTACCGCTCCTAAAATAAGGAGCAATGCCAATTTGCGCATCAAGGGAGAAGAGATTTGTTCTTTAATTACCGCTGCAAGTCCTTTTTGAGTGATGATGCCTACTCTTGCTGCCATTTCTTGTAAAATAATAGTTGCCAGAATTGATAGCACCATTGCCCACAATAAAGTGAAGCCAAATTGAACTCCTGATATAGTACATAATGTCACCGTGCCAGGCCCAATAAATGCCGCTGCCACTAACGCACCAGGCCCAATGTTTTTAGTCCACTTGAACATTCCCTGCTGTGTTTAATGCATAAATAGCAAATGATCCTAGCCAATGTGTTCCCTCATAATTATCATCTACAATACTAGGTAAGGAGTAGTTAATATGCTTGTTTGCTACTTTCTTGAGATGTGTGTACTCAGGAAAATCATTGGCAATACCATACAAACACCAGGCTCTACTAAAATTCACACCATCCAAATGCACTAATTTTCCATCTGTTCTGTCCGAAACTTTTCCCGTTTCTAACACAAAGTCGACAGATTGTAATTGAGGCATAAAGCTTTGAAGCCAAACTTTAAACTCTTCTTTGGGTAATATTCTTCTCATAATATCTGCTTCTTCCAAGCAAGGAGAAAGAAAATCGAAACCACTAGGCTCCCAGGAAATGGGACAATTTATATCGTTGAGATAAAAGTCTTTTGCTCGCTTGATAATTAAATTTTTTAACGAATCGTCAGCAACAGTTTGAGCATAGTCATAAGCGAAGGTAAGTCCAAAAGCAGTATTGGAATGTTCTCCTACCCGAATAGGGTAATTTAATTTGGGTAAGAAGTCCAAGTATTTCTCTACAATTACATTGGTTAATGGTTGTAGATTTTGTTCTAACTGTCTGGCCAAAGAGTCCTCCCAAGTGTGTAGCTCTTCTGCTAATTTTAATAGCCATGCCCACCCATAGGTGCGTTCAAACGATTTGTTGTGTACACCTTTAAAATACTCGATCTCTTGTTCAATATTTTCAACAGAGATGTTCTCAGCTAACTTAGTTCGGATAAGTTCATTGTTTTCAATGTTAGGAAATTGTTTCAATAGACTTATCAGCGACCAATGTCCATGGACAGAAGAATGCCAATCGAAGCAACCATAAAAGGCGGGATGCAATGACTTTGGTGATTGTAAATCGGCATTACTTCCGATAGTTTGATTGAGTTTATTTGGGTATTCTACTTGCATACAATGTAATGGTAATGCTGAAAGTCGATTTGCGTCTTCCAAAGTAATTGTCATTACTGATGCTGGTACTGTGTCTTTGTTTTCGTCTATTTTATTTTTGTTTTCCTTAGCACATTGAACAAATAAGAAAACGGAAAAAATGATAATTATCTTTTTCAAAGTTGGTCTATTTTAGTTGAGCCTAAATATAGAGTATTCTTTTGAGTTTTTGTAGCTGCAGTAATAGTGTTATTACAACACATTTAACTTTTAGATTGTCATTATTTATCCTATTCAACACTTAATTTTTTGAGTAAATACACCTTTATTCAATAATTGATTATGCGATAAATTAATTCCAATCTTCTTCTTCTAAAGTAAAAATATCGTTAACATTAATTTCAAAAATTGCAGCCATCTTCATAGCCAGAAGTGTTGAAGGAACATATTTTCCTTTTTCGATGGAGTTAATTGTTTGTCGAGAAACATTAATTTTTTCTGCTAAACCTTCTTGTGTCAGATCCTTTTTAGCACGTTCTACTTTAATTGTATTTTTCATCTTCTTGCTAAATAATAGTGAAATCGTATCACAAAAAATAAGGGTAATGTAAATAGATTGTAAACAATAACATCGAAGTAGTAATCACCATAAACAAATAATGTACTCAAAATAACTAATCCAAAATTAAGATAGGTTGCCCATAATAGAGAGTCAAGCCTTATTTTTTGAACATATTCATCTTCTATCTTCAACTTTGAAAATCCAATTAGCATTAATCCTATTAATGTGCCTGTCAAAGCAATTTCATCAGTTAAGTTTTGTGGTCTTGATTTAAATATAGTATCATTAATTGTAGTAATCTGTAAAAACTCAAACACAAACTCAGAATACAAATTCATAATACCTAATATCAAAGATGGAAAAAACAATACCCATCCAAATGGCTTCATTTTGTTCGGAAATAAAAATCTTTGTTTCATAATTGTATAGTTTATTTGACTAAATGTAAAATATATTTTACTAATAGTCAAATAAAAATAACGTAAAGTTATTTTAAAGGTTACAGGCAAATTCTAATTTTAGAAAATTAAAAAGGTAGATGAATCATCGTTAAACAATACCTTTATTTGCTGTTCATAGATATACATACTACATGAATATCTTCTCCACCCTTGCCATGTTTGTTTATCGAATGTCGCAAAATTTTCTCCACGCCTTCTTCTCCTATGCGCTTACGGAAGAAAACCAAATCACTAGCTGCACAGGGCTGTCCTCATTGTTGGTTATCAGCCCCAGAAAAATATTGATAATAGACGTTCATTTCCCAATGATTTTCCACCAAATCTTCATCTGATAGACTATAAATAGCTTTTAGAATTAATAAAAAACACATTAAGCGTATGCTGTGAGCAGGACGATCTTTATCTGAATACAAACCCTTGAATTCCTACTCAAAATACTCCCAATCCATTTGATCTGTCAGAAGGTGAAGAGAATTGTTAGGATTGAGTTGCTCTTATAATGTGGAGGCTAAAAAATTATGCTGACTTATTGGTTTTTTCTTTGCACGCACTCGACCATGTTTTATACTATAATTTAACAAAATACGGTCATTTTTACAACGAAAAAAGAACTAATTATTAATATATATCATTGATTATCAATTCATTGTAAATATTTTAAGGGACAACTAAATAAAATAAACACGCCCTATTAATATCGATGAGAAGAGATATTTGAGTATTTTTTTCTGTTTCGATCAATAAATAACCTTCTTCAAAATTAATTTTACAAAAGCCAACTCAATTACAAGTTGGCTCTTAACATTGTTTGTTTTGTGACATTTTTTGAACCACAATCTCTATTAATAAAGAAGGAATTAAAAATCTTATGAAGACACAATGTTCTCCAATTCTTCCGATTTATTTTTTACCATTTGTGCATTGACCAAGATATTTTCAAATGCAGAAACATTTTCCTGAGCTACATTATTAAGTAAACTAATCGCGTTATTTATTTGGTCTACTCCAGATGATTGTTCTTTTGATGCATTATAAATTTCAGAAATTAAGTTTATTGTTTTCTGAAAATCTGGAACAAGTTCATTGAATTCTTGACTTAATTTCTCCGTTACCTCTTGACTTTCTTGAGATAGATTATTAATCTCACTAGCAGCATTTTGACTTCTTTCCGCCAACCTTCTTACTTCTGTTGCTACTACTGCAAAGCCTTTTCCATGTTCGCCTGCGCGAGCTGCTTCTACTGCCGCATTTAGTGCTAATAAGTTCGTTTGCCTAGCAATTTCATCAATAATCATGATTTTTTTAGCTATGTCTTTCATCGTGGCAACAGAGTTTTTTACCGTCTCACCACTTTCAAGCATTTTCTTCTCAGTAATTACTGATATTTTTTCAGATTCTCTGGCATTTTGTGTGTTTGTTTCAATATTGGCAGTCATTTCTTCCATACTAGAAGATATTTCTTCGTGTGATGATGCTTGATGTGTGGCTTTGTCTGAAAGTGATTTTCCTATTTTAATATTTTCTTCACTAATTTCTAAAAGTTCTTTCGATGAATTTTGAACTACACGAAGAATATTTTCTACCTTTTCCTTATTCTCTAATGTGGCGTTAACTTTTAATATCTCAAATGTACGCTCTTCACCTTGGTATGCCCATATGCCATTAATAACAGCTACAAGAGATACTAAACCCATATGGAAAAAGAAAGTTTGAGTTGTCCAGTTTACCTGTGAGAAAAAGATGGTTTCTGATCCTTTTACAAATTGAAGATAAGCAAATATAGAATGATGAATAGCCGCAACTAAAACGAATGGAATTTGCAACTTCCAATTTTGATACCCTATTAAAATGGCGGAGCCTACAAAAAAGAAAAAATGCATTTCAAAAAGACCATGCATTTGATAGATCATTTGAGCCATGTATATACCAAATAATGCACTAGCCAAATATTGATATATTGATGACTTAGGAAATAATTTCCATGCGATAAAAATTGCTATAGAAATACTACCGCCAACGCCAACGGCTAATAACCAAGTGTCATAATAAAAGGCAATAAATAACCCGAATAATAAATAGCCCACTAATAAATAGAAAAGGATTTTATCCATTTTCTTTTTTTCACTCGTGAAAAACGTTTCGTTATTTTCACGGAGTTTTATTTTTTCAATTTTTTCAATATTCATAATAAAATTTATTGTTTTGGTATTATTGCTAGTTTATAGAAAATAATACTTGGTGAAACTCACGCTCTTTACTGAGAGAACAACCATAAGCTGTATTGGAAAAAAAACCGAATTCAGGAGCAGGGTTACCCGCTAATAAAGAGTCCATAGCCATTTCTGCAAAATTAAAATTTTTAACCGTGCAGTACCTAGTTCTGTTGTAGTTTCCTCTAAAATAGAGCGTATAATCTGAATTTAGTAAAACAGCTTGTGGGGTTGAGTATACTCCTGTTTGCTCAGCAATTGTACCACCTTCATCGATAATTAAGGTTGCTTTTGTTTTTATTTTTCT
The DNA here is from genome assembly GCA_029882685.1 of Cyclobacteriaceae bacterium. Taxonomy (GTDB): domain Bacteria; phylum Bacteroidota; class Bacteroidia; order Cytophagales; family Cyclobacteriaceae; genus JAOUKH01. The sequence continues at coordinate 26,507 of JAOUKH010000018.1, forward strand.
CTTAATCTCATCCACTACGTCTTTGTCCATTTCACGAATCACTAAAAACATATTAAATTCATCCTGATATTTTAGAGATAGTTCTTGGTAATAGTTATAGTTAAATTTTGAGCATGGACAATAAGGGTTGTAATAATGAATAAAAAAAGGTTTCTTATTGGGCGATTTAAAAGCTTCTTCTAGATTAACCTTGTCCATTATCTTTACCTCTACATAATTTTTAGGCTTCTCTGTAGGGGTAACATATTGCAATTCATTTGTCCAAAATAAATAACCTATTATAAAAAATAGACCTGCTAACGAAAAAGAAAATAAAAATATTTTTTTAAAATTTGAGTTTGTACTCATATATCTCTTCTTAATAAATATTTATTTTGTACAATATATTACTACACTAATCTATTCAAAATACGTGGAACTACGTAATTCATCAACGCTTTTATTCCAAATAATTTATTTCGAGTTAGGTTGGTTATTTGATTGTAAAATATTGTTCTACAGTTAGTTAAAATAACATTATAAAACACACACTCAAATATACAAGACAAAATACAGCATTTTATTAAGTAAATACAAAGTGTCGGTAAATTTTTCAGAAGAAACATCAAGAAATGGCTTGTAACTATATTGATGTTTTAAATAATTGCTAACTAGTTTCTCTTGCAAAGTAAATGCGAAGCATTAACATGATATATACTTTTTTCTATCAACTTTCGGTTTTATCTTGACACAAATTTGTTAAAAATGATTAATTAATGACTGAAGAAATACAGATTGGTCTTACTATTATGACCGTAGGCATGATAACCGTTTTTTCCATATTAGGGTTGGTGGTTTTAGGAGGAAAGTTGATGATTATTATTATCAATAAACTTGCTAAAGAGGTGTCATCATCGAAATCTAATGTACCACAAATAGTTACACAACAGATTGATAAAACAAAAATATCTGTTTTAACTTCTGCTGTAGTCGCCTTTACAAAAGGCAAAGGAAAGATTATTAAAATTAGAAAGCTTTAAAAAATATAATTATGTCCAAATCAATAAAATTTTGTTTATTATACAGAGATATGTGGCAGTCTTCTGGCAAATATATGCCTAGAGTTGATCAATTAAACCAAGTAGCTCAACCCATAATAGATATGGGATGTTTTACTAGAGTTGAAACAAATGGTGGAGGGTTTGAGCAAATCAACCTCTTGTTTGGAGAAAATCCTAACATAGCTGTAAGAGAATGGACACAGCCCTTTAATGATGCAGGTATTCAGACACAAATGCTAGAAAGGGCATTAAATGGAATTAGAATGAATCCTGTTCCAGCAGATGTTAGGCGTCTAATGTTTCGTGTAAAAAAGGCTCAAGGGACTGATATTTCTCGTTCATTCGATGGTTTAAATGACATACGCAACTTAGAAAATTCTATAAAATTTGCGAATGAAGAAGGAATGGTTTCGCAAGCTGCTTTATGTGTTACAGATTCAGAGGTACACACTGTAGAGTATTATATCAATTTGGCTGATCAACTTATCAATTTAGGCGCACAGGAAATATGTATTAAAGACATGGCTGGAATAGGAAGGCCTGTGTCTCTAGGTAAAATTGTAAGTGGTATAAAAGCTGCACATCCAGATACGCTTATTCAATATCACGGTCATTCTGGACCAGGGTTTTCAGTGGCTTCTATTCTAGAAGTGGCACGTGCTGGTGCAGAAATTATAGATGTAGCCATGGAACCTTTATCTTGGGGAACAGGACATGCAGATTTACTCACTGTTCATGCTATGTTAAAAGATGCTGGGTTTGATGTTCCAGACATCAATATGAGTGCCTATATGAAAGTACGGTCTTTAACACAAAATTTTATTGATGACTTTCTAGGGTACTACATTAACCCTAAAAACAGGCACATGAACTCGTTACTTATTGGCCCAGGATTACCAGGTGGTATGATGGGAAGTTTGATGGCTGATCTGGAAAACAACCTCAAGAGTTTAAACAAATGGCTAACCAAACGAAATAAGCCTACAATAAGTCAAGATGAAATTCTAATTAAACTATTTGAAGAAGTGGAATACATCTGGCCTAAAATGGGTTATCCGCCATTGGTAACCCCTTATAGTCAATATGTGAAAAATGTGGCATTAATGAATGTAATGCAAGTATTAAAAGGCAAAGAACGTTGGTCTATGATTGACGATAACACTTGGGATTTACTTATTGGAAGGTCAGGGAAATTACCAGGAACACTTGATGATGAGTTAGTACAAATGGCAAACAGTATGGGTAAAGAATTTTATACTGGGGTGCCTCAAGACTTATATCCAGATGCGCTTGAAGATATAAAAGCAGATATGCTGGCACAGGGTTGGGAACTAGGGCAGGATAATGAAGAATTAATGGAGTATGCTATGCATCCCGATCAGTATAAAGCTTATAAATCTGGTAAGGCAAAAGAGAGTTTTGAGGCTGATTTAGCAGCTAGAAAAGAGAAAACGAATTCTTCAATGGCTTCGGTTGTGAAATCGCCATCTGGTGATTTTGCTCAACCAACTTCAATGAATATTGATGTAAATGGTGAGAAGTTTCAAGTTCATATTTCATATGACGAATCAACAACTAAACCTTTGGGAAAGGTTGAAAAAGAACCTCAAAAAGAGATGTCAACAAATGGTAGACTTTTAGAGATATCTGCTCCTATTGAAGGAAATTTCATGTTAACTAAAACAGCAGGAGAACAAGGTGTAAAAGTTGGTGATCAGGTGAAGGTAGGTGATGTTGTAGGTTATATCGAAGCTATGAAGGTATATAATGCTATAGCTGCTGATAAAGCAGGCACAGTAGTCGAAGTTTGTGCAACAGATGGAAGTAGTATTGAAGAAGATGAAATAATTATAAAATTACAATAAAACGTAGTATTCAAGTAAATATGGAAGTATTCAACCAGTTATATGAAATGACAGCTTTTCAGAGTTTTATAGACTCACCAGGCTCTCTATTAATGCTTGCAATAGGTTTTTTTGTATTGTTTTTGGGGATAAAAAAAGCATATGAACCACTTCTATTAGTGCCAATTGGCTTTGGTATTATTTTAGCCAATGCGCTAGGAGGGGGGATGAGTGTTGTCACTAATACCCAAATCGAACACCTTACCTTGATAGAAATTGCAAAAGACTATGGTATAATGAACTTGCTTTATTACTCGCTTATTAAAACAGGGCTTTTGCCTCCAATCATTTTTATGGGTGTTGGGGCAATGACGGATTTTGGTCCGATGCTAAGAAATTTGAGATTAACCTTTTTTGGAGGAGCAGCACAAATTGGCATTTTCTCAGTACTTATGGCAGCGCTTTATCTTGGTTTTACGCCTAAAGAGGCAGCAGCATTAGGTATAATTGGCGGTGCTGATGGTCCTACTGCAATTTATACTACAATCATTCTAGCTCCGCACTTGTTGGGACCAATAGCAATCGCTGCGTACTCCTACATGGCTTTGGTACCAGTAATAATACCTTTTGTGGTGGCATTAACAACCAACAATAAGGAACTAACTATTAATATGAAAGAGCAGGACAAACTGTACCCTGCAAAAACAAAAATTAAAAATATTAAGCGAGCTAAAATCATTTTTCCAATTGTGGTAGGTGCAATAGTTTCATTGGCTGTGCCTTCTTCTGTGCCTTTGGTTGGAATGTTGTTGTTTGGTAACCTCATTAAAGAAGTTGGTTCTCTAACCGAACGACTTCATAAAGTTGCTGCAGGAGGAATTATGAATGCGGCTACCATTTTTCTCGGCCTTTTAGTAGGAGCAACAATGACTGTAGAATCGTTTCTAAACTATAAGACATTGTTGATAATTATGGGCGGTTTCTTAGCTTTTTCTATTTCTATTGCGGGAGGTATCTATGCTGCAAAATTATATAATGTATTTGCCAAGAAAAAAATAAACCCGCTGGTAGGAGCTACTGGACTAAGTGCTGTACCAATGGCATCAAGAGTGGCCAATGAAATAAGCTTAAAACACGACCCTCACAATCATATATTACATTATGCAATGGCTAGTAATATTGCGGGTGTGATTGGGTCTGCTGTTGCTGCTGGGGTACTTATTTCTATTTTGAGATAGAATCCACATTAGTAAAGGCTTGACTCAAAGTCAAACCTTTACTAACTTGGGAGATGCAGTTCCACTCAGGGAATTCTTATCATTTATTCAATAGGGGAAACATTAGTCAACCTATTTTCTTCGAAAGAGGAAACGATCTCTTTTTCTTAAAAAAAGATTCGCAAACATCTGTCTCCCTTTGTTGAAATACTTGCTTATTGTTTAATGCCTAACCATTTTCATTTACTTGTACTTATTCCTGAATCAATTTTGATCTATATTGGCATGAATAAATAAAAAGTAAATCTTACCTTCCATTTAAACTTAGCTTTAACTATTTTGTAATGATGGAATTTGTGCCAAACAATATTTATCACGTCTACAATAGAGGGAATAACAGCCAGCCTATTTTTTTTGAAAGAGAAAATTATTTATTCTTTCTGAAAAAGATTAGAAATCATCTTTCTCCCTTTGTTGAAATACTTGCTTATTGTTTAATGCCTAACCATTTTCATTTACTTGTATTTATTCCTGAAAGTGACTCAGGGCTTGACTTGAAGTCAAACCCTGAATTCGTTATAAATCAGAAAATCAATAATTCGATTGGCATAATACTTAGGTCGTACACAAGAGCTATCAATAAAAAATTCAACCGTACAGGTTCTTTATTTCAAAAAGGAACAAAAGCCAAAAAA